>DNPN01000080.1 GCA_003501385.1 Rhizobium sp. | reverse complement strand
CTGGAAACCAGGGTAGACGATCTCGAGACCGATGCCACACCGGCATCAAGATGGCGCTCGCATTAAAGCATGTCGCGTTTTATTGTCCTCAATAAAACGATAACGTACATGCGGCTAAATAAGAGATAAAGCCTGTCGCAGTGAATCCTATTTACTGCGACAGGCTTTAGGTATCAGGCTTGCGGCCGCAGCAACTGATAATTCTTGAACTTATCCGCAAACACGGCTGGCCAAGCTGTCAGCGCCACATGACCATTTTCCCATTCACCGGGAAAGCGTAACATCAGATAGCCCAGCATGCCCGCCATGGAAAAATGGCCGCCATTCAGTTTCTTGCCGGTTTTTGGCATATTGGCTTCCAGATAGGTCAGGCCGCGTGTGACCTTATCCCATTGCCGGTCAAGGATCGGCTGGTGCACTTTTTCCGGTGGGTGATTGCGCTTTTCATAGACAATAGTCAGCAGGCAATCGGTAATGCCATCGCATAGGGCTTCCAGCACCTCGGCCTCGGTGCGTTTTTCATCTTTTTTTGGATAAAGGCCACCGCCGGACAGGCGGTTGAAATAGTGCATGATGGCGCGGCTATCATAAATCGCCTGCCCCTCATCGGTGATCAGCGTGGGGATTTTGCCCAGCGGATTGGCATCAATCAGGTCCAGCGGATTGGCGGAGGTATCAACCTTGATCTCCTCCAGCTTAAGGCCGAGATGGCTGGCCGCCATGCGAACCTTGGCGGAATAGGGGGAGGCGGGAGCGTAAAGCAGCTTCATGATCATTGTCCTGATAAGGTTATAATCGGCTCAATCTTCGCCGCGCAGCCAGAAACAGCGCTGCGAGGCATAACGGTCTTCGGCCAACACACGCTTCAACTCTGGCAGAACTGCATGCAGCTCATCCTTGAGGGTGAAAGGTGGATTGACAATAATCAGCCCGGTGCCGGAAAGGCCCGTGCCGTCGCGGTCGCTTTTCACATGCAGTTCCGCGCAGAGCATTTTGGGAATGCCGGTTTCTTTTAATGCCTCATGAAAGGCAGCAATGGGTGCACCTTTCTTGATCGGATACCAAAGGCAATAAACGCCAGTGGAAAACCGGCGATAGGCGCGGGAGAGGCCATCCACCAGCCGCTCATATTCGCCTTCCAGCTCAAACGGCGGGTCCACCAGCACAATGCCGCGCTTTTCCTTCGGCGGCAGGTGCGCACCCAGCGATAGCCAGCCATCCAGCTCGGTGATGCGGGCCTGATAATCGCCCTCAAACAGCCGCGCCAGGGTGCGGTAATCATCCGGGTGCAGTTCCATGGCCGAAAGGCGGTCCTGCGGGCGAAACAGCTCACGCGCCAGTTTTGGCGATCCGGGATAGCAGGTGATGGGGCCATCGGGGTTGAGCGCGCGCACCACATCCAGATAGGGCTTGAGAATCTCGATCACCCTGACAGGCAGGTCCGCATCCAATAGCTTGCCAATACCATTCAGCCATTCGCCTGTTTTTTGTGCTTCAACGGACGAGACATCGTAAAGGCCAATGCCAGCATGGGTGTCCAGTACCCGAAACGCTTTATCCTTCTGTTGCAGATAGACAATCAGCCGCGCCAGTACGGCGTGTTTCAACACGTCCGCGAAATTGCCTGCGTGGTAGATATGGCGATAATTCATTCTCAATTCCGATGGGTTTGATGATTTCTTACGCTACGGAGTTTGCACCATAAATGGCGTAAACTCCGTAGCTCTTTATATCTGCTGCATAATTTTCTCTTTAAACCGATGCCGGTTTAAAGAATCATGCAGTGGGGCTTTTGGATGCTCATGCCTTGGCCTATAACAGTGCCATGAACATCGCGAGCCCTCTTCAAAAACGTAAACTTGGTCATACGGCCTGTCCGCATGACTGTCCATCCACCTGCGCCCTTGAGGTTGATTTCACCGAGGATGGCAAAATTGGCCGGATGCGCGGGGCCAAGGATAATAGCTACACCGCAGGCGTCATCTGCGCCAAGGTTGCGCGCTATAGCGAGCGGCTATATCACCCTGATCGCCTGTTGGTGCCAAAGCGCCGGGTGGGTGCAAAAGGGGCGGGGCACTGGCAGGAGATTTCCTGGGATGCCGCGCTGGACGAAATTGCCAACGCCTTCGTGCAGGCCGAGCAGGCGCATGGTAGCGAGGCGGTGTGGCCTTACTTTTACGCGGGCACCATGGGGCAGGTGCAGCGCGATTCGATTGAGCGCTTGCGTCACGCCAAAAAATATTCCGGCTTCTTTGGCTCCATCTGCACCAATCTGGCCTGGACCGGCTACGTGATGGGTACCGGCACGCTGCGCGGTCCCGATCCGCGCGAAATGGCGGTGTCTGATTGCGTGGTCATCTGGGGCACGAATGCGGTGGCAACGCAAGTCAACGTGATGACCCATGCTGTGGCGGCCAAGAAAAACCGTGGTGCCAAGCTGGTGGTTATCGATATCTACGATAACCCGACCATGAAACAGGCCGATATGGCCCTGATTCTTCGCCCTGGCACCGATGCAGCACTGGCCTGCGCCGCCATGCATATTGCCTTTCGTGATGGCATGGCAGATCGCGCCTACATGGCCAAATATGCCGATGACCCCGAGGGCCTTGAAGCGCATCTGAAGGACAAGACGCCGGAATGGGCCGCCAGCATCACCGGCCTGTCGGTGGAGGAAATCGAAGCCTTTGCCAAATTGGTCGGCGAGACCCAAAAGACCTATTTCCGCCTTGGCTATGGCTTTACCCGCAGCCGCAATGGCGCGGTGTCCATGCATGCGGCGCTCTCACTCGCAACAGTGCTGGGCAGCTGGCAATATGAGGGCGGTGGGGCGTTTCACTCCAACAGCGATATTTTCAAGCTCAACAAAGCCGAATTGATGGGCACCGCTTTTGTGGATCCCGACATCCGCATGCTGGACCAATCCCAAATTGGCCGGGTGCTGACGGGCGATGCTGAGGCGTTGCGCCATCGTGGGCCGGTGACGGCCATGCTGATCCAGAACACCAACCCCATTAATGTCGCACCAGAACAACGGTTGGTAAAGCAAGGCTTCCTGCGCAATGACCTGTTTGTGGCCGTGCATGAGCACTTCATGACCGAAACGGCTGATGTGGCCGATATTGTCATGCCAGCCACCATGTTTGTCGAGCATGATGATCTCTACCGCGGTGGTGGTCAGAGCCATGTGTTGATCGGCCCCAAACTGTTGGAGCCGCCGGAAACGGTACGCACCAACCTGTTTGTGATCGAAGAGCTGGCCAAGCGTCTGGGCGTTTCAGATTTGCCCGGCTTTGGTTTGAGTGAGCGCGAACATATCGATCATATTCTGTCCGCCAGCGGCAAGCCGGATTTCGCCACGTTTGAGACTGAGAAATGGTTGGATTGCCAGCCGCCGTTTGAAGAGGCGCATTATCTCAACGGCTTTGCCCATCCCGATGGCAAATTCCGCTTCAAGCCGGATTGGATCAATACACCAGCACCCGGCAAGCCACCAGCGGTTCTCGGTTCATTCGGGCCTGTTGCGGAGCTGCCGGTGTTTCCCGATCAGATGAATGTGATTGAGCTGGCCGATGCCGAGCATCCCTTCCGGCTGGCCACATCTCCGGCCCGCAATTTCCTCAACTCGACTTTCGCTGAGACCAAAACCTCGCGCGACAAGGAAGGGCGGCCAGAGGTGATGCTCAATCCCAAGGATGCTGATGCTCTGGGCATTACTTCGGGTGATGTGGTGCAGATCGGCAATGGACGTGGTGATCTTCGCATTCATGCCCGCGTGACCGATGCGGTCAAGCCCGGTGTGCTGGTGGCAGAGGGCCTGTGGCCCAACAAATCGCATCTGGATGGTGAAGGCATCAATGTGCTGACCGGTGCCGATGCGCCAGCACCCTATGGCGGTGCGGCATTTCACGACAACAAGGTCTGGCTCAGGAAAGCCGTGGGATGAGCAAGTTTGACAAAACCATCGTCAAGCTCGTCCACAACAAGGCGCTGTGGAATGGCTGGAGCAAGCTGCATGGGCTGGAATTCGACTATACGGATTCCACTGGCAAGCTTGTGAATTTCGGTCGTGAAGTTCTGGAGCGAAAGCCCGCTGTTGCCGTGCTGCTGGTTGATCCAAGCAGAAAAACCACACTGATGGTGCGGCAGTTTCGTGCGCCGGTCTATCTTGCGGGCGAAGCAGCATTTCTGTTGGAAGTGCCTGCCGGGGTGATTGACAGTGGCGCGGCGGAAGACACCGCCTGCCGCGAGGTGCTGGAAGAAACCGGCTATCAGATTTCCGCTCCGCGTTTTTTGTTCGCGGCCTATATGTCTCCGGGGGCGGTGACGGAAAAAATCCATTTCTTCTACGCCGAAATCAGCGATGGGCAAAAAGTCGCCTCCGGTGGCGGGCTGGAAGATGAGCATGAAGATCTGGAATTGCTCGAAGTTCCAATAGTGCAAGCGCTTGAGATGATCAGCACCGGCGAGATCATCGATGCCAAAACCATCATGCTGCTGCAATGGGCGGCACTGAACGGGCTTGGCGGATAAAGCCAGCTTGGTTTGAACCTCTACTATGATCAAAGAGTACCTGAAGCGTCACTGTTTCAGGTAATTTCCCTTGTCGTCATTTTGCGCTTGAAAATAGACAATATACGATATATAATAATGTATATTGTTTCACAGGAGTGGCACCCATGCCGACCCGCATCACCGAGACCTTGCAGATATCAGGCCAGCCGACCCTTCAGGATATAGCAAACCTGCACGGGGAAGGGGGCAAGACCCTCATCAACCTGCGCCCTGATGATGAAGAGGGCGCGCTTGGCAATCTGGCGGAGCGCGAGGCCGCCCATAAGGCTGGCCTCAGCTATCATTTCATTCCCGTCACCATGGGCAATATCACCGAGGCGGATGTGGAGGCTTTTCAAGCCGCCACCGCCGGTGAGGGCCAAGTCTTTGCCCATTGCCGCAGCGGTGCAAGGGCCTTGACCCTTTACGTGTTGGCGCAGGTTCTGGATGGCAACATGCAGGCCTCTGATGTTTTGGCCTTCGGCCAACAGCACGGGATGGACTTGAGCAATGCTGTCACATGGTTAGAGCGCCATGCCGCGCAAAGACCGCAGGTGAAAGGCTTTTTCGATCCGCGCACATGGAGCATGCAATACGTCGTCTCTGACCCAGAGACGGGCAAATGCGCCATCATTGATCCGGTGCTGGATTATGATGAAAAATCCGGCCAGACCGCAACCGACAATGCCGATCGGATTCTCGCCTATGTTGCGCAAAAGGGCCTGACGGTGGAATGGATTCTCGATACCCATCCCCACGCTGATCATTTTTCAGCGGCCCATTATTTGCAAGGCAAGACCGGTGCGCCAACCGCCATTGGTGAGCACGTGGTTGATGTTCAAACCTTGTGGAAAGGCTTTTACAATTGGCCCGCGCTGAAAACCGATGGCTCGCAATGGGATCATCTGTTCAAAGATGGCGAGCGTTTCAAGCTGGGATCGATTGAGGCGAAAGTGATGTTCTCACCCGGCCATACATTGGCATCCATCACCTATGTGATTGGTGATGCGGCTTTTGTGCATGACACCATCTTCATGCCCGACAGCGGCACGGCGCGGGCGGATTTTCCCGGCGGCAGCGCCCATGCTCTGTGGCAGAGCATGCAGGCTATTCTGGCTCTGCCGATTGAAACCCGGATTTTCACCGGCCACGATTATCAACCCGGCGGCCGCGTGCCGCGATGGGAAAGCACAGTGGCCGAGCAAAAAGCCCGCAATGCTCATCTTTCCGACACCACGGAGCAAAGCTTCGTGGCACTGCGGAATGCCCGTGATCGCACCTTGCCCATGCCCAAGCTGATCCTGCACGCCTTGCAGATCAACGTGCGGGGCGGACGGCTGCCGGAGCCAGAAGACAATGGTCAGCGCTATCTGAAAATTCCACTCAATGTGCTGCAGGGGGCGACATGGTAGAGACATTTGCCGACCTGAAAGCACGGGCCGGAATGAGCCCGAAAGCCATGGAGGCCCGTGCCAAGGAAGTGGCGGGCCATCTCAAGGTGCTGGCCCATCCCACGCGGTTGATGCTGGTTTGCGCGCTGGTGGAGCGAGAATATTCGGTTGGTGAGCTGGAAGAAAAGCTGGATCTTCACCAGCCCAACCTCTCGCAGCAGCTGACGGTTCTGCGCGATGCAGGGATTGTGGAAACTCGGCGCGAGGGTAAGCAGATTTTCTATGCCCTGACCGCAGCCAAGACGCAGCAATTGATTGCGGCCCTTTTCGCCATTTTCTGTGCAGAGGATATGCCATCATGATGACTTATCTCCCATCACTGGCGGGCGGAATGTTGATTGGCCTCGCCTGTATTCTGTTTCTGATCCTGAATGGCCGCATTGCCGGTATCAGCGGCATTGTCGGCAAGCTGGCGGCAGGCGAAAGTGTATGGATCAACAGCGTATTCGTGCTGGGGTTGATGCTGGGCAGCTTGCTGTTTCTGGCCACCTTTGGTCATTGGCCGGTTGTAACCATCACCGCCACACTGCCAATCACAATGATTGCCGGTCTTCTGGTCGGCTTTGGCGCACGCATGGGCTCTGGCTGCACCAGTGGTCATGGTGTTTTAGGGCTTGCGCGCTTTTCAAAGCGTTCCATGGTGGCCGTGTTGACCTTTCTGGCCACCGGCATGATTACCGTGACCATGATGAGGGGCAGCCTATGAAAACGTCAATGATGCAAATTGCGGCCAGCCTTGGCTGCGGGCTGATGTTTGGCTTTGGCCTGTCTTTGTCGGGCATGCTGGACCCGGCACGGGTGCAGGGCTTTCTGGATATTTTCGGGGCCTGGGACCCAAGCCTGATGTTCGTGCTGGGCGGTGCCGTAGTGGTGGCAACAGCGGGCATGGCGCTGGTGAAAAAAATGGCAAAGCCGGTGCTGGCCGATCAGTTCTACATGCCAACCAAGGTTCGGATTGATGCGCCTTTGGTGCTTGGCTCTGCCATTTTTGGCATTGGCTGGGGCCTCGGTGGTTTTTGCCCCGGACCAGCCATTGCTTCCTTGCCCATGGGCTATGGTGCTGTGTTGCTGTTTGTTGTGGCCATGGTGGTGGGCATGCTTGTGCATGATCGCACCGTTGCAGGAAAAATCCAATGAACACACTGATTTCAGCTGTTGGTTCCGGTAGCCTGGTTGGGTTTACTTTGGGGCTGCTCGGCGGCGGTGGCTCCATTCTGGCAACCCCCTTGCTGCTCTATGTGGTCGGCGTATCGCAGCCACATATTGCCATTGGCACGGGCGCTTTGGCCGTGTCTGCCAATGCGATTGTCAATTTCGCCAGCCATGCCATCAAAGGCAATGTTCGTTGGCGCTGTGGCATTGTGTTTGCGGGTCTCGGGGTTTTGGGTGCGCTGGCCGGGTCATCGCTTGGCAAAGCCATTGATGGCTCAAAGCTGCTGCTGCTGTTTGGCCTGCTGATGGTTGTTGTTGGTGTGTTGATGCTGCGTCCTCGCAAGGTCACGGCCAGCGGCCCCAAGCCGGTGGATTTGCGCATGTGTGTGAAAACCGCAGCGGTGGCGCTTGTATCTGGTGCCGCTTCTGGCTTTTTCGGCATTGGTGGTGGTTTTCTGATTGTACCGGGGCTTATTCTGGCAACTGGCATGCCGATGATCAATGCCGTGGGCACATCGCTTCTGGCGGTGGCGGCATTCGGGCTTGCAACCGCCATCAATTACTCCCTGTCGGGTCTGGTGGATTGGACGCTGGCAGCAGAATTCATTGCAGGCGGGGTTCTGGGCGGTATCATCGGCACGTTGGTTTCAACCCGGCTGGCGGACCACAAAAACACCCTGAACCGCATTTTTGCCGCGATGATTTTTGTGGTGGCCGCCTATGTGATCTATCGCAGTCTCGGTGCGGTGATTACGCGCTGATCAACGTATCCTGCGCATTGGCGGCAAAGCCAGAGCGCGCAATTGTGCCGTCCGTCAGCATTGTCACAGTGCCTTCAGCCACCAGTTTCAGCGCCAGCGGATAGGTCTGGTGCTCCACGGTCAGCGTGCGGCTTGCGAGACTATCAGCCGTGTCTGTTGGCAAAATCGGCACCACAGCCTGCGCAATCACCGGGCCTTCATCCATGCCTTCCGTGACAAAATGCACGGTGCATCCGGCAATTTTCATGCCTGCATCCAAAGCGCGCTGATGGGTGTGAAGGCCCGGAAACAGCGGCAGAAGCGAAGGGTGGATATTGAGAATCCGGCCCTGATAATGGCGGATAAACCCACCCGACAACAGCCGCATATAACCTGCCAGACAGATCAGATCCGGCTTTGCCGCATCCAATGCGCTCAAAATCGCAGCCTCATGCTCGGCCTTGCCGGCATAATCCTTGCGGGCAAAGGCTTTGGTGGCAATGCCAAGCGCCTCTGCCTTTTTTAAACCACCCGCATCAGGCTTGTCGGAAAACACTGCAACGATCTCTGCCGGATAATCAGACGCTTCACAGGCCTTGGCCAGTGCCAGCATGTTGGAGCCGCCGCCGGAGATCAAAACCGCAATGCGTTTGCGCATCCCGCTCATAGGCCAAGCGTTCCCTTGTAAACCGTGCCGGGCGCGCCCTCGCTACGGGCAATCATCCAGCCCAGACGGGCAACTTTTTCGCCCTCGGCTTCCAGCACGGCTGTCACCTTGTCGGCATCCTCAGCCGCAACAACCACAATCATGCCAACGCCGCAGTTGAAGGTGCGCAGCATTTCGTTCTGGGCGACGCCGCCGGTCTTTGCCAGCCACGAGAACACGGCAGGAACCGCGATGGAGGCCAGATCAATTTCCGCCGCCAGATGCTTGGGCAGCACGCGCGGAATGTTTTCCGGAAAACCACCGCCGGTGATATGGGCCAGAGCCTTCAGCGCCTTGGTTTCGCGGATCGCTTTCAGCAGCGGCTTTACGTAAATACGGGTCGGGGTCAGCAGGGCTGCACCCAGGGTCTTGCCCTCTGCAAAGGGGGCAGGAGCATCCCAGCCAAGGCCGGAGAGCTCGACAATCTTGCGCACCAGCGAAAAGCCGTTGGAATG
>DNPN01000302.1:23693-24009 GCA_003501385.1 Rhizobium sp. | reverse complement strand
CCGTCGGCACCATCCGCTCCGGCCTGAGCGAAATCTCGGCAGCCTCCAACGATCTGGCACGGCGCACCGAACAACAGGCGGCCTCGCTGGAAGAAACCATTGCCGCTCTTGGTGATGTTTCGCGCGGCGTCAATGGCACAGCAGAAGGTGCAGGTCGCGCCCAGCACGCCGTGGCCGCTGCCCGCGACAATGCCGCAAAGGGCGGCGACATCGTGGCCAAGGCTGTGGAAGCCATGGCTGCCATTCAAGGATCGTCTGAGAAGATCGGCAATATCATTGGCGTGATTGATGAAATTGCCTTCCAGACCAATCTTCT
>DNPN01000302.1:0-23428 GCA_003501385.1 Rhizobium sp. | reverse complement strand
GCCCTGAACGCTGGCGTGGAAGCCGCCCGTGCTGGCGAAGCAGGCAAGGGCTTTGCGGTGGTGGCGCAGGAAGTGCGTGAACTGGCGCAGCGCTCTGCCAATGCTGCCAAGGAAATCAAGACACTGGTCGCCAACTCCAGCGCGCAGGTCAATGCAGGCGTGGGTCTTGTCACGGCGTCTGGTACATCGCTGAAAGAAATTGTCGATCAGGTTGTGGCGATGAGCACCACCATTGCCGACATTGCCAATGCCGCGCGCGAACAGGCCACATCCTTGCGTGAAGTGACCGCCGCTGGCGATCAGATGGACAAGGTGACTCAGCAAAATGCCGCCATGGTGGAACAAACCACGGCTGCGGCCCAAAGCCTGACCCAGGAAACCGAAAATCTGGCCCATATGATCCAGCGTTTCCGCACCAGCGCCGGGCATTATGGTCAGTCTCAGCGCTATGCACGGGCATCATAAGCCCCTGCCCTTCTGACATACAAAAAAGGCCGGGATCGCTCCCGGCCTTTTGTGTTCCAACGGACTGCTATCAGGCCAGCGTTGCCGACACTTCGGTCGAAGTGCGCATGGCGTGGCTGTAAGGGCAGACAATGTGGGCTGCCGCCACCAGCTTTTCGCCAACTTCGCGCTCAAGACCGGGCAGATCAACGCTGATCGACACTTCAATACCAAAGCCTGTGCCATCTTCGCGTGGGCCGATGCCAACGGTTGCTGTGACCTTAGCGTCTTCCGGCACCTTCACCTTTTCCTGGGCGGCAACATATTTCAAAGCGCCGAGGAAGCAGGCCGAATAGCCCGCAGCAAACAGCTGCTCAGGGTTGGTGCCAGTGGCACCATTGCCGCCCAGTTCCTTCGGCGTTGTCAGGGTCACGTCCAGAACACCGTTTTCAGAAATAGCACGACCTTCGCGGCCGCCGGTTGCAGATGCTTTGGTGGTGTAAAGAATAGGCATGGCACTCTCCTTTGTGGTTAAACTTGGTCTTCGGTTGAACTTGGTGCGGCATCACGCTGCCGTTTGTGATTTTTTAATAGCGCAAAATTAAATTGCACGCAACTGTTTTTTGCGCATTGCATTTTTTTCGTATTCCGTGACAATAACGGCCGACGATGGCAATCGTTCCATGTCTTGCCGCCATGGTGTTGGTCAGAATGGAACGCAGGAAAAACCGATGAGCAAACCTGAGATATCGAAGGCCGATCTGGTGCTGGACAAGCAGCTGTGCTTTGCCCTTTACGGCGCATCGCTGTCGTTGACGCGCACCTACAAACCCTTGCTGGAGCCGCTAGGGCTGACCTATCCGCAATATCTGGTGATGATGGTGCTGTGGGAGCAAGACCACCTGGCGGTCAAGGCGCTGGGTGAAAAACTGGGATTGGACAGCGGCACGCTCTCTCCCCTGCTCAAACGGTTAGAGCAGGCCGATTTGGTCAAGCGCCAACGCGATTCAAAAGATGAGCGACAGGTGACTGTCTCGCTCACCGCAAAAGGTCGTGCGCTTCAGGACGAGGCTGTGACTGTGATGGCGGCGATTGGCAGTGCCTTGGGATGCAGTCTTGAGGACGCGATTGATCTTCGCCAGAAGCTTCAGGCCTTGCGCGGCAGGTTGAATGCCGCCGCGCAGGATTGATTTATTGCAAAACGACAATGCGGGCTTTTTCCGGCACGCGATCATAGAGATCGATAATGTCCTGGTTCATCAGGCGCACACAGCCCGATGACATGGCCTTGCCAATGGAATTCCATTCCGGCGATCCATGCAGGCGGTAGAGCGTATCCTGCCCATTCTGGAAAATGTAAAGCGCACGCGCCCCCAAGGGATTGAGCAAGCCCGGCCCCATGCCCCCATTGGCCGCAGAATATTTGGCCAATTGCGGCTGACGCGCCACCATTTCATCTGGCGGGGTCCACTTTGGCCATTTCTGACGCCATTGAATCACGCCCTCACCTTGCCAGGCAAAGCCTTCGCGGCCAATGCCCACGCCGTAGCGCATGGCCGTGCCACCGCGCTCAATCAGATAGAGGAAGCGGTTGGGCGTGTCGACCACAATGGTCCCTGCCGGATAACCGGCAGGAGCCATAACGCGCTGGCGATAATAGCGCGGCGGGATCTGCTTGTAGGGAATGGCCGGAATGACAAAACCGCCATCGGCCATTTCGCCATACATAGCATCCAGCTCGGCGGTTGATGGTGCCATTGGCCCCATTCCTGCCCCTTCATCTGGCCCAATCGGCATCACGCTGGCACCAAGCGGTGCCTGATACAGGGGTGGACGATAGGGAGACATGCAGCTGGACAAAAGAGTTGCGGCACCAAGGCCGGAAAGAGACAACAAAGCGCGACGGGAAATCTCGGATCGATTCATAAATGCAATGGTATCCTGCTGATCGAATGAAGCCTTACCATAGCCAGACGGTTTTGTTCCGCCAAGTCAATTCTGGCCCGCTCTGTGGCATCTATACCAATCTGCGCGGAAAACTGTTCACGTTTACGCCATCACAACTGCGGCATAGGAAAGACCATATGTGTATTGACTACAAAACAACAATCTCAGATTTATTGCTGACGCGATCATAGAGATCAATCACATCCTGATTGAACATGCGCACGCAGCCGGACGACACCGCTTTGCCCACAGATTGCCAATCGGGCGTACCGTGAACGCGATAGAGCGTATCCTTGCCGTTTTGAAAAATATACATGGCGCGCGCGCCCAGCGGATTGCGCAAGCCCGGCTCCAAACCACCCTCAGAGGAAGAGAACGGCCGCAAATCCGGCTGACGCGACACCATCTCATCGCTTGGGGTCCAGCGCGGCCAGGTTTTCTTGAACTGAATGACGCCCCTGCCCTTCCAGGCAAAGCCTTGTTTGCCAAGGCCAACACCGTAGCGAATGGCCTTACCATCTTTTTCAACCAGATAGAGATAATGCGCCTCAGTATCCACCACGATGGTGCCGGGCCGCTCAGAGGTGGGATAATCCACCTGCTGCCGCAGAAAGCGGTGATTGACCCGATCCAGCGGAATGGCGCTGAGCGTATGGCCATCATCGCGCATCTGCGCATAAATCGCCTTTTGCATCGGCGTGGCAAAGGGCGAGACGTAAGGGGTTTTGATCTGAACCCCATAGGGCTTTGGCGTCAGCTGGTCAGAAATCTCATCCATGATACCGGCAAACACCGGCGGCCGAGGCTGGGCAGGCGCGGCAGCAGATGCCGAAGCGGCAGGAGCTGGTGCCGGAGACGATGCGTAAGCCGATGCGGAGGCAGGCACAGGCGCTGGCCTATCCCACACGGGCGCCGTTTGGGCGGTAAACACATCCGTGTTCATCAACTGCGTGTCGGTGACAAACAAACACCCTCCCAGCAAGGAAAGGGACATGCCCGTCAACGCCAACAAACAGGGGCGGACAATGGCAGACATTCCGCAGAAGCGCATTCTCAAAGACATCAGGCAACCCAGACTCGTTCAGCTCTGCGCACAAAATGCCAATTGCGGCTGGCGCGAGGCTGGAGACACCGGCTGCCCCGCTCTTTGCCTTCCAGAACCTTGCCTTATTGCGTCGAGAAGGATGAAACTGGCGCTTGCGAGGCCTGCGCGCCATAGGTCTGATGAAACTGAGTCTGATATAAATTGCCAAGCCCGGCTGGCTTTTGCGGCAAAGGCTGGGCTGGACGATCCCAGACAGGCGCAGTTTGATCGGCAAACACATCCGTGTTCATCAACTGCGTATCGGTGACAAACAGGCAACCACCCAGCATGAACAGCGACAGGCCGACAAGCACCAACATCATTGGGCGAACCATCGCAGACATACAGCAAGAGAGAGTTTTAAAGGACATGGCCCACCCCATTCCGGTTCAAACAGGCCCGCACCTTAGCGAATCCGGCTGGCGCGAGGCTGGAGAATTGGCACTTCATGTCCCTGCCAAACTTCAAGAGTATCATTGATCTTCAAGATGTTTGTTTTCGCGTCGGACGTTTCGAAAACGATGTCCGCTTTTCGGTCCCGCGCAAAAGGAGGAGAGTGATCTGATGGCCTTGCAGCATTATCGCTACATTCCCGGCACAATCGTCATTATCGGAAAGCAGCCCGATGGAGACTCCGTGCGCTTCAAGCCGCAAGATGAAAGCTTGCTTGCGGACATTTATCGCGCCCACCTTTTACGCCCCTCCAAGGATGGAAGCCATCAACTGCGACTGGAGGGTATCGACACGCCTGAGACCCATTATGAATCCGAGGCCCAGCCGCGTGGTGCTATCGCCCGCGACTATCTTTTGCGTGATCTTCTCGGCTTTGGTGCGCTGACACTGTCCGGAGAGACGGTGACGGCAGCTGAGCCGCAAACCCTTGAAGCCGGCATTCTCACAGCTTCAGCGGATGTGCATGGGCGTCCGATTTCCTATCTGACATTGGCGGGCAACCCGTTTGGGGCGAACCAAACAGGTGCCATTACCAAAGCAACACTGAAGGCCAGTATCAACTACCGACTGATCACCAGCGGCATGGCCTATCCCATGCTCTATAGCTCCGCCCCTGTTGAGCAACGCACCATTATGTCAGCCGCAGCCAAGGCAGCCCGAGACAGCAATCTTGGCGTTTGGTCGGTGGACAAAACAGACCGTTTTGCCCTGACGGACCTTTCTTCCGTGGGATGGAAAACCCGCAGTGAACCGGGCACGCTTGAAGAGAGCGGCGAAGGCGTGGCCCAGCTGATTTTTCCCAAACTGTTTCGCCGTGCCTGCGATTTTTTCAAATCCGGGCAAACGGATCTGGTGGAATGGCTGACTGCCACGGAAAAGGAAAATGACCGGGTGATTGTCAACAATCGCAGCGAGGTGCCTCTGTCGCAATTGCTGCGGCGGGAAAATGATCGCTACCGCTTTGACGCTGATCTGACTGAGGTTGTCTTTGTTGAAAAATAACCCAGTTTGAACACTGCGTTCACCCGCCCACCCGTCTTTTATGGCGGCTCGTGATTGCTCATGAAACCGCGCGCCCCTACATAGGGCGCGCAACTGTATTTGCTCGAAAGGTATTCTTTGTGCTTCTTGAAAAATTGAACTGGCGTTATGCCGCTAAGAAAATGGACCCTTCCAAGCCTGTAGCTGAAGATAAGGTTGAGCGTATTTTGGAAGCCGCGCGGCTTGCACCCACCTCCAGCGGCTTGCAGCCGTTTCAGATTCTGGTGGTGACCAACAAGGACATCCGCGAAAAGATCAAGCCAATTGCCTGGAACCAGAACCAGATCACCGATGGCTCGCATCTTCTGGTGTTTGCCGCTTGGGATAATTACACCGAAGAGCGCATCAATGGGATGTTTGATCTGGTCAACGCTGAGCGTAATTTCACCAGCGAAGGCTGGGAAAATTATCGCAAGATGCTACTCAGCACCTATCCTGTGCGCGATGCACAGGTGAATTTTGAGCATGCCGCCCGTCAGGCCTACATTGCCCTTGGGATTGCCTTGACGGCAGCCGCATTTGAAGGTGTGGATGCGACCCCGATGGAAGGATTTGATCCGGCAGCGCTGGATGAAATTCTGGATCTGCGCGCCAAGCGCCTGCGCTCGGTTGCCATTGTGCCGCTGGGCTATCGCGAACCGGAGAACGATTGGCTGGTGAACCTGAAGAAGGTTCGCCGCGCCCGCGAAGATTTCATCATCGACGTGAAGTAAGACATCGAGATAAGATGGCAGGCCGTCCCGGTTAACGGGACGGCTTTTTTCCGATTGTTGGCAGCTGCACATTCTTCAAAAACAGCGCCGCAACGAAGCTGGCCCCAATCATCAGCGACATGCTGATAAACACCGGGCTGAAGGCATGAGCATAGACGGCGGTCACAACAGCCCGCGTTTCCGGGTTTAGCGCTGCCATGGCGGCAGGTGTCAATTCCTCAATATTCTTCACACCGGGAATGGCCGCACCACCCACAATCGAGCTCGACAGCACGGCACCGTAGATGGAAATGGCCAGCGATGCGCCGCCCATACGGGTCAAGGTGACCGTGCCAGTTGCGGCACCCACATCGCGTTGCGGCACCGCATTTTGCACACCAATCACCGGCACCTGCTGGGCAATGCCCACGCTTGTGCCATGGATCAGCATCAGCAGACCAATGATGTAAATCGGCGTGCCAACAGGCAATTGACTGAATATGGCGAATACCAAGCAGCTGCCCGCGCCGCTGATCAGCGTGAACTTCTTGTATCGACCGTAACGCGAAATCAGGCGACCGCTGTTCAGCGAACCAATAGCAATGCCGCCCGTGGTGGCAATAAACAGCAAGCCCGCCATGGTTGGGGAAAGGCCCGTGGTGGTTTGCAAGTACAGCGCCACATAATTGACGGAGCCAATACCAACCGCACCGCTGCAAATTGACACAATCCACAGCAGGCAAACCGTTGGCTTGGCAAACAAGGACAGCGGCACAATCGGCTCTGGCGCGCGGCGCTCCACCTGCACCCAGAGAAAGGCGCAGACCACACCAAAGGCCACAACGCCGAGACTTGCAGGGGCAATCAGCGAGCCAAAAATCTGGCCACTGTCAGCCCAGAACACCACGCTGGTCACCGCACCGGCCAAAAGCAGCGCGCCGGCATAATCAATCTTGGGGCGACGATGGGGCTTGCGATAGGGCAGGAAGAACGCAAGCCCCGTCAGCACAATAATGCCAATCGGCAGATTGACCAGAAAGATCGAGCGCCAGCCCAGCCATTCACTCAACGTGCCCCCCAGTGTTGGTCCAATAGCGCCGGAGGCCATCAGCACCAGACTGGAATAGCTTTGATACCGCGCCCGCACGCGCGGCTCGAACAAATCCGCATTGACGGAAAAGATCGACACCATAATGCCGCCGCCGCCCATGCCCTGCAACACGCGGGCCGCAATCAACGTGGTCATGGAAACAGAAAGGCCGCAGACCAGCGAGCCGACAGTGAAGATGAAAATGGCCGCCATCATCACATATTTGCGGCCAAACAGATCGCCCAGCTTGCCATACAAAGGCATCACCGCGCTCATGGCCAGAAGATAGGCCGAACCAACCCAACCAAAGCGCTCAAGCTGACCAAACTCACCCACGATGGTGGGCAGCGCGGTTGAAACAATCTGATTGTCCAGCGTCGCCATAAACAGTGCCGTCATCAAAAAACAAAACAGCACGATACGCAAACGCGGATCATGCACCAGGGATTGAAATTCGGGATTGGGTTCTGCGCGGACAGACGGCTTCTGCGAGTCGGACATATCCATACTCAAATTTCCTTGGTTTTTGTCATTTCCAATCTATGTTCCTGATCAGAATTGTTGTCAATGGCATATAAATGACAATAGCACATATTTTCTTGTCGCCATGCTTATGCTATGGCTTGCCCATGACACAAAGAATTGAACCTGACACTTTGAGCCCAACGACGATTGACCACGACGATGCCCTCGCCAGCATTGCGGCCACAATGGGCCGATTGCGCATGATGATGGGCCGCCGTTTCATGGCGCGGATTGCGCTCAGCCAACTCACGGATGGCCATGGGCTAGAGCTTTCGCATTTTGATACGGTCAAAATTGTTGCCCATGCCGAGCAGAATCAGGAAGTGACGGTGGGTGCGATAGCCGAGCAGATGCGCATTGACCCATCCCGTGCCAGTCGCGTGGTGGCGGATCTGGTGCGGCGAGGCATGGTCCGGCGCGATGTCTCCCAGCAGGATGCGCGCCGCACCATCGTGGCCTTGACGCAAAGCGGCAAGGCGTTATCCGAGCATTTTGAGCGCGTGCGGCGCGAGGTCATTGGTCAGGCTCTGGCAGATTGGAGCGCAGAGGATATTGGCACGTTCGAAGTTCTCTTCGATCGCTTTATCCTTGGACTGGAATCGCGCGCACCGGCACTGAAATGCGCTGTCGCAAAACACGACGATGACCAAAGGTAAGACGATAATTCTGATTTCGGTTTCAAGAATTATGCAATAGGCTCCTCATTTGTTTTTAGGAATGATCCCATGGAGGCCTTTTGATATGACTGTATTTTCTGGCAGATGCCTCGTTCGCCTCACCTGCCTCAGTCTTGCGCTTACCCCTTTCTCCCCCTTGTACGCCGCATCGCCCGCTCCGGTGCAGGGCGATAATGGCATGGTGGTCACGGCCCAGCATCTGGCCACGGATGTGGGCGTTGCTGTTTTGAAAAGTGGTGGCAATGCCGTGGATGCTGCCGTGGCGGTGGGCTATGCGCTGGCTGTGGTCTATCCCACGGCGGGCAATATCGGCGGCGGCGGCTTCATGACGGTGCGCCTCAAAGATGGCACGGTGAACTTTATTGATTTTCGTGAAAAGGCCCCGCTGGCTGCCACCAAGACCATGTATCTCGATGACAAGGGCAATGTTGTGCCCAACGCCAGCCTTGATGGCTATCTGGCCGTTGGCGTGCCCGGCACCGTCAAAGGATTGGAGCTGGCGCGGGAGAAATATGGAACGAAGACCCGTGCCGATCTACTGGCGCCCGCCATTCAACTGGCCAAAGATGGCTTCACGCTCAATCAGGGCGATGCCAGCATTCTGGCCGGTGGTGCCAAGCGATTGGCGCAAAACCCGGAAGCGGCCAAAATCTTCCTGAAAGCCGATGGCAAGGCCTATGGTGCAGGAGAAATGCTCAAACAGCCGGATCTGGCGAGTGTGTTGGAAAGCATTTCCGCCAAGGGACCAGATGCTTTTTACAAGGGCGCTCCCGCCGAGGCCATTGCCAAGGCCAGTGCTGCGGGCAAGGGCATTTTGACCACTGAGGATTTTACCAGCTATAAAGTGCGTGAAATCAAGCCGGTAGAATGCGATTATCACGGCTATCACATTATTTCCTCGCCGCCGCCCTCGTCTGGCGGAGTGATCATTTGCGAAATCCTTAACATTCTGGAAGCCTATCCGCTGCGCGAGCAAGGTTATGGCGCGGCCAGCACTGTAAACCAGATGGTTGAGGCCATGCGCTATGCCTACGTCGATCGCAATTCGGCCTTGGGCGATCCGGATTTCATCAATAACCCGGTCTCCAAAATGCTCAGCAAGGATTATGCCGACGAAATTCGCGCCAAGATCACGCCCGGCGAGGCTGGAAAATCGAAGGATATGAAGCCGTTCGGGGGCAAGGAAAGCACAGAAACCACGCATTATTCGATCATCGACAAGGACGGCAATGCCGTGTCTGTGACCTATACGCTGAATGGCTCGTTTGGCGCAGGCGTGGTGGCTCCCGGTACCGGCATTTTGCTCAATAACGAAATGGATGATTTTACCTCCAAACCGGGCGTGGCCAATCTCTACGGTCTGGTGCAGGGTGAGGCCAATGCCATAGCGCCGAAGAAAACCCCGCTTTCGTCCATGAGCCCCACCATTATCACCAAGGATGGCAAACCGTTTATGGTGATTGGCAGCCCCGGCGGCTCCCGCATCATTACCATCACGCTCGAAGCGATTTTGAATGTGGTGGATTTTGGCATGGATATTTCCCAGGCCGTCAATGCCCCGCGCATTCACCATCAATGGCAGCCGGATAAGGTATTTTTTGAACCGTATGCCCTCTCGCCCGATACGATCGCGAAACTGAAAGACATGGGCTACACGCTGGATGGCGGCAACAACGGCCCTGTCTGGGGTCAGGCAGCGGGCATTCTGGTGGGTGGCAAAAACCTGAGCGATATCGATAGCGGCAAGGGGCATGGCTATTACGGTGCCATTGACAGCCGCGCCGTAGCCGGATCAGCACGGGGTTATTGACAAAACAAAAGGGGGTGGCTATCGCAGCCGCCCCCAATATTGTTTGGCCTCGCCATCGGGCACCTCCACCGGCTCTGCCGCAAGGGTGACAACTTCGCCTTTGGTGATAACCTCAAGCGGTGCAGACCAATTGGCAAAATTCGGACGAACGTTCACGTCGTCCAATGCCGTCAGTTGATCGCCCTGCTTCCACTGCGCCATGGTGGCCGACCCCACCACAGAGAAGTTGGAAGCTCCGCCGGCAATGCCCAGAGAGACCCATTTCTGGTGGGTTTTGGCCGCTTTTTCGCTGTCAGCTGGTGATTGCAGGTCAACATCCACCTTCGCCACTTGCTGAACCCCAGACCCCATCAACTGGAGCAGTTCCTCAGCCTTGAAATCGCAATCGCGTACAATACGCCGCATCAGCGGATTGGTGTAGTGATCGCTGGGAAGCGACAGATACGCCTTTCGCGACACATCAATGAATGTCTGGACGCTAGAGACACAATAAGCGTCATGATCGCCCTTCCATGTCAGAACAGAAATGGTGGCACCCAACACACCAAACAACAATGTGGCTGCGGCCTGAACATTGGCTTTATCGAATTGCATGAGTCACATCACCAGAATTTTGTCTTAGAGTCTGTCAGGTTCAGATTGAACCAGACAGACTCTAAACTTCTTTGCTTTCGTTTGTCTTATCGGGAAAACCGGATTCCACTTTTCCCGGACAAACTCTAGCAAAGCCAGCGCCTCCGCTGGCGGGCGCTGCTCAATGCGGCGATAGAGACGGCAATCGAGCGAGCGTGACAACAGCTTGTTGTTGACCATTTCCCGGCGCAACAGCACGTGATCACCAAAACCATTGCGGGCTTTGAGCAGATCATTCACTTGTTTTTCTTCCAGATTGCAATCCGCCGGAAAGGCTGCCCACAGCTTCCACAAGCTCAATCTCTGATGGCTGGTTTTGGAAGGCCAGCGCAGCAAGACACCTTTGTCATCGAAACACCGCTTGACGGACTCTACAAGCCTGAAATCCACGTTGATCTCGGCCGGGGCGGGAAGCGACAGCCGTGTTTGCGCAGACATGGATGCGCGAAAATGCTGAAAATTGCGAAAGCCCGCAGAGCGCGACAGGATATTCAACAACTCCACATGACCGGGTAGGTCAGGTGATTTTTGCAGCTCCCGGCCAATGGCCTTGGCCAAAGCGGAAATATCAGCTGCATGATAGGGATGAACAACACGCGACATAGCTTTATCCTCCGATAGGGGCTTTACCCTTCGATAAGGCGTCCATTGCCATGCTGGAGGTTACCGACTTTCCAAGCGGACGCCAAAGCTTTGCCGTTGAAAATGTGATCGACAGGTTTAGCTCTCCTTGCGGAGCGGTAATGCCTGGGTGAACTGCTGACCCTTGGTTGATATTGATAGGGGTAAACGCTTTTTGATGTCAACCCCATGCTTCCAAACGCAAAACAATGGCGCTAACGTGTCGGCGTAAGATCACCTTTGGGAGACGATCATGTTGAAAATTTACGGCTGCTACAAGTCACGCGCGACACGGGTTTTGTGGCTCACGGAAGAGCTGGAACTGGCCTATGAGCACGTGCCTGTGCTGCAGGCGGGTAAGCTTGACAATCCTTTGGCGGCAGATGCGCCAATCAACACGCAATCGCCCGCTTTTCTGGCAGTCAATCCCTTTGGAGCCATTCCCGCCATAGAAGATGACGGCTTGGTACTGTTTGAATCGCTGGCCATCACCCTTTACCTCGCCAAGCAATATGGCGGTGAAATGGGCCCGAAAGATCTGGAAGAAGATGCCCAGATGATGCAATGGGCGCTGTTTGCAGCCACCGAGATCGAAGGCAACGCCTTGAAAATTTCCCGTATTGCCGCCGATGGTCGCCTTGATAGCGAAGCCGGGCAGAGCGAAGCAGCGGCTGCTGCCCGCCTGCTGAAACGTCCATTTGCTGTTTTGGAAAAGCACTTTGCCAAAAGCCAGTTTGCCGTTTCTGACCGGTTTACTGTCGCAGACATCAACCTTGCGGAAATCGTTCGTTACGCCCAGCCCTTTGCCCCGCTGCTGGATGCCACCCCCAACCTCAAGGCATGGCTGGAACGCTGCCAGGATCGCCCGGCTTTCAAGGCCATGTGGGCGGCCCGCGCTGCTGAGGCGTGATCCTCCATGCAGGCCGACACTTCTCTTGAGCTTCATCTCTCGCCCCTTCCCCGGGGCGAGACGCCAAGAGTTTTGCATCTGGCCCTGTTGCCCGAACAGCACAGGTTTGTTGCGCCCATTGAACAGATGGTGGGTGAGAATGACCCAAGCGTGGATTTTCACATCGGCACCGTCGCAGGCGAGCCTGTGGCCTTTTTCAAGATCGACCGGGATTATCGCAGCAAAGTCAGCACGGCACCTCTCGACGCCTGTGGTTTTGAGCCAGATGATCTGGGCTTACGCGGCATGCTCGTTGGCCAGCAATTTCAAGGGCGCGGCTACGGCAAAGCGGTCATGGCCCGGCTGAAATCCTATGTGAGTGCGCATTATCAGGCGCGGCATGTGTTTTTAATGGTCAATTGTCTCAACCACTCAGCCATCCATCTCTACACCAAGGGTGGGTGGGAGGATACCGGCCAACTCTATCTCGGTGGTCGATCCGGGCCGCAGCATATTTTCAGGCTGACGCTTTTCTAATCCGCGAGGTTTGTGCCGCTCAACATTGCGTGTACGGCCCTTGAAATTGCTGCTCTGATATTGATCTTCAGTGTTCACTGGCATTGCCGTGCTGACAATGCTGTAACAGGGAAGCTCATCATGTCGTCATTTTTGAAATTCACATCCTCTCTTCTAATCAGTGGGGCAATCGCGCTGAGCACCGGCCTTGCCGCCAATGCCGCCAATGCCGCCGAGACAGTGCGGGTCCGGGGCAAGATTGAGAGTTTTCAGGGCGCAACCCTTGTGATCAAAACCCGTGAAGGCGAAGTGGTCAAAATCGCTTTGAAAGACGGCTGGAAGCCATCAAGCCTTGCCAAGGCCTCGGTGGACGACATCAAGGCTGGAGATTTTGTCGGCGTCACCTCCATCCCCACCACTGACGGCAAGAACGGCGCGCTGGAAGTGCTGATTTTCCCAGCAAGCATGAAAGGCACGGGCGAAGGCAGCTATGCCTGGGACTTGCAGCCCAACAGCACCATGACCAATGCCACGGTGGCCAATGCGGTGAAATCCGTCAACGGCCATAGTCTGACACTGACCTATAAGGGCGGTGAAAAAGTGATTTCCATTGCCGACGGCACCCCGATTGTCACCACAGCCCCGGCCACTGAGGCCGATCTGAAGGCCGGTGCCACCGTGTTTGTACCATCGCAAAAAGCCGATGATGGGACTTTAAGCAGCAGCCGTGTGGTGGTGGGCAAAAATGGCGTTGAGCCGCCAATGTGATCGCAAGTGCCATGATCTTGTAACATTCGGGCCGGGGGGCAAGACACCCCGGCCCCTTCAAAGGGTTCAATCTTTATTGTGCCAGGCTTTACTGTGGAGGGGAGATGAACGGATATTCCTTATTGTCAATCAATGGCTCGATACCGAAGAAATCATTCAGCACCGATTCTGCCGTGCAATAGGCACCTTCCACCCAGGCCTGATCCAACGAAAACGCCTCACCAACAATGAAAATGTCGGCATCCGCCCCTTCCACCAGCTGAGATGGCTTGCGGATTTTGCGCATGACATCACCAATATCGTAATGCGGTGCCCATTCATGATAGCCCGCATTAAACGGTGGCAAGGACCAATCCATATATTTGGTTTCCAGCGGTTCCGGCACCTTGTCATAGCTTGCACCGGGGCCATAGTGCATTTCTGCCAGCATCTTGCGCAGCATTTTCACCATCACGCCGGGTGCCTTGCGCGGACCTTCCAAAGGCTGGACATCCAAAGACGTGGCCCTGTGCTTTGTGCCCTTCGGTCCCAGTTCCAGCTGACGCCAAAAGGCTGTGTTGGCTTCATCATCATAGCTGGCCAGAATGCCATAAACGGGCTTATCACCCTGTTTACGGGCATTGTTGCCAAAATAGACCACCATGCGAACAGGCGAATCCGTGGCGCTGGGGCCAATAGTGTCGCGCCGTGCGGCGGCTGCCAATTGCGCAATCTCAACCGTGTTCAGCACCACGGGCGGCTGGCTGTAAGCGGCTTTCAACAGGGCTTCGAGGGAGCTGAATGGTGTGTAGATCAGCGGCACCAGCGGAGCCAACAGCTCCTGCGAAAAACCCTGTTGCTTCAAGGTGGCAATGACATCCTTGGTCACCACAAATCCGGTAATCTGCGGCGGATAGACGGGTGGGTTTTCGGCATCCGGTGCCCACCACGGCGTATCAAAGAACATGCCAATCTTGTAGGACGGCTGGAGGATGGCCGCTTCCAGATAAAGCGACACTTTTTCATGGTTCAACACATCAATGGCATCGTCGACGGGCTTGTGGAAGCGGGTGGCCTGCGCCACCAGATCAACGGCCGCAGGCGGAATAGCAAGCCATGCGGCATCCGCCTCACCCGAGCGTTCGGCAATGGTGGGGGTTGCTCGGCTGGCAACGGTGAAAACCGCTTTATGATGCTTCCAGACAATCGAATGCAGACGAGTGTTGGGCACATAGTGGAACACAATACCCTTTTGCTTGGCCAGGGCCTGAACGGTATCGAACAAGGCATTGAACATGCCGGAATAGCCAATCGACAGGGTGCGATATTGGGTTCCGGGGGCAAATTCATCATTGATGTTGAAGGATACAGACGAGCTGGTGTTGATGACATTGGAGCTATAGCCATTGCCATCGGCGGCATATTCATAGCCTTCCTGCCCCAGTTGATCGACCAACAGGTTCCAGTAGCCAATGTTTTTCAGCAAATCACCCTTTTGGAACACGGAATTTGGCGAGGTCTCAACGGTGATTGTGCCCGTGTTGTAGAAGCTCGCCCAATCTTTCCTGGTTTTGGGAGCCTGTTCTTCTGTTGGAAAGGCAAGCGCTTCAACCGTGTCAAAGCCAGTATCGGGGCCTTGGTCGGCACCATCACCCTTGATGAAATAAGGAGCCGGATTGCCGGATTTGATGTCGTTGAGATACATGTTGCGACCGCGCAGGTAGAGCAACTGATTGTCTGTGACATTGAACGGGATGGAGACCGGATCAAGGCCCAGCTCTTGAATGGTCTTGGTCACCAGACGATGGCCCGGTGCCTCGCCGCCATTGGGATGGGGAAAGGCTTTCGACGGTTTCTGATCCCAATGGGAGTAGCGCATACCGCCCAATTCCAGATAGGAATTATCTTTGTTATCATCATAGAACCAGGTGGCAATACGCGCACCCGGCTCGCGCGTGCCGCGGTTTTCCGCGTTGAAATCATACTGTCCCCAATCATAAAGTTCGAGAACATCGCCCGCCGTCAAAGCACGGCCCTCCGCGACCTTGCTGTGCGATGTGCCGCTCAACAAGCGCCAGGCCGTGTAGAGGCCAGCGGCGCCTGCGCCAAAAATAGAGTAGGTTTTATGGGTCATGGTAAAATCACCGTCCGTGAAAACTGGTTTGAAAACTATTCGATGCCAAGCCGATACATTTGCTGGGGCAGATCCTTTTCAGGGATCACCACCTCAACCAAAATGGGATGGTCTTTGACGTCCTTGATATGATGAAGGGCAGCCTCAAGCTCGGCAGGCGTTGAGACGCGAAGGCCTTCGGCACCAAATGCCTTGGCCAGCGCCATATAGTCCCAGGTTGGCAAGAGATCGAAGGCATCAAACTGATGCTCAGGTCCCGGCTTGAAGGCGTCCATGTCCACATAGACCTGCTCGATCGCATAGACCTTGTTGCTCATCACAAAGATCACGGCGTTAAGCTTGTTGCGGGCCAGCGTTGAGAGCGATTGGCACATCATCATGAAGCCGCCATCGCCGGCAACCGCCCAAGCGCGCTTGCCGCTGCCCAATTGCGCGCCAGCCGCAGCACCAGTTTCAAAACCGATGCACTGCCAAGCGGCAGAGGACACGAAACTGCCCTGCTTCAGACCATAAGCATTGGTGGCAACATAGAGCGACGAGCTGACGCCATAGGTCATCACAATGTCCTTCCAGAGATCATGCTCCTGAAGGAATTTTGTGGAATGCTGGAAGAACCGGTTGAAGGTCAGAATATTCGGATCGTGGTTATAAACCGGATCATTGTTATCAGCCCAAGGCTGCGGATATTTTGGCTGTGCGGGCGCAATAGCCTTGATCGGATAGTCTGGTGAGGCTTTGAATTTCGCCAACAGACCTTCCATGACATCTTTCATGGTTACATCTGCGTATTTGAAATAGCCAACCCGCGCGCCATCCGTGGTGGCCAGCACCATCTGTGCATATTTTGTTTCAATGAAGTTGAGGTAATCATCCGTAATGATGGCACCCAGCGTGAGCACGCAGTCAGCATCGGCAATCGCATCACGCACCGCTGGAATCGACGCCGCGTCAGAATAGGTACCGAGGAATTTCTCACCACCTTCGTCCAACACAGTCTTGCCCAAGCTGGTGGTGGTGTACAAAAAGCCGCTGGCATCAATCAGCTGCTGCAAGAGATTCGACAGGCCAAACCGCAGGATTTCAACGCCTGCGAAAATCAGAGGTGATTTCGCCGCCGTGATTTGCGCCCAGGCCGCTTCCACCACCGTATCTAGCGCCAGAGCCGGACTGTGAAGGGTACGCGCCTTCAGCGGCCCATCGGACGGAGCCGGGCATGGCATGCCCCAGACTTCCTTATAGCAGGCAATGTAAACGGGGCGACGATGAGTCAGGGCTTCAATCAGCAGATCATCAATCGCCGCATCCGCCCCCACATTGGTGCTCAGCGTGATTGCCTTGACGGTGACGTTTTCATACACATTCTGATCGGCGTTGAGATTGCCGGTGGAATGGTGAAACAGCACGTCATACATCGTGGTGATGTTGCGGGCATCATCGCCCGGTGTGGCGCTGATCACAACAATCGGGCTGCGCTCCACATAAGCGCCCGCAACAGCATTCAGCGCACTGAATGTGCTGACGCCGTATTGCAGAGACACCGCCGCAAGACCCCTCGTTCTTGCATAGGCATCTGCGGCGTAGGTCGCATCAAGCTCGTTGATGCCTGCGATTGTATTGATGCCGTCAAAATGCTCCAGCGCCTGGGTAAAGTGCTTGACGTAATCCCCCGGAATTTGGAAAACATCCGTAACATTGAGCTGTTTCAAACGCGTCAGTAAGTAATCGGCAACAGTGAACGGCGTATCGGCCATTATTCTTCCTCAATAATACAATGGTTGCATTTTTATAAAATACAGCTATTGATATCGCGGAGATTTGAAATTGCAACGGCAAAATACTCCTTTTGCGGGAATTCATTGACTTAAATCAACCCATTTTTGGGTGTATTTATAAATGAAAGATGCCGCCCTCGGTTGCGAACAATGACGGCATCGAAATCTTGCCATTGAGGCACACGATCAAGACATGATCCTGCGCGCTACGCCACGCCCGGCACATCTTCAAGCCCGTACCAGACCGGAATACCACGCTCGGCGGCAATCTTTACATCATTATCGGCCCCCTTTGATGCTCCGGGTAAACGCAAAACACCCTCGCACACTTGCAACAGACGATGAGCCACAGGGTGGAAAATTTCCTCGTAAAGATCATCACCAATGGTGGCACCACCCGCCGCATGCCACACCGGCAACGCCACCCACTCACCAATCATCGGTACATGGCCTGCCTTGAACAGCGCATAGGATGGCGCTTCCAGTGTCTTCAAGTTGGCCGCCATTTTCACCGGATCATCGTCGGTGCCGGAACGGTATGGGCCTGCAATCAAAATCAGCATTTCTCTCTCCTTGAATAGGCATGAAGATGCGCAAATCTGCACGATTTCGCTTGAGAGTCGAGTCATTTTGTTTTAAAAATGCATTTATGTGCAACAACATGCAGTTTCGTGCAATGCTCACCAGCCAACGCAAATCCCTCATTCTGGAGCGCCTGAAGTGCGACGGGCGCGTGCTTGCCAAGGACATTGCCCATGAACTGGAGGTGTCGGAGGATACCATTCGCCGCGACATGCGCGATATGGCGGCAGTGGGACTTCTCACCCGCGTGCATGGCGGGGCCTTACCGATATCACCGGACCTGCCGGATTTTTCCACCCGAAAAAGCCACGCCACTCCGCAAAAACAGGCCTTGGCCGCCCGCGCTGTGGCACTGATCCAGCCGGGACAGATGGTGTTTCTGGATGGCGGCACCACCAATGCCGAGATTGCGCGGCTGCTACCGCAGAATTTTGGCCTGACCATCGTGACCCATAGCCCAACCATTGCCATTGAACTGGAAAATCGCA
This sequence comes from Rhizobium sp., assembly GCA_003501385.1. Taxonomy (GTDB): domain Bacteria; phylum Pseudomonadota; class Alphaproteobacteria; order Rhizobiales; family Rhizobiaceae; genus Allorhizobium. The sequence goes on along the minus strand of DNPN01000302.1, from coordinate 5,283 downwards.
GCGATCTTGAGGTGATCCTCATTGGCGGGCGGCTCTATCGTCATTCCATGGTGGCGGTGGGGGCTGTGGCGGCAGAGGCGATTTCACGCTTGCGGCCAGACCTGTTTTTTCTGGGAGCGACAGCCCTGCATCCGCAGCATGGTGCCACGACGGGCGATGCGGAGGAAGCCGCTATCAAGCGGCTTATCGCCTCGGTGTCTGCCGAGACTTATCTTTGCCTCACCGCTGATAAGCTGGATGCGCTTTCGCCCTGCCAGAGTGTGCCGCTTGCGGGGTTGGCGGGCTTGATTGTATCTGGTGCTGACGAAGACTGCCTCAGCCTTTATCAGCAAGCAGGTGTTGAGATCATTCTGGTTTAGCCAAACAACACATCCGTCACCCGGACATCGCCCACGTGGCGGCCATTCCAGTTGTGCATTGGCTTGTTGGTCATGGCCATCAGGGCAGCATGTTCCGCACTGTCCTTGTCAAAATAGCGGGCCAGCAGCGCTGTCACCATGGCTTCGGCAGCGCGGGTGGTGCCGTCTTCGGCCTTCACCGCAATTGATAGACCAAGCTCTGGCAACACGGCGCAAAACACGCCCTCGGCTCCGGTTTTGGCGAAGATTTTGCCCGGCGCAACCTGCATGATGGCTGTGCAGGCGCGTTTGGTGCCTGCCACATAAAAGGGCTCCGCCATGCAGGCATCAAACAGGCGTTTGGCGGCCTTGGCGCGCAGTGGTTCCAGCCCCTGCCCGGTGCCCATTTTGGCAAAACCGTAGGCAAGGCCTTTCAGCGGCACGGCGTAACTGGGAATGGAACAGCCATCGGTGCCGCAATTGTCGTGATCCAGCACCGTGCCGGTCAGGCTGTGCATGATGGCGCGAATGTCGCGTTGCAGCGGGTGGTCGTATTCCACATAGCCCTTCGGGTCATAGCCGGAATGGACGCAAGTGCAGATAAAGCCGCAATGCTTGCCAGAGCAATTGTTATGCAGCGCCGCTGGCTTTTCCAAGGTGCGGGCCTGATGGATCAGGGTTTTCTGGTCAAAAGACCAATGGGCTCCGCATTCCAGCACATCCACATCGCGGCCTGTTTTCTCCAGCATGCTCGCGGCTGTCGCCACATGCTCATCCTCGCCAGAATGAGAAGAACAGGCCAGCGCCAATTGCCGGTTATCCAGGCCATAGGCATCGGCAGCTCCGCTCTCGATCAGCGGCAGTGCCTGCATGGCCTTGCAGGCCGAGCGTGGAAACACGCCCGCATCCACATCTCCGGCAGAAAACACCACATTGCCATCACCATCCACCACCACGGCCATGCCTCGGTGGCGGCTCTCGACATGGTTGCCACGGGTCACTTCAACGGTGATGGGATTGCTCATGGTCATCCTCGAAAATCATCAATCCCGCAGGAAAGGCAGGGTGCGGGGCGCAAGGGCGGATACGTCGAGGTGACCGGGGGCGAGGCCAGCCCTTGCACGCTCAACCATCATCTCATAGCCCAGTTCCAGATGGCGTGTGAAGCGCTCCGTATCGAAAAGCGGCTTGATGAAGCGATTTTCCGCCAAGCGTTGTTTCAGAATGGCAAGCCTTTCGGGATTGGCCGCATAGGCCTTTGCTTTGGCAACAAACGCCTCTTCGTCCTCAGCGACCAATTCCGGCAAGCCAATGGCGTTCAACAGACTTTCCGACACGCGCGACGCAAAGCTCTGGCCCTTCTTGGTCAACACCGGCAAGCCACCCCATAGCAGGTCCGAGGTGGTGGTATGGCCATTGTAGGGAAATGTATCCAGCGCCAGATCGGCCAGCGCTACCCGGCTGATATGCTGGGCATAATCGAGCCCTTCGGCCATCACAATCCGCTCTGGTGCCACGCCAAGCCGTTGAAACTCGGCTTTGAAATTCTCGCGCGCCAGATCATTGGAGCACAATATCCAGAAGAGACTATCGGGAACAGCCACGATTACCCGCGCCCACAGATCGATGGTCTCGGGCGTGATCTTGGCGGGCGCATTGAACGACGCAAAGATAAAGCGGCCATCCGGCAGGCCAAAGTCCGCGCGTTTGGTTGGCTGAGGCTTGGCACGATGCTGGCTGGAATTGCATTGGTAGCTCTCCGGCAAGCGGCAGAGCTTTTCTGTGTAATAGGGTTGGGAACTGTCTGGTGTCACGATCGGATCGGTGATGGCATAATCCAGTTCCACACCCTGCACGGAACCCGGAAAGCCGAGATAAGTGACCTTCAGCGGCGCATCCGAGCCGCTGATCATCGCCATTCTGGCACCCGCCGTGTGGCCCTTGAGGTCCACCAGAATATCAATTTCTCGGCGCGATATCTCCTCAATCGCCTGCTCGTTGGTTACATCCCGCAGAGAGACGATCTCACTTTTCAAGATTGGGGACCACTCTGCTTGCGCCAAAGCCGCAGCTGCCGGTGTTGTGCAAAACAAGGTGATCTCGAAACGCTCGCGGTCATGAGCCAGAAGCGTGTCATAGATGAGGAACATGGTTGCATGCACGGAAAAATCCGCCGACACATATCCAATGCGCAGCTTTTGACCTGCGGGGCGAATCGTCCGGCGCGGCCGCGTTCGGTTGGAGTGAAATTGCGTTGCGGCCAGCACATCAATACTGGGGCGGGCAAACAGCGCCTCATCATCGCACCAATAGCGCCGTGACAGGGCCAACTCCCGCAAAAACAACTCCTGAAGCGCCGGATCATCCGGATGTTTTACAAGCCTTTTCACCAGCGCCGACCACTGGCGAGCAACAGGAAAATCCAAAATTCCACGGTAAAATATGAAATAATTGACCGCGACAAAACTGTCCTCGGGATTTTCCGCATAACGCTTGTCCAGTATGGCTTTCAATTCTGCGGTTTTTTTCGCTTCCTGACAATAATTGATGGCCAACTGCAAATGGCGGCCCTGTCGCATATCGAGTTTTGGTAACAGCAGCCCGACATCATCCTGCCGTCCCAGCCGATGCAAAGCTTCGCTCACCGACACCAGCAAGTCACCGTCATCGCTATTGAGCAAGGCCGCTTTCAGGCCAATCTCTGCAATGCCTGTCCAATGTCCAACAGCTATAAACAGTTTTGCCGCATATTTCAGGAATTCGGCCTGCTGATCCGGCATGGCATTGGCGGCCAGCAGGAAATTCTCCGCCGCATTCAGCTGGTCGCCCAGCTTCATTTGAATGTTGGCAATCAACATTCGCAGCATGCCTGCGCGGGCTTTATCCTTCACCACGGCCGCGAGGGCCATGCGCAAGGCACCGTGCAGATCTCCGGCCTTGTAGGCCGTCATCGCAGTTTCAAGGGTATCGCGCATCAGCAGCCCCCTTCATGGCTCAGTGCAAGAGCCTCAACGTCAATGATGGCAGGCGGTACATTCAAGCGCTCGCGCTCAACCATCATCTCATAGGCGCGCTCCAGATGGCGGGTGAACCGCACAGTGTCAAACAGGGGTGTCGTCAGGCGGTTGTCGTTCAATCTTCGCCTGATCTCAGCCATACGGGCTGGTTGCAACGCCAGTGCCGTGGCCAGTGCCACGAATCCATCGCCATCCTCGGCCACCAGATCATCCAGACCAATAGCCTTCAACAGGCTCTCGGAAACCCGGGCGGCAAAACAGCTGCCCTTTTTGGTCAGAACCGGCAGGCCTGCCCAGAGCATATCCGATGTGGTGGTGTGGCCATTGTAGGGAAAGGTATCCAGTGCGAGATCGGCCAAGGGCAGACGATTGACGTGGTGGATATAATCCTGCCTGTCTGCAAACAGCAACCGAGCCGGATCAAGCCCTGCATCGGTGAAAGCGCGGCGCAGATTGCGTTGTGCCACCGGGTCAGAGGTGAGCACCCACAACACGCCCTCCGGCACCGCCGCCAAAATCCGGCACCACAGGGTCACCGTCTCCGGCGTTATTTTTTGCACGCCATTGAAGGACGCAAAGATAAACGCATCCTCCGGCAGACCGTTCTGCTTGCGCGTGGCAGGCTTTGGCGCGGGGCGGCTGGTGGTGCTGTTGGGTTGATAGGCGTCTGGCAGGCGGCAGAATTTTTCCCGATAAAATGGCGCGGCGCTGTCCGGCGTCACAATGCCATCCGAAATCACATAATCCAGATCCACGCCATGAACGCCCCCCGGAAAGCCAAGCCATGTGGCCTTGATCGGCGCACTGGACAGATTGACAATGGCAAGCCGTGCGCCGGGTGTGTGCCCCTTGAGGTCCACCAGAATATCCACATCGCGGCGATCGATCTCAGATGCAGCCTCAGCATCGGAGAGATGGCGAATATGGACGATCTCCCGGCGCAAAACCTCGGGCATCTGGCTCTGGGCTTCGGCGGCCTTGGCCTCGGTGTGGCAAAACAGGGTGATGTCAAAGAGGTTACGATCATGGGCCACGAGACCATCCAAAAACAATGTCATGGTGGCATGGGCGGAAAAATCGCTGGAAAGATAGCCGATGTGCAGTTTTTCCCCCGGCGGGCGAATTCTGCGCCGTGCCGGTCTGGCCGCAAAACTGGGGGCCAAAACGCGGCTCTCCAGCGTGGGTCTCGCATTCAGCGCCTCATCCTCACACCACAGCAAACGTGCCAGCGCGCCTTCGCGCTCCAACACTGCCTGCACAAACGGGGTATCGAGGCTCTGCATCATCATCTTGTGGCGAGCAATGGTGGCAAGATCAACCCGGTTATGGGCTGAGGATAACCGCAAGGCTTCAATCACCACATCATCGGGAAGCGTCTCTTGCACCTCTTTGAGCAGGCTCTCCATCTCTTGCAGCGCGCCATCCAGTTGCAGCAGGTTCAGGGCAAAAAACATGGCCGGACCGCTGTTGCGATCCATAAAGTCGATCAAACCACGCACGACTTTGCGGGCTGGCGCATCCCATGGGGTAATCAGGATTTGCGCCATGCTCAGCACAAACTCAGCATCGGTCTTATTGGCAAGGGCAGCTTTGAGGGCAATTGCGCGCAACGGATCTGTTGCACCAGCCTGTTGATAAAGAGTTGCGGCCAGTTTGAGAAAAACAGCACTTTGCGCCGGATTGCCATCGGCTGCGCACACAAATGCTTGCGCGGCATCGGCACGCTCGCCGCGCTTGGCAAGGATATTGCCAATCAAGGCCTGTGCCATGGCATGGTCTGCCCGGTTTTTGCCCGGCACGGCGCGCGCCACGCTCAAGGCTTCATCCAGATCACCGGCCTGATAGGCCCGCACCGCCGCCTGCACTGTGCTCACGCTTTGCCCGCCTTTTTGAAACGTTCAGTTCCTAAAGCCTGTCGCAGTGAATAG
>DNPN01000130.1:3993-4628 GCA_003501385.1 Rhizobium sp. | reverse complement strand
CGATGATGTCCGCGCCACCGGCTCGCGCGCCTGCTTTCAAACGATTGACTTGTTCGAAAACATAGGGCGGCAAGCGCCGGACTTTGTGAAACTCTTCCATCTCAGACCTCGTTGAACCGCGGGCACGCAACCCTGCGGATGACCCGTTCTCCATGAAACCGCCCCGAAAACGGATCAATCAACTCGGGACAGAGTTATTTTAACGTGTTTGGCACCGATTCGCGGCATTTATTTGCAAAATGCAACCGAGGCATGATCCCAAGCGACGCATTTTTCACGATGTGCTACGACAATTGTCACAATGCAAGTGCTCAAGTGCCAGCAAAACGCACCGGCACCGAATTTACATCACTGCGTTTGGCCCATCTTGCGGAATTCCTCGACCCGGCGATTGTATTCTTTCTCGCTGATCTGGCCGCTTTTGCGCTGTGTGGCCAGAATCGCCAGCTTGTCTTCCAGTGATTTCGCATCGGTATTGGTCATCTGCGCGTTGGCGGCGGTCAGCGGCTTGTTCAAGTCAGGATAACCATCGGGCGTCTTGTAAGCGCCGGGCTGTTCAACCTGATCGGTCACAATAACGCTTTTGGGAGCCGCTGTTTGTCTTGGCTTGGCAGGCTTTTTGTCCGCCCCGGCAG
>DNPN01000130.1:2361-3750 GCA_003501385.1 Rhizobium sp. | reverse complement strand
TTTTGTCCGCCCCGGCGCAACCCGCGACGGCCACAACCACGGCAGCAACAAGCACATTGGCACAAATGCGGCGATAACCCGCCAAGGGAACGATTGCAGTCATTTTTCATCCAACCCAATACACGGCCCGCTTTGGCCGCAAATTTACCAAGGAAACAGATACAACCCATACATGAAGGTCTTGTAAAATATGCAAGCCGGTCATAGCGTCATATTTTCTCTGCTTCGAACTTGTAGTCATGATCAGGCAGGATTAGCAATTATAAAAAACATCCATGACCGAGGGGAGACGGCATTGACCACAGCATCGAAACAACAGGACACTGCCAGCCCCCCCCACACGGAGCAGCCACGCACGGGTTTTGAAACGCTGGGTTTTGATCCGTCGCTGGTCGATCCCTATATCGTCAAAGACCCCGAAGCACTGGCGATGAATTTTGCCAGAGCCATGGAAAACCTCGGCAAAGCGGCCTCCACATGGATTGCGCCGCGCGAAAAAGGCGAGATTGTCGAAACGGTGTCCGAACCTGCCGTGGAGATGATCAAGACGCTATCGCGCGTCAGCGAATATTGGATGAGTGATCCAAAGCGCAATCTGGAAGCCCAGACGCATCTGATGTCGTCACTGTTTGGCGTGTGGATGAAAAGCATCAACAAGCTTTCAGCCACTGTTGCGACCCCACCGGAGCCGATTAAGGATAAGCGCTTCTCTGACGCCGATTGGCAGCGCAATCCCTTCTTCGATTTTCTGCGTCAGGCCTATCTAGTGCTGTCCGATTGGGTGGAAAAACTGGTGGACAATACTGAAGGGCTGGATGAGCACACCCGCCACAAGGCGGCTTTCTATGTGAAGCAGATGACGGCGGCGCTCTCGCCTGCCAATTTTGTCATGACCAATCCGCAGCTCTATCGGGAAACCATTGCCAGCCACGGTGCCAATCTGGTCAAGGGCATGCAGATGTTTGCCGAGGATGTGGCGGCGGGCAAGGGTGATTTGAAACTGCGCCAGACCGATACCAGCAAATTTGCGCTGGGCGTAAACATGGCGCTGACGCCGGGCAAGGTGATTGCTCGCAGCGACGTGTGCGAAGTCATTCAATATGAGCCGACCACAGAGAAAGTGCTGAAAAGGCCGCTGCTGATCTGCCCGCCATGGATCAACAAATTCTACATTCTCGATCTCAACCCGCAGAAAAGCTTTATCAAATGGTGCATTGATCAGGGGCAGACGGTGTTTGTTATCTCCTGGGTCAACCCGGATGAGCGCCATGCGGACAAGGATTGGCTCTCCTATATCCGCGAAGGTGTTGATTTTGCGCTGGATGCAGTGGAAAAATCCACGGGCGAGAAAAAGGTCAATGCCATTGGCTATTGCGTGGGCGGCACGCT
>DNPN01000130.1:1177-2112 GCA_003501385.1 Rhizobium sp. | reverse complement strand
TGGCTATTGCGTGGGCGGCACGCTGTTGTCTGCGGCCATGGCGCTGCATGCCAAGGAGGGCGATGAACGCATTGCCAGCGCCACGCTGTTTACCACGCAGGTGGATTTCACCCATGCGGGCGATTTGAAAGTGTTTGTGGATGAAGAACAGGTCCGCAGCGTTGAAGATAGGATGAAAATCAAAGGCTATCTTGATGGCTCCAAAATGGCCACGGCGTTTAATATGCTACGCTCGTCTGAGCTGATTTGGCCTTATTTCGTCAACAATTACCTGAAGGGGCAAGACCCGACGGCGTTTGATCTGCTGTTCTGGAATGCGGATTCGACACGCATGGGGGCGGCCAACCACTCGTTTTATCTGCGCAATTGCTATCTGGAAAATAATCTGGCCAAGGGCAAGATGGAGCTGGATGGCAAAACCCTGTCTTTGAAAGATGTGAAGGTGCCGATCTACAATCTGGCCACCAAGGAGGACCATATTGCGCCCGCCAAATCGGTGTTTGTTGGTAGCGGCTATTTTGGTGGACCCGTAACCTATGTCATGAGTGGCTCCGGGCATATTGCAGGTGTTGTGAACCCGCCGGACAAGCTGAAATACCAATATTGGACCGGCAGCAAGCCCACTGGCAATTTTGAGGACTGGGTGGAAAATGCGGTGGAAACCCCCGGCTCCTGGTGGCCCCATTGGCAGACATGGATTGAAAGCCTTGATAACCGCAAGACAGAGGCGCGCAAGCCGGGCGGCACCGCCCTCAATGCCATTGCCGATGCGCCGGGAACCTATGTGCTTGAGCGTGTTTGAGTGCGATGAAGTTTGATCCACCGCTGGTGAGTGCCACGCTTGTGCGCCGATACAAACGCTTTTTGTTTGATGCGACTTTGGAGAGTGGCGAGGACATCACCGGCTTTTGCCCCAACACTGGCTCCATGCGCGT
>DNPN01000130.1:0-870 GCA_003501385.1 Rhizobium sp. | reverse complement strand
AGCCAAAGCCGAAAATATCGCTATGGTTTTGAGCTGATTGAGGCAGAGAACACGTTGGTTGGCGTCAACACTGCCTTACCAAACAAACTGGCGCAGGAGGCAATTAAAGCCGGGTTGGTCAGCGACCTTTCCAGTTATGAGAGCCTTCGCACCGAGCAGCGCTATGGTGAAAACTCGCGCATTGATCTGCTGCTATCGGGACCGGGCCGGGCCGATTGCTATGTGGAAGTCAAGAACGTTCATTTTATCCGCGAAACGGGGTTGGCGGAATTTCCAGATAGCGTCACCACACGCGGGGCCAAGCACCTTCAGGAACTGGCAAAGCTTGTGGCACAGGGTAAGCGGGCGGTGATGCTCTATGTCATCCAGCGCAATGATTGCGATGCGCTGGCGATTTGTGGTGATCTGGACCCCGGCTATGGTTTGGCCTTTACGCAAGCGCTGCAACAGGGTGTGGAAGCCTATGCGGTGAGATGCGCGATCACGCCGGAAGCGATCGTGCCGCACTGCGGCGTGCCAATGCGCCTTACGAGATGATGTGCAAGGCTGCGAAGGCAATGCCCGTCAGCGCAACGATGGAAAGGCTTCCCGCCGCCAGCACCCTACCCCCGGATGCCAGCACGCTTCGAATATTCACCTGAAGCCCCAGAGCCGCCATGGAAAGCGTGGTGAAAAAGCCAGACAGATGCTGTGATGGCTGCAAAAGCACATGAGGCAAAATATCGATTGACCGGGCAAGCACCAGCAACACAAAGCCAATGATGAACCAAGGCGCAACCTGCGCAAGCCGTACCTTTCCGCCCTGCCCGGTGCTAATGCCCAGCACCAACAGAACCGGCCCCAGCATCATCACCCGGATCAGCTTGACCA
>DNPN01000052.1 GCA_003501385.1 Rhizobium sp. | reverse complement strand
TTCATCTTCGACGAATGCCACCGTTCGCAATTCGGCGAGAACCACAAAGCCATCAAAGAATTCTTCCCCAACTCACAGCTTTTCGGTTTCACTGGCACGCCAATATTTGAGCAGAATGCCACCTACCAGCAGATTGATGGCGAGCAGGCTTCCCTTAAGACCACTGCTGACATCTTTCAGAAAGAACTGCACGCCTACACCATCACTCACGCCATTGACGACCGGAATGTCCTGCGCTTCCACATCGATTACTACAAGCCAGAAGGCAAAAACGTACCCAAGCAAGGTGAGACGCTGGCGAAGCAAGCCATCGTCGAGGCGATTGCGGACAAGCATGACGCCGCCACTGGCGGACGCAGGTTCAATGCCATTCTGGCCACAGCCTCTATCAACGACGCCATCGAATATTTCAATCTGTTCAAGTCGCTACAGGATAAAAGAAAGGAATTAGATCCCGCATTTCAACCGCTGAACATCGCCTGCGTGTTCTCGCCGCCCGCCGAGGGCAACAAGGATGTGCAGCAGATTCAGGAAGACCTGCCGCAGGAAAAAGCCGACAACGAACAGGAACCGGAAAAGAAAAAGGATGCGCTCAAGGCCATCATCGCCGACTACAACATCCGCTTTGGCACTAATCACAGCATCGGCGAATTCGATCTCTACTACCAGGATGTACAAAAGCGCATCAAAGATCAGCAATTTCCCAATCAGGACATGCCCTTCAAGGGGAAAGAAAAGATCGACATCATAATAGTGGTGGACATGTTGCTCACCGGCTTTGATTCCAAATACTTGAACACGCTCTACGTAGACAAGAACCTGAAGTACCACGGGCTGATTCAGGCCTTCTCCCGCACCAATCGCATCCTCAACGGAACCAAGCCCTACGGCAATATCCTCGACTTCCGCCAGCAACAGGACGCCGTCAATGAGGCCATTGCCCTTTTCTCCGGTGAGAAACTTGAGCGCGCCCGCGAAATCTGGCTGGTGGACAAAGCTCCTAAAGTTATTGAGAAATTGCAAAGCTCTGTCAAGAAGCTCGATGACTTCATGAAATCCCAGGGGCTGACCTGCAAACCGGAAGCAGTGCCCAACCTAAAGGGCGACGATGCGCGCAGTGCCTTCATCAACCATTTCAAAGAAGTGCAGCGGCTGAAAACTCAGCTCGACCAATACACCGACCTCACCGAGGAAAACAAAAATGCCATCGAGCAGGTTCTGCCGAAAGAACAGCTTAACGCCTTCCGTGGCGTCTATCTGGAGACCGCCCAGCGCCTGAAAGAGCAGCAGAAGAAGGGCGACGACCAGGCCAGCCCGGAAGTGCAGCAACTGGATTTTGAATTCGTGCTATTTGCTTCCGCGGTCATTGATTACGACTACATCATGGCGCTGATTGCCCGTTACTCTGCGCAGGCACCTGGCAAGCAGAAGATGGGCCGCGATCAGCTCATCGGCCTCATTCAGTCCGATGCCAAGTTCATGGATGAGCGCGATGAGATCGCCGCTTACATCAACACCCTCAAAGCGGGCGAAGGTTTGAGCGAAAAAGCCATTCGCGAAGGCTACCAGCGTTTCAAGGCGGAGAAGAATGCCCAGGAACTCACCGCCATCGCCGGAAGGCACGGCCTGACCGTCGCCATGCTGCAAACCTTTGTGGACGGCATTTTGCAACGCATGATCTTCGACGGGGAGCAGTTGACCGACCTGATGGAACCGCTCGGGCTGAACTGGAAAACTCGACGAGAAAAGGAACTCGCCCTCATGGACGACCTCATCCCGTTGCTCAACAAACGCGCGCAAGGGCGGGAAATCTCAGGTCTAAGTGCGTATGAGCAATAAGGCGGCACCAAATACCATGAAGCAACATGGCAAACGAGAATTGAACCCCAAGCGACGCTTTCCAAAATTCCGAGATGCACGAGGGTGGGACGAACGGCTTTTCAGCGACCTTTATGCTTTCGGGTCAACTAACACCTTCTCACGGGATAACCTGAACTACGAAAATGGTACCGTGATGAACATTCATTACGGGGACATTCACACCCGCTTCCGAGCGTTGTTTGATATCAGCAGAGAAGTTGTCCCCTTTGTTAATCCGACCGAATCGCTCGACAATCTCGACCCAGGCAGCTTCTGCACCGAGGGCGACATGATATTTGCCGACGCGTCCGAGGATTTGGAGGACGTTGGCAAGAGTATCGAGATAGTAGCCTTGGGTGGCAGTCGTGTTCTGTCTGGAACGCACACAATACTGGCACGGCGAAAAGGCGCGCAATTGATAGTTGGATTTGGTGGCCACCTGTTCCGATCCAACCGCATTCGTTCGCAAATCAGAAGAGAGGCTCAAGGATCGAAGGTCTTCGGTATATCCGCCGGACGCTTGTCGAGTGTCAAAGTATGTTTCCCCGAGGACAAGGCGGAACAACAAAAAGTCGCCCAGTGTCTGACTTCGCTCGATGAGCTGATTGACGCCAACGGCCTAAAACTCGACGCGCTCAAGGCTTACAAGAAAGGGCTGATGCGGCAGCTTTTCCCCCGCGAAGGCGAAACCATTCCCCGCCTCCGCTTCCCAGAGTTTCGAAATTCGCCGAAGTGGGAAGAAAAAAATCTCGAAAAAGTGGCACAAAGGGGGTCCGGCCACACCCCTAGCAAAACCAACCCTGAGTATTACAACGGCGGAATAAAATGGGTATCGCTTGCCGATTCAAAACGATTGGATAAAGGGTTAATCTCAGAGACTGAAATCAGCATTTCCGAGCAAGGAATTGAAAACTCGTCAGCCGTACTTCACCGTGAGGGGTCTGTTCTGGTGAGTCGCGACGCTGGAGTGGGAAAAAGCGCGATCATGAATTCCCCTATGGCGGTGAGTCAGCATTTCATCGTATGGAACTGTCACAGCCGGCAGCTCTCGAATTGGTTTCTGTACTATCTTCTTCAAATGATGAAACCGCTCTTTGATAGAGCAGCTACGGGGAGCACTATAAAGACCATTGGTCTTCAGTTTTTCAAAGATCTGCGCGTAATGGTCCCATTGTTGCCAGAACAAAAGCGCATCGCCTCTTGCCTCTCGACCCTCGACGACCTGATCGCAGCCCAAACCCAAAGGCTCGAAACCCTCAAGACTCACAAAAAGGGATTGATGCAACAGCTTTTTCCATCCGTTAAGGAGGTTGAGGCGTGAGCGCAACCCCGTTTGCCGATTTGAATGTCTTGGCCGCACATCTGCGCGAAGAGTTGCAGATCAAGAAATTCATTCTCCTCTACGCCTACAACGGTACAGGCAAGACCCGCCTTTCCACCGCCTTCAAGGACCTCGGCAAACAGGGAGACGCACGCGACACGCTCTACTTCAACGCCTTCACTGAAGACTTGTTCTTTTGGGATAACGACCTTGAAAACGACCGTGAACGTGTGCTCAAGATCAACAAGGATTCCCGCTTCTTCGCCGGGCTCGGCGAGTTGGAAATGGACAACCGTATACGTCCGTTGCTGACGCGCTACGCCGATTTCGATTTCATAATCGATACCGACAAATGGGAAGTGAGCTTCTCCCGGAATATTACGACAGGCGAAGGTGATGTGGCGAAGACCGAATTAATTGAAGACATTAAGGTGTCTCGCGGTGAAGAGAATATCTTCGTTTGGTGCTTCTTTCTCGCCATCGTCCAACTCGCGATTGACGGGGCTGAGGCCTATAAGTGGGTCAAGTACGTCTATATTGATGATCCCATTTCATCACTGGATGAACATAACGCAATCACGGTGGCCAACCATCTGGCGCAACTGCTCATTAAGTCAACCAATCCGCCGAGGACGGTCATTTCCACGCACCACACACTTTTCTTCAATGTCATGGGCAACGAGTTGAAGAGGAAGGCAAAGAAATACTTCCTTGGCAAAGCCAAGGACTCACAAAGCTATTTGCTCCGGGATACAGGCAATACGCCGTTCTTCCAACATGTTGCGAACCTAGCCGAGCTGGAAGAAGCTCAAAAGGAAGGCAAGCTGTATACGCATCACTTCAACATGCTGCGATCCATAATTGAAAAGACCGCCAGCTTTCACGGCTACGGGAATTTTGGCGACTGCATCAAGCCAACTGAAGACGATGCCGACAAGACTTTGCATACGCGCGTGGTTAACATCATGAGTCACGGAAATTACTCGCTCTTCGAACCAATAGAGATGCTGGAAGAGAACAAAGCCCTGTTTAGGACGATTCTGGAGGACTTCCGAAAGAATTATCCATTCAACCCCGACCCGTTCGAAGAAACGAGCAAAGAAGTGGAACAAGTATGAACGAACGAGATAAAACACAACTGGGCAAAACTCTTTGGGGCATTGCCGACGACCTGCGCGGCGCGATGAACGCGGACGATTTCCGGGACTATATGCTGTCGTTCCTGTTTCTGCGCTACCTTTCAGACAATTACGAGGTGGCCGCACAAAAAGAGCTGGGGCGGGATTATCCCCAGGTCGAGGGCGACGACCGCCGTGTTCCGCTGACCATCTGGTATGCCAACAATCCTGATGACATGGCAGATTTTGAGAAGCAGATGCGCCGCAAGGTGCACTATGTCATCAAACCGGATCACCTCTGGGCCAGCATTGCCAATCTAGCCCGCACGCAGAACGGAGAACTGCTCAACACGCTGCAAGCAGCCTTCAAATATATCGAGACAGAGTCTTTCCAAAGCACCTTCCAAGGCCTGTTTTCCGAGATCAATCTGGCGTCAGACAAGCTCGGCAAAAAATACAAAGAGCGCAACGCCAAGCTCTGCACCATTATTCAAAAAATCGCCGAAGGGTTGACGCAATTTTCCACCGACGCCGACACGTTGGGCGATGCGTACGAATATCTGATTGGCCAGTTTGCCGCCGGTTCCGGCAAGAAGGCGGGCGAGTTTTATACGCCGCAGCAGATTTCTAGCATTTTGTCTGGCATCGTAACGCTGGATAGCCAGGAGCCGAAAACGGGGAAGAGGGCCAAGCTGGATCGTGTCTTGGACTTTGCCTGCGGTTCCGGTTCGCTGCTCCTTAACGTGCGCAAACGCATGGGGCCTCACGGCATCGGCAAGATCTTCGGTCAGGAAAAAAACATCACGACCTACAACCTGGCGCGCATGAACATGCTGTTGCACGGAGTGAAGGATTCGGAGTTTGAAATCTTCCACGGCGACACGCTGACTAATGATTGGGAGATGTTGCGCGAGACGAACCCGGCCAAGAAACCCTATTTCGATGCTGTGGTAGCGAATCCGCCGTTCAGCTACCGTTGGGAACCCACTGAAGCCATTGGCGAGGATGTGCGCTTCAAAAATCACGGTGTGGCACCCAAATCCGCCGCTGATTTCGCGTTTTTGTTGCACGGTTTCCATTATCTGAAGGACGAAGGCGTCATGGCCATCATTCTGCCCCATGGCGTGCTATTTCGTGGCGGAGCGGAAGAGCGAATCCGCACCAAACTGCTGACCGATGGGCACATTGATACGGTCATCGGCCTGCCCGCCAATTTGTTTTATTCCACCGGCATCCCGGTGTGCATACTGGTGCTCAAAAAATGCAAGAAGCCGGATGATGTGCTCTTCATCAATGCGAGCAGCCTTGAGCATTTCGAAAAAGGTAAACGCCAGAATCGCCTGCGGGACGAAGACATCGAGAAAATTGTTGAGACCTACCAATTCCGTAAGGAAGAAGAACGCTATTCAAAACGAGTCTCGATGGAGCGGATTAAAGAGGAAGGTTACAACCTCAACATATCCCGCTACATCAGCACCGCAATTGCTGAATCGGAAATAGACCTAGCGGCGACTCATGGCGTATTGGAGGCAATCGAGAACACGATCCAAGTGGCAACGATGAAGCACAATAAATTCCTCGAAGAGCTTGGGTTGCCCCCATTGCCGTCGCCCGATTCTAAATCGCCGAGAGAGTAGAAGGACCCGAAGAAATACGCCTTCTCAACGCAGTCACGCACAGCAGACTGAGCGCCTTAACCGATGCCTAAACCATCTGGCGCGGTTAAGGGGGAGAGAGGAAAGGCGTATGCGATACTTTCCCATTCGTCCGGCTTATTGCGATAAGCATTCCACTGCTCCTGTTTGCGCGCTCGTTTTCGGGTTCTCGCTCCTTGGTCATCGCAAGCAGCGTACTTGCCCGCTCGCGACGGCAACCTCAACCTGCCGCAGCAGCATCGCGATCTGCTCGGGCATATTCTTCTTTCTCCTCCGAACCATTCAGGGCGTAAGCGTCGTCTGAGGGCCGTC
>DNPN01000094.1:60540-70096 GCA_003501385.1 Rhizobium sp. | reverse complement strand
GAAAAGACAAACGAAAACAAAAAAGAGCTAGAGTCTGTCTGGTTCAATCTGAACCTGACAGACTCTAGCGGGCTATAGCGTAGGCATAGTTCTCGTCTTCACCCGGCGCGGCGCGCCATTTTTAATTTTATTAAAATTTTATGAACTTACGACCGCCTTAGCGGTCACCATGTTCCATTGAGCACCTTACCGCTCAACTGCACCAGCTTCTTCTCGCCAAACTCACCTGTCACCGTCATGGATGGCATCATCTTCTTCGGGGATTTGCGAAACCAGATTTCGGCGAGGCGGGCGAGATCACCTATGGCGCTGGCGTCTTTCCAGCCTGCAAAGCGGCGGGCAGTGGCTTGCGGTGCGGAGGCGTAGAAGAAGTCGCCGGAGGTGTTCAGGCTGTTGATGTCTGCCGCCATGGCGCTGAGGGGTTTTTGTAGCATTTTTGCGGGCAGGGGGGTGCCGTTTAGCGTGAAGGCGGGGGCCATGAAATCAAGCGCCCAGCCGTCGGCCTCAATCCAGCAGTGGAAGTTTTCGCCGTCGCCGGTGATGAAGCCGTCCTCTTTCTGGTCGGCAAACAGCATGATGTCATTGCCAAAACGGTAGGCGGCCAACCCGCTTTTGGGCGTGGCGTTGATCTTGAAATGCTGTTTCAAAAGGTAAGCGCCAAACACACTGAAATACATGCTGGCCGTGGCCGGATTGGCGTTTTCACTCAGCAACAGCGAATTGATGACGCTGTAGATGCGGTGATAATCGGTTTGTTTGATCAGCATGGAAAAGACCTTCAACGAATTGTAAACAGCGAAAAGGCCGGAAAACCGGCCTTTTTTATTGTGCTTGGCAGAACGCTTTTAGCGCTCGCGGCGCTGACCACCGGCACCAGCGCGGGCTGGGCCGTCCTGACGCGGACGGTCTGGGCGGCGCGCTGGGCGACCGCCGGGCTTGCGATTGCCGCCGGGACGGGCCGAACGGTTCTCGCCTTCGCCGCCTTCTTCGCGTGGGCCACGGTTCTGTGGGCGGCCATGGTTACGGTTGCCCGCACCAGCGCCAGCACCTGCACCACCACCACCACCACCACCACCGCGACGGGCGGGACGCGCAGGGCGACCACGGTCAGCCGGGGCTTCGCCGCTGGCCACAGCAATTTCAATGCCCATTAAACGCTCGATGTCGCGCAGCAAGCGGATTTCGTCGGGTGCGCAAAACGCAATGGCAATACCATCGCGGCCAGCGCGGGCGGTACGGCCAATGCGGTGTACGTAAGCGTCCGGCACTTCCGGCAGGTCGTAGTTGAAGACGTGGCTGACGGCTGGAATGTCGATGCCGCGGGCCGCAACGTCTGTTGCCACCAGAATCTTGATCGTGCCATCGCGGAAACCCTTGAGAGCACGTTCGCGCTGGCCCTGGCTCTTGTTGCCATGGATGGAGGCAACGGAGTGGCCGGTCAGTTCCAGATGCTTGGTCAGCTTTTCAGCGCCATGCTTGGTGCGCAGGAACACGATGGAGCGGCCATCGGGATTATCAGCGAAGGACTTCTTGACCAGTTCGGTCTTGTGGTTCTGGCCGTTGACGAAATGTACATATTGCTCAACCTTGTCGGCAGCCTTGCCCGGAGGGCTGACTTCAACCTTGGTTGGGTCTTTCAGGAAGCTTGAAGCCAGATCGGCAATGGCCTTCGGCATGGTGGCCGAAAACAGCAGGGTCTGGCGCTTTGGCGGCACCATTTTGGCAATCTTGCGCAGATCGTGGATAAAGCCGAGGTCCAGCATCTGGTCGGCTTCGTCGAGCACGAGGTAGCTCACGGCGCGCAGCGAAATGGCATTGCGGGAAATCAGATCGAGCAGACGGCCCGGTGTGGCCACCAGAATGTCAGTGCCTTTTTCCAGCTGCAGCTGCTGCTTGTTGATGGATGCGCCGCCAACAACCTGATTGATTTTCAAAGGTGTTCTGCGAATGAAGGAGCGCAGATTGTCACCAATCTGGTTCACCAGTTCGCGGGTTGGGGCGAGAATCAGCGTGCGGGTGGTGCGGTTTTCAGGACGGCTCTGGTCCTTGAGCAGCATTTCAATCAGCGGCAGGCCGAAAGCGGCGGTTTTGCCGGTGCCGGTCTGGGCAAGGCCAATCAGGTCGCGGCCGGAAAGAACAACGGGAATGCCGTGTTCCTGAATAGGGGTAGGGGTATCAAAACCCATCGCGGTCAGCGTGGCGACAATATTTGCCGAGAGGCCAAGTTCGTTAAAACTGGTCAATTCAATTACCTTTCGGGGGCGCCAAAAACACAAGATCCACCATCGCCTCATTGCGATCGTGGTTGTTTTTGGCGTCAAGAACCCCGCGTGATTTGGGAACTTGTCAGTTGGAAAACTGCTTACAGGCGCGTTTGGCTGCCGTTGCGGCCATATATAGAGCGCCCCAAGACCTTCTTGTCTACTGACAACAGTAGCAGGGCGCGCTCACGCGGCGGCCGGAAGGTTTAAAGCTTGTGGTCATTTGCGCTTTCTAACACAAAATGTCAAGCGCCCGCCCTGATAAAGGACGGGCGCTGGTTTCATCGTCAATGAGCACCGCTGACATCAGCGTGGGCAGACCTGAACCCGGTATGCATCGCCCCATTCATTGTGACGCCATTCATAATGGCAGGAAGGGACATATACTGGGCGGTAATAGGTTCTGTAGACTGGCGGCGGTGGTGGTGGCGGTGCCTCGTAAACCGGATAGGCGTAAGCTGGGCGGCGCGCTTCATTGATGATGGCTCCGCCGATGATGCCACCTACGGCACCTGCGGCAACACCACCCCAGAAACGATCACCAGCTTGTGCAGCCGGTGCTGTTGCCACAACGGACAAACCAATCACGGATGCAGCAAGGCCTGCGGATATGACTGTGCGAGATATGGACATTAACGTATTCCTTTCCAAAGCCTCACTTCGAAGAGATGGTTTTAATTTGATGCTCAAAGACGGCGGATTGATGATCAATCTGTGGCAGGACATTAAAATTTATCCATAAATAATACAGTGTTAGGGTTGATTTTTTAGTATTTCGCGCCTTTTGGGCGAGTGAAAATTGGGTTAATAAGGTGTTGTTTTTTTTAAGGCAATTTGTTTTGTTACCGTGAGAGTGTTAGCGTCGGTTTTGTTGGCAGCGCGGACTGGAAAGGGCTGGTATTGCAGGTGGAAGGGGGACTGCTCGCCATTGCGTGTGCTAAAATTGCGCATCTTGATGTTCCTGCCTTCGTCAAGGACAGCGAGCTTCGGTTCATTGCGGTCAATGCGGCGTTCGAGCTGTTTTCAGGGCTTGATCGAAAAGCTTTGCTTGGCTGTAGCTTAAGTGCATTGACAGACCGGCCTGAAGATCGAGCGCTGGAGGATATGGAGCGGCGCGCGCTGGTGTTTGCGGAAGAGCAAATCGCGCTGTGTTTTGATGAGACCGGACGGGATCATTGCCGGGTGCAAATTGAGCGCTTTGTGACCGAGGATGAAAGACTTTTTGCCTTTGGTGTGTTTCGGGAACGGCCCAGAAAACTGAAAGCGCGAGTTTCGAAAAAAACGTCGGATGAAGCGCCAAGAGCCTTGGTCACGACATTGCATGCGGTGCCGACGTTGGCAGAGCCATTTATCGATTTTCGCACCTTGCTGGATGCGCTGCCGATTGGCTTGCTGCTGCTGGACAAAAAACTGTCTATCGTTCATTTCAATGGTGCTTTGTCGCAGATGCTGGCCAACTCGGTTGATGTTCTGCGCGTTGGCATTCGATTTGATCAATTGATGGAAGCGATCCTTGCCGAGGATCTTGATCGGCTTGAAAACGATAAGGCTTGCCGACAGGGGTTTTGGGACCTTGTAACGCGGGAAGAATCCCCTCAACAGCGGATCAAGCTGGGCGATAAGATTATTGAAGTCAGTCGCGAGCCTTTTTCGGCTGGCGGTATTCTTTTGTTGTTTTCGGATGTCACCTCCGTTCAGGCGCTTGAGCGTGAACGGCTTTTGTATCGCAGCGTGCTTGAAAATGTACCGGAGCCGGTTTTTCTGCGGGATGCTGATCGCAAGCTGGTGTTTGCCAATGCAGCCTATGAGCAGATGGTGGGGGGGGATCGCACGCGGTTTTACGGTCTGCGGGAAGATGAAATGTTTCCCGAGGGCGCAGAGCAAATGCGCCGCGAAAATATCGAGGTTCTCGAAACAGGCCGCGAAATTGAGCGCGAACAGCTGGTGCTGATGCCAAACGGTGAGTCTGTCCCGCTTTTGACCAGTTTGAAGCGGATTGAGGATGCAGATGGCACGCGGCATATTGTCGGCACACTTGCCGATATTTCTATCCTCAAAATCAGTGAGCGAGAGCTTGTTGCAGCCCGTGCCGAAGCCGAAGAGCTTTACCAGAGATTTGAGCGAATTTTACGCACCATGCCCATCGGGGTGGTGATTCTGAGCCAGGATCTGGTGATAAATTTTGCCAACGCGGTTGCGCGAGAACTTGTGAATTGGCCAGATGATCGCGCCATTCATGGCGTGAATTTCGCAGAGTATATCCGCCATAGTTTCGAAAACGGTTGGCCTTTGTTGCCGCAGCCAGACATGGAAACGCGGATAGCCAATCGATGTGCCGAAATTCGTGGCTTGAAAACGACACGGCAGCTTGAGCGAATGCTGGGCGACGGACGTTATATTCTGGTCAATACAACGCCACTGGAAGATGGTCAGTTCCTGATCACCTATACGGATTATACCGAGCAACGTCTGCGGGAGCGGGAAATTACCGAAGCCAAGGCCCGGCTGGACGATATTGGCACATTGTTGCAAGAAGCCTCGCATGTCATGACGCAGGGTCTGTGCGTGTTTCAGGCAGGCAAAATTCTCTACGCCAATGAAAAACTGGCGGAGATTCTTCACGTTCCGGCCTCGATGGCGAAGGAAGGGGCCGATTGGCTGGACCTTTATGAATATTGCGGCGCGCGTGGTATTTTTGGTGAGGATCCGGCAGATTTTCTGACTGAGATGCGGGCGAGTTTTCTGGAAGATCAGGGTTTCAGCGCGGTTTTATTGCAGCGCAATGGCAGCTGGATCAAGCTGGAGGCCATGGTGAGTGGCGAAAATCGCTGGCTTGTGCTGTTTAGCGATGTCACGCAGGAAAAGAAACGCGAAGCGGAGCTGACCTTGCTGGCCGAAAAGGCCGAGGCCGCCGACAGAGCGAAATCGCGGTTTCTGGCCAGCATGGGCCATGAAATTCGCACACCCATGAGCGGTGTTCTGGGCATGGCGGAGCTGCTGGCATCTTCTGGTCTGGATACGCGTCAGAAAACGTTTTTGGATGTCATCATCAAATCTGGTCGATCCCTGCAGACCATCATCAATGATATTCTGGATTTTGCCAGGATTGACGATCGCAGCCTGTCTTTACGCAAGGCACCATTTGATCCCATGGCGGCGGTTGAAGATGTTGTCTTGTTGATGGCCGGGCGCGCGGCAGAGAAAGACATTGAGCTGTTGGTGCGCGGCAATGATGCGGTCAAACATCTGGTTTCCAGCGATGCGGGGCGTTTCAGGCAGGTTTTAACCAAGCTTTTGGATGAGGCCATCAAGGCAACAGACAAGGGCCATGTGTTGATTGACCTGTCCGAACAAAAGCAAAGTGACACCCTGCTTTGGTTGACCCTGAGGCTTGAGGATACCGGGCGAGGGTTTACGACCGAACAGAATAGCTTGGCTTTCACCAAGTTTTCCCAATTTGAATCTCCACCCGTGCATCATAAATCCAGTGCTGGTCTTTCTCTCTCCATCGTGGCTGGATTGGTCGATTTGTTTGGTGGGACGATTGCCATTGAGAGTGAGTATGGCCTTGGTGCTGTCATCACGGTGCGCCTGCCCATGGCAATCGCCGGTGAGAAAATTGTCGATCGACCTTCTCGCCAGCTTCAGGGGGCTCGGGTTTTGGCACTGGCCAGCAACCGGCTGGCTTGCGGTATCCTGAACGAACAAGTGTTGCGTTGGGGTTTTGATGGCGTTGCCTTGGGCGAGGCAGAGCTTGCCTACACTGTTTTGCGCGAGGCCATTATTGTTGGTCAGCCGATTGAGCTGGTTGTTGTTGATGTTCAAAGTGGCAGTGATGCCATGCTGGCACTGTTGCGGAAGATCCGGCTGGATGGGCTGTTCAACACGCTCGCGATTATTGCGCTGATCCCTCCCACCCTGACGGATTTGGAGCGTGAGCTTGAGGGATTGAATATTCAGGCGCAATTGCAAAAACCGGTTGCAGATGCATCGCTTCGCAATGCGATTGCCGATGTGCTGCGCACATTAAGGCGTGGCCCTCATGCTGAAACCAGTCGCGATATGTCGGTGCCGAGGGCTCCGACGCCAAAGGCGGACAGCGCAGTGGTGATCGTGGATGCAAACGAGACAGAGTGCGATTTTTTCCGCGAGGTTCTGAGCGCCGATGGAATTGCGCACGATGTTTTCGGCAATGAAGAGCAGGCCTACGCCGTGTGGCAGCAGCAACGGCCACGGGTGATGCTGATTGATTTTGCCCAGAATATCATTGGTGCGCTCGATTTTGTGCACTTTCTTCGTCTTGAAGAGGCCCGCACACCGCAGCTTTTGCCGACGGCGCTGATTGGTTTATCCGGTATTCTCTCGACAGACGAACGCATTGCCTATCTCACGGCGGGGCTTGATGATGTGCTTGTCAAACCCATCAGCCCCGACCGATTGATGGATTGTATCCGTCAATGGTCGGCTGACGTTCAGCCGACCCAGCGCCTTGCCTGATATGATCAGGCAAGCTTGCAACGCCGATCAGGCTTTGGTTCCGCACAGCATTTCGCGCTTGCCGGCAAATCCTTTGCGCCGCTCCACCTCAAAACCCGCCGCTTTCAGGTTCCGCCGCACAAAGCCTGCTGCGGCATAGGTGGCAAAGCGTCCGCCGGGGCGGGTCAGTTGATAGAGCCGGGTCATCAATTCCACCGACCACATGGCACCATTGCGCGCGGGTGCAAACCCATCCAGATACCAGGCATCAAATGGCTGCTGCCATTCGCTCAAGGATGTCAGGGCATCGCCGCACACTACACTCAGCTGTGTCTGATCATCCAGATCAAGCCGGATCTGGCCTTTGCGCGTTTCGGGCCACGAAGACACAAGACCTTGCCGCTGGGTATCGATCTCCGGCCAGCGGGAGAGGGCGCGATCAATCTCGTGGGCCTGCATCGGGTAAAGTTCAAAGGAGATGAATGTCAGGTGCTGGCCGGGTGTGCGGTGGATGATCCATTGCCGCCAGGTTTCCATGGCATTGAGGCCGGTGCCGAACCCCAATTCGCCAATGCAAAACTGCTGTGCTTGCTGCCAGCGCTCAGGCAGGCCGTTGCCCGCCAGAAACACATGGCCGCATTCCAGCCTGCCATCGGTTTGGCAGTAAAAATGGTCGCCAAAGGCGGTTGAATAGGGCATATCGCCCTCTTGCCAGGTCAAGCTCTGGTGCGTTGCCGCGATTTCGGGTTCTGAAGTGGAGTGTGTCATGACAAATGGCGATAGGATGGCTTTGAGCTCTGGTCAACTCTCTACGGATCTATTGATTGTTGGTGGTGGCATTATGGGCCTGTGGGCCGCCCGTTTTGCCACGGAGGCCGGGTTGAATGTGGTTTTGGTGGATGCCAAAGGCATCGCCAGCGGGGCCAGTGGCGGATTGCTGGGCTCGCTCATGCCCTATATGCCCGACAGATGGTGCGAGAAAAAACAATTTCAGTTTGATGCGTTGTTGTCGCTGGAAGAGGAAGTCGCAAGGCTTGAGGTGGATACGGGCTTAACTGTTGGCTATCGCCGCGCGGGCCGCCTGATCATGTTGCCCAAACCGCATTTGCGCACCATTGCCCTCCGCCACGAGCGCGATGCACAAACGGCCTGGTGCACGCATGATCGCAGCTTTGCCTGGCAGGTGCTGGATCAATCACCCTTTGGGCCAGATTGGCCTGATCCACAATATACGCAAGGTGGATTGGTGTTTGATACGCTGGCGGCGCGGGTCTCGCCCCGTGGGCTGACGGCGGCAATCCGCGCGTCGCTTGCGACATCGCCATTGTGTCATATCACTGCGGGCGTGCCTGTTACGGACTTTGACATCAAACAGAAAAAGGCTGTGTTCAGCGATGGCAGCACGATAGCGTTTGGTTCTGCAATGATTGCTGCGGGCACTGGCTCATTTCCTTTGCTGGAACGGCTCTCTCCCCCTTTGCCTCAGCCACTTGGTGTTGCTGTGAAGGGACAATCCGCCCTGTTGCAGGCGGATATTGATCCCACCTTGCCGCTTTTGTTTCTGGATGGTGTGTATATCGTTCCCCATGATGACGGGCGCGTGGCCATTGGCAGCACCAGCGAAAACCTGTTTGAACAGCCCTTTTCCA
This sequence comes from Rhizobium sp., assembly GCA_003501385.1. GTDB lineage: Bacteria > Pseudomonadota > Alphaproteobacteria > Rhizobiales > Rhizobiaceae > Allorhizobium. The sequence continues at coordinate 61,710 of DNPN01000094.1, read as the reverse complement.
CCGATGGCCAATTGGAAGAGCTGATTGATCGTGTGCGGGTGCTGGTGCCCGCCTTGCGCGATGCGCCGGTGATCGAGCGATGGGCGGGGCTGCGGCCAAAAGCGATTGATCGTGACCCAATGGTGGGTCCACACCCCGATCACCCCTTTGTGATCGCGTTGACGGGTGGCTTCAAAATCAGTTTTGGCTTGGCGCACAGGCTGGCTCAGGCAGCGCTTGCCCCTTTGATAGGCCAGAGCGTCAGCCTGCCGCCGGGGTTCACGCTTGCGCATCATCTGGAAGTTGCTTCCCGCAAAAAATGAAATTTAGCGTCTGCTTTTTTCGTCATAGTGTCATGCAAATCGCCTATCGGAAGGAGGGAGAAAGCGGTCATCGACTGACCTGATGATTCGATGAGCCGAGGAGGCAAGACGCATGCGTTACTCGATTTGTTACACACCTTCAGCGCGTGATCCATTGTCTGCGGCGGCTGCCAGCTGGCTTGGCCGCAGTGTCTATTCGGGCGAGGCGATGGAGCACCCCGATGGCATTGGCCTGAGCCAGAGTGAGATTGCGTTTCACACGGCATTGCCGCGTCGCGGTGGTTTCCATGCCTGTTTGAAAGCGCCATTCCGGCTGCATCCAGACGTGACCGAAGCCATGCTGCTGCGCGAATTGATGCATTTTGCCGGTGTTGTGGAGCCTTTCAGCCTGCCCACGCTGGAAGTAGGGCGACTTGGTGATTTCTGCGGTTTGGTGCCAAGCCATCAATCGGTGCAACTGGACCAGCTCGCCTCGCTGGTGGTGCAGAATTTTGATCAATTCCGCGCGCCCCTGACCGAAGCGGAAATTGAGCGCAAAGCCCCGGAACGTCTGAGTGCGCCGCAATTTGCCAATCTGTATCGCTGGGGCGATCCGCATGTGCTCGACGAATATCGCTTCTATCTGCCTTTGACAGGGCCACTGTCCGTGGTCGAGCGTGAACGGGTGCAAAAAGCAATCAATCGTTATTTTTCGTCCTATCTTGCTCCGCCTCCGGTGTTTTCTAATCTCGCCCTGTTTGTGGAGCGCGAGCACGGCGCGCCGATGGTGGTGCATTCTCTGCATCCCATGGGGCGGGTATCGGCACGCAAGATCGCCTGAGTGTTTAACCGAGAAGTGAGACGCTAGACTTCTTTGTTTGAGTTTGTC
>DNPN01000094.1:54971-60275 GCA_003501385.1 Rhizobium sp. | reverse complement strand
TCTTTTCGGGAAAACCGGATTCCACTTTTCCCTGACAAACTCTAAAACGTTTTGATGCTCGACAAGCCAATTTCGTTTGCTTAACGTCTGATTTTCCAAGACTCGCCCAAGACTTGAAGGTGACGTGATGCGAGATGAAAACTACCCCCGCGACCTCATTGGTTATGGCCGTCACACGCCGGACCCCAAATGGCCGGGTGGGGCCAATGTGGCTGTTCAATTCGTGATCAATTACGAAGAGGGTGGCGAGAGCTGCATTCTGGATGGCGATCCGGGCTCTGAAAATCTTCTCTCAGAAATCGTCGGCGCGGCCAGTTGGCCGGGTCAGCGCAATCTCAATATGGAATCGATTTACGAATATGGATCGCGCGCCGGTTTCTGGCGGCTGCATCGCATGTTCACCAACCTCAACCTGCCAGTCACAGTCTATGGCGTCACATTGGCCATGGCCCGCAACCCGGACGCGGTGGCCGCCATGAGGGAGGCGGGTTGGGAAATTGCCAGCCACGGCTATCGCTGGCTGGAATATAAGGATTTTTCTGAAGTTGAAGAGCGCAAGCACATTCTCGAAGCGGTGCGGCTGCACACGGAAGTGGCAGGTGAGCGGCCCTATGGCATGTATCAGGGCAAACCGTCAGACAATACACTGAGACTGGTGATGGAAGAGGGCGGCTTTCTCTATTCCTCTGACAATTACTCTGATGATTTGCCCTTTTGGGTGCCCGATCTGAACGGCAAGCCGTTTTTGATCATCCCTTACACGCTGGAAACCAATGATATGCGGTTTGCCACGCCACAAGGGTTCAATTCCGGCGATCAGTTTTTCACCTATCTGAAAGATGCCTTCGACACGCTCTATGAAGAGGGGCAGGAAGGATCGCCCAAGATGATGTCGGTGGGGCTGCATTGCCGCCTTGTGGGGCGGCCGGGTCGGGCTGCTGCGCTCAAGCGGTTTTTGGATTACGTCCTTTCCCACGACAAGGTGTGGGTGCCAACCCGCCTTGATATTGCCAGACATTGGCATGCCTACCACAAGCCGGCTTGGTGATTGCTCGGCAATGGTGTAGCGGTTGAGCGTGCCGTGCATTGACTGCAATGCACGGACTTTTAATCGTTGCAACCAAGTGCCTATGGCCTGCAAGATTTCAGTTGCGGACGTTATTGGCCTGCCGTTCTGCGGCTGGAGCCCGAGTCACAAAATCACCAAAATCCCGATCTTCCAGCTTGTCCTTTTTTAAATATTTCATGTGTGCAGGCATTTGTTTGCCTTATAACGTTGATTTTTGAGATAATTGTTTAATTATCGATCGCTAAGACGAGGCCATAGCATTTTGCCAGAGATTCGGTGTCGATGAAAAATCAATCAGTTTTATTGGGCAGTGCAAAACCATTTTTTATCATCACCCTCTGCGTTACGATATTTTTTGCTCTGGCTGTTTGGGCTGAGGTGTCCAGCTGGCAAACGCAGGTTTTGCGTATGAACTCCTATCTGGAGCAGACGTCAAAGGCGATTGCACAGCATGCGGATGATGTGATCGAAGTTGCAAAACAACCTTTGGTCGGCCTGGTTATTCAGGCTCGCGACAATAATAAAACCGTGTTGCAAAACCTTGAGCTGGTGCGAACAATGCGCGAGCTGGTCAAAAAATCGTCCTATGTCCGCAGTCTCGCCCATGTTGGTGCTGACGGGCTGTTGATTGAGTCCACCATCAATAATTTTTCGGCTGGCGTGGATTTAAAAGACCGGCCCTATTTCCAATATCACAAAAACTCCGAGGACCCGTCACCACGTGTCGATGGTCCTTTTAAAGGCCCGGTGACCAATGAGTGGTTCATCAGCCTGTCCCAGCGCCTGAGCGATCACGAAGGGCGTTTTGCCGGCGTTATGGTTGCAACCATCGACGTTAAAATGTTTGTGAGATTTTTCAATGGCTTCGCATTGCCGGGTGGCGGGGCCTTTGCCATGATTGATGGCAATGGCCGTATTCTTTTGCGCTCACCTGTGGATGAGGCGGCCATGGGTTCGAGCGTCGCTGATACACCGTTTTTCCGCGAAGCAGTCGTCAAGCATGACAGCGGCAACTATGAATACCGATCTCCGTTTGATGGATCGATGAAGTCGTCTGGTTACTACAAAAGTAAAACGAGCCATATCACGGTGCTTGTTGCCGTGCCGCGAAATGCCGTTCTGCGGTATTGGACCAGTCTGTCCAAAACGCGGTGGCTTTTTTCCTTGGCCGCCGTGCTTGCGGCCTTGCTGATGGCTATCCGCCTGAGGCGGAATTGGGCGATGGCCCAGCGTGATCAATTGATCATCGCGGCGCGCGAAGCTGAGTTTCAGCTGATCGCCAATGCATCGTCTGACCTGATCGAGAAACTGGATGATACCGGCATCCGGGAATATGTGTCTGCCGCGTCACAATCCGTTCTGGGAATTGATGCCAAAGAGCTTGTTGGCAGAAGTATTCTTGAGGGGTATGAGCCAGAGGCACAACAATATTGGTCGGAGGCCTTGGCCAATATTGCAGCAGGTTCCTCGATTGAGCGATTGATTTTTCTGAAAAAGAAAAACAGTGGCGAAATGGCGTGGCTGGAAAGCGTCGTGACACGTGTGCGCAGTTTGGATGTGGGCAGCGGTATGGTTGCTGTGACCCGTGATGTCACCAGCCAGAGGCTTTTGCAGGAGGAACTGGACCGGCTGGCCAATACCGATGAGCTCACCCAGCTTTTCAACAAACGTCACTTCAATGGGCAACTGGCAAACATGGCCGCGCAGGCACGTGCTGCTGGCACCCGGCTGTCCTTGCTGCTGATTGACGTTGATAAGTTCAAGCTGTTCAACGACACCTACGGTCATTTGCCCGGTGACAATTGTCTGCGGGCGATTGCCGCGGAAATTGCAGGAACATTGAGACCCGGCATGGATGTGGCCGCGCGTTATGGTGGGGAGGAAATGGCGGTACTGCTGCCTGGTTTAGGCGAGAGGGATGTCAGGGTGGTGGCTGAGTCCATTCGACAGCGCATTTCTGCCCTTGGTATTGTTCATCATAAAAATCTGCCATGGGGTCATGTCACGGTCAGCATCGGCATGGCCATGCTGTCGCCTGATCGGGAGCTCTCCGACGAAAGCCTGTTTGTGAAGGCAGATCAATGTCTTTACAGAGCCAAGAATTCCGGGCGCAACAAGCTGGTTGCCGAGGATGCTGATGTTGGCCATTCCGCTACGGCGGTTGCCTAAAGCATGTCGCGTTTTATTGTCCTCAATAAAGCGATAACGTACATGCGGCTAAATAAGAGATAAAGCCTGTCGCAGTGAATCCTATTCACTGCGACAGGCTTTAGAGGTTGTCTGGGAAAACCGGATTCCACTTTTCTCTGACAAACCTTAAAGTGGGGTGCAGCTGTCGAAGCCTGCACAATCTCCCCCGGCAAAGCCGGGAGAGATTCTAATCGGTCTATTGGCGAGCGCGCGCGTATCTCAGATCAAACAAGGTCAGCGTTACAGAGTTGCCATGTCGATGACGAAGCGATAGCGCACATCGCTTTTCAACACGCGCTCATAGGCCTTGTTGATATCCTTGATATCAATGATCTCGATGTCGGAAGTGATGTTATGCTTGCCACAGAAATCCAGCATTTCCTGGGTTTCCTTGATCGAGCCGATCATGGAGCCAGCCAGATTGCGCCTTGCAGGGATCAGCGAGAACGCATGCACAGGCACTGGCTTTTCCGGCACGCCGAGCAGCACCATGGTGCCATCAACCTTCAAGAGGTTGAGGTAGGCGTTCCAGTCGATATCGGCGCTGACCGTGCAGATCACCAGATCAAATGTTCCGGCCAGTGTCTTGAAGGTCTCGGCATCGCTGGTGGCATAATAGTGCTTTGCACCCAGCCGTAGGCCGTCTTCCTTTTTGGACAAGGTCTGACTCAATACGGTAATATCCGCGCCCATGGCGGCACCGATTTTAACGCCCATATGTCCAAGGCCGCCCATGCCGACAATGGCGACATTCTTGCCCGGACCGGCCTTCCAATGGGCCAGCGGCGAGTAAAGCGTGATGCCTGCGCACAACAACGGCGCTGCGGCATCCAGCGGCAGGTTTTCGGGAATGGAGAGCACATAGCCTTCCTTGACCACGATGCTGTCTGAATAGCCGCCCTGGGTAACGGTCTTGCCGTCTGCTTCCAGACTGCTGTAGGTCTGAACCAGACCGGGCAGGTATTGCTCAACATCCATATCGCGGCTCTGACAGTGAATGCAGGAATCCACGAAGCAGCCAACGCCAACATGGTCGCCAACCTTGAATTTGCTGACTTTAGAGCCAACAGCGGTGACAACGCCCGCGATTTCATGGCCTGGCACCATCGGGAAAATGGAAATACCCCATTCATTGCGGGTCTGGTGGATGTCCGAGTGGCAGACGCCGCAATATTTGATGGAAATAACAACATCATCATCGTTTGGTTCGCGGCGTTCAAACGTAAAGGGTGCCAGCGGCGTGCTAGCATCGGTGGCAGCATAGCCTTTTGCAATGGGCATGGGTAATCCTCTTGGACTGGTGATGAAAAACGATGTTTTGTGAGGTGACGCCAGGGGGACGCCTGAGAATTCAGATAACGATATAGTGCTGGCTGATTTAGCAACAAGGGGTGCGAACACGATTCAACGGCAAAAATGAAATGCAACCATCGGCGGGTTGCTTCAAATTTGAGGCACTTGAGAGCAATATTCTGATGTCATTTGCAGCGGTTGCCGCTGCAAATGCATACTCTCAAGCGCGGCCCGCTCAAACGGGGACTGCATGGTGCCGGGCCTCGGTCAGGCTGCTCTTTGGTTGCGATGACCTGCGCGATTGGAAACGGTGAACATAGAAAGAAGCTGGGCGAGATTTTCTGCTTCGGCTTTCAGCATGCTCGTAGCGGCGGTGGTTTCTTCAACCATGGCCGCGTTTTGCTGGGTTATACGGTCAATTTGGTTGATAGAGCTGTTGATCTCAGAGATGCCCACCGACTGTTCCCGCGACAGGCTGGCAATATCATCAATGCTGGCATTGATGGTCAACACTCTGCTATCAATACCGTGCAGCGCTTCACCGGTCGCTTCCACAAGATGAACGCCTGCGTTCACCTGCGTGCCAGACGCCTGAATATGGGCTTTAATTTCCTTGGCTGCATTGGCCGATCTTTGCGCCAGTTCGCGCACTTCCTGGGCGACGACAGCAAAGCCCTTGCCAGCTTCACCAGCGCGTGCCGCTTCAACGCCCGCGTTCAGAGCCAAAAGATTGGTCTGGAACGCAATCTCGT
>DNPN01000094.1:8579-54724 GCA_003501385.1 Rhizobium sp. | reverse complement strand
GGTCTGGAACGCAATCTCGTCGATGCCGCTGATGATATCATTGATTTTGGTAGAGGATTGTTCGATCAAGCCCATCGCACTGACGGCCTGGGTGACAATGGTGCTGGATTTGGCCGCATCGTCTTTGGCGGACATCGCCATGGCGCGTGCTTTTTCGATGCTGCCCTCAGACGATTGGATCTTGCGGGTGATATCTTCAATGGCCGCCGCTGTTTCTTCAAGATTGGCAGCCTGACCTTCCGTGCGTTTTGAAAGATCTGTCACGGCTGCGTTGATCTCGTCCACCGAGCGTCCAACCGCCATTGTGCTCTCCGCAACCTTCTCCAGCGTCTCGGCCAGAATGGAGACCGCTTTGTTGAAATCGGTTTCCAGCTTGCGGTAATCAGCGGGCAGGTCCGCCAGCCTCACGGTCAGGTTGCCTTTGGAGAGGGATTCGAGCGCTTCGGCAAAGCTGTTGACGACCGCTGCCTGCTTTTCGCTGTTGTGTCGTTCGCTGTCGATTTGCTGTTGACGTCTGTGTTCTATCTCGGCCTGGCTCGCGACGCGATTGCTCTCCAACTGGATGCGCTCGATCACCGAATTCTTGATGTTGACCAGTGCAGCCGCCATTTGGCCAATTTCGTCGCGACGGTGCGTGTGGGGAATGTCGCCCGCCGTATCGTTGGCGGCAATGTTGATCATGGTCACCTTAAGCGCGTTGAGCGGAGTTGATATGGACCGACCGATGGCAACGGAGCCACAAATGGTGGCAATTGCGGCAAGAACCATAATAATGCCGGTTGCCAGCATTTGCTTTTGGCGTAGCGCAACGATGTCGTCATTATAGACGCCGGTCCCAACGATCCATCCCCATGGCTCAAACAGAATTACGTGGGAGTTTTTGCCCACCGGCTGATCAGAACCGGGCTTTGGCCACAGGTAGTCAAGATCGCCTTCGCCGCTGGTTTTGCCAATTTTGATAAATTCCTGAAAAATGAAAACGCCATTCGAATCTTTCATGCCCAGAACACTTGTGTTGTTCAACGCTGGCTTGGCCGCGTGCGCCACCATCATGCCATTGAGATCATTGATCCATAAATAACCATCTGTGCCATAACGCATTGCCATAACCTGCGCGATGGCATCTTTTTGCGCGGCCTCGCGGCTCATCTTACCTTCTGTCTCAAGTGACTGGTAACGTTTGAAAATTGATATGGCCGTGTGGTCAATGTTCATGAGCATGGCTTTTCTCTCAGCGACAATCGAATTGTACGATTGCTGACCGCTGTAAAAAAGCGCACCCGCCATGATGATGAGACTGAGCCCCATCAGTAAAAAAATCTTTTTCAAAACTGACAAATTAGACATAATAACCGCTCCTCCAAGCCGCCATCTGACTGAATGTGAACCGGAAGGGTTGAAATTTAGATAATAGGGAATTTCTAATTTGGTTTGATTCTGTGCTGTGCCATCAAGGTCGTTGATCTAAATTCACACTTGTTGGCAATTCGGCGAGATTCTATGCTGGTGCTGCGATCCAAACAGAGGCTTCAGCCGAGCTTGGAAAAATCGCCGCATAAACAGAGATCTACTGCATAATTCCTGAAATCGGAATCGATTTATAGTGAAAATTATGCAGCAGATAGAAAGCGCTACAGAGAGCCTTTGTGCGCTATATATGGTGCAGGGTGCCGTGGTTCACGAAAGCATGAACGAAGTGAATGTGTCAGTGCACGAGTGCTTTATGAATTTGGATTTGGGGACAACGGATGGATCGGAAAACGTTTATTACGCAATTTGGTGGCGTGTTCGAACATTCCCCCTTCATTGCCGAGCGTGCGTTTGACCTCGGCCTGATCCGCGCGCCGCTGAACGCTTTTGATGTGCATGCGGCACTGTGTGCGGTGTTTCGGGATGCCAGCCAGAGCGAAAGGCTCGGCGTGTTGCGGGCTCATCCTGATCTTGCGGGGAAACTGGCCGTTGCGGGTGAGCTGACAGAAGATAGCCGCAAAGAGCAGGCAGGCGCTGGTTTGGATCGATTGACTGCGCCCGAACATGCGCGCTTTACCGAACTCAACAATCACTACACCGAAAAATTCGGTTTTCCGTTCATTATCGCCGTGAAAGGCCTCAGCAGGCACGATATTCTGGCATCCTTCGAGACGCGTATTTCAAACAGCGTGGAAGCGGAATTTTTGGCCGCATGCCAACAGGTTGAAAAAATCGCTGGTTTGCGTCTCGAAGCATTGTTGCCTGCATCCGCATGATCGCGCCGTCTGAGCGGACAGTAGCTTCTTGCGGCTTACTGCTTTCGTGTGTCATCCGCCTCTCGGATCGCGGCTTCATGATACCAGCTGGCAGAGCCGCTTTCAAAGATGAGGGGTGTTTTGCTGTTGCGCTCGCGCAGTTCGCGCAGCTTTTGCGCATTCCGAATTGGGAATTCGTAGATTTTCGCTGATTCCCGACCAAGGCTCGTTGTCATTGCACTGCCTTTCAAAGTTCGTCGAGCTCCTCCGCCCGGATTGTTACTCTACCACTTCCTTATATAGATTGCACACGAAAAGTGCATCTTGCATAAAAATAAATCATTTTCTGTGCGGCTTTATGGGTGTTTTTTTGGCATTCCACCTGTAAACGTCGCGACTGATCAACAATTGCGCTGGCGGGCAAGCGGATTTCTCGGCTGAGCTTGCGCGGCAAATGTTAAAAAAATGTCATGTTTTTCGACAGTTCGTGCAGATCTTCATTTTTTTTGAGAATGTCGGGCTACGGGAAGGTAATTTGGCATGCTTCATGCTTCTTAATATCCGACTCGCCGGACTGCCGGAGAATCAATCCTAGGGTGCGCTCACAGGTGAGCGCTGGACTTATGAGAGATCGACAATGACGAAGTACAAGCTCGAGTACATCTGGTTGGATGGCTATACGCCGGTCCCTAACTTGCGCGGCAAGACGCAGATCAAGGAATTCGCTGAATTCCCAACTTTGGAGCAGCTGCCTCTCTGGGGCTTCGATGGCAGCTCCACTCAGCAGGCCGAAGGCCACAGCTCCGATTGCGTGCTGAAGCCGGTTGCTGTTTATCCTGATCCAGCCCGCACCAATGGCGCTCTCGTCATGTGCGAAGTCATGATGCCGGATGGCGTAACGCCGCACAGCACCAACAGCCGCGCCACCATTCTGGACGACGAAGGCACATGGTTTGGCTTTGAGCAGGAATACTTCCTGTATCAGGACGGCCGCCCGCTCGGCTTCCCTGAAAATGGCTACCCAGCTCCGCAGGGTCCATATTACACGGGCGTTGGCTTCAAGAACGTTGGTGATGTTGCCCGCGAAATCGTTGAAGAACACCTCGACCTGTGCCTTGAAGCAGGCATCAACCACGAAGGTATCAATGCCGAAGTGGCCAAGGGTCAGTGGGAATTCCAGGTATTCGGCAAAGGCTCCAAGAAGGCCGCTGACGAAATCTGGCTGGCTCGCTACCTGCTGCTCCGTCTGTGCGAAAAGTACGGCGTTGACGTTGAATTCCATTGCAAACCACTCGGTGACACCGACTGGAACGGCTCTGGCATGCACTGCAACTTCTCCACGCAGTTCATGCGCGAAGTGGGCGGCAAGGACTATTTCGAAGCCCTCATGGCGGCGTTCGCAAAGAACTGGAAAGAACACATTGATGTGTACGGTCCAGACAATCACCTGCGTCTGACCGGCAAGCACGAAACTGCGCCTTGGAACAAGTTCTCCTATGGCGTTGCTGACCGTGGCGCGTCGATCCGCGTTCCGCACTCCTTCGTCAACAACGGCTACCGTGGTTACCTCGAAGACCGTCGTCCGAACAGCCAGGGTTGCCCTTACCAGATCGCTTCGCAGGTTCTCAAGACCATTGCTGAAGTGCCAGTGGCAAAGTCTGCCGCTGCCTGATTGATCAGCGCCGGTGCGTTATGCATCGGCGCTTTTCCTGCCATGTAGCATAGTGGCACTGAGTCATTGATCGATTGCGTGTCATGGCTGATATTGTTAAGATTGCCCTCTGGCTTGATGGCGGAGGGGCATTTTATCCAAAAAGATACGCTCCATGCAGCGTCATTCCCATGCCTTATACCCATGCGTGCGATAAGCCTGATTTAATATCTTTTTGAAATTCTTTTTCCATATTGCGTATTTTGTGGCCGTTTTTTCCGTTCTTCGGTGGCTTTCTAGCGGCGGGACGAAGCGTGAAAGCAAGTTTTCGGCAAGAGGCTGTAGGGTTTGCGGGCACTTTTCGCCATAAGGCGGCCCTTCCTGGTCAAGAACATCGATCCTGATGGAACGTTGACTCTTGATCGGGTTTTCGCGCTGGTATTGTTAGTGAACGCTCACATAACGTCTTATCCTGTGCGTGGTGAAAGATGTTCTCCGGGTGTTGGATGTGGCATGGTTGCGGTTGCGCGTCTGATCGGCAAAGCTGGTCATTTGCCGGGGTGAAAGTTGCGCCCATTGAGCCTTGAAGTGTTAAGTGCACTGTTGCGCCGCTTGATTTTTTCCTGCGTTTCGTCAAATTTTGGATATTTCATGGAATTTCATATTTGCTTTACAAACGCTATCTATGGTCGTATTGTTACAGTGTAAATTTAGGGGGTGATTTTTTGATAACTCACCCATTTTCATGAGCTCGATAACCGCATTTTATATCAGTCCATTTTGCCGATGAGCTGACTGTTTGAATTCTGATTTTTTACAAATCCCAAATTAGGACGATTTTGTTTCAATATGAGAGGGTGGATGCCTCACTTAATGACAGATTCTTTTTAGGCTGCATCGAATTGATTAATCACGCTATCGATGTATTTTTATAAATTAGAACGCTTAGGTTGATTTGCTTCCGAAAATAAATATCAATACAGACACGATAAAACAGAAATTGTGTCTTCAGTGTAAATAACGACGGTTTAGGGCTTTTTTATCGATCTGCGTGCAAACGCGGACCGCTATTCTTGTGCAATTTCTTTGAAATGAATGTTTTAACTCACGTAGAATTGAATATAACGAAATATAAATCGGGTTTATACATAGTTTTATTTTTCAGAGTTCAATTTCTACAATTTATATTTGGAGTGTTCGATGTCTATTATCAGCAGGCATGAGAAAAGTGTACCTGTTTCCCTGGCGCAAGCAGGTATGTGGGTTAAGCAGAAAGTGTCGCCTGCCGATCTTAGCTTCATTCTTGCTGAAGCTCTTGAAATACACGGCAAGATTGATCCGGATTGCTTCTGCCGTGCCCTTTCGCGTTTGACAGACGAGGCGGCTCTTACCCGCTCTAATATTTGCGTGATGGATGACAGGCCTCATCAAATCATTCATGCGGCCTATCTCGAACCCTTTCAGGTTGTGGATTTCAGCACGTATAGTGATCCACGCAAAGAGGCTTATGCATGGATGCAGGCCGAGTTGCGCCGTCCATTGGATTTGGCCAAGGACAGTTTGTGGAGCAGCGCTCTCTTGAAGCTGAATACCGATCATTGGATCTGGTATCATCGCGTCCATCATCTCCTCATGGATGGATTTTCTGGCGGCATTCTGGCACGCCGGATGGCGGAAATTTATAAGGCTTTTCTGGCGGGTGAAGATCTTGAGTTTCGCGATCTCGGCTCGACGCAGGAATTGCTGGATCAGGAAAAAATCTATCGCGAATCGACGCATTTCGAGAAAGACCGTGCATACTGGTCTGAGCAGTTGAAGGCATTGCCACCACCGGTAACCCTGGCCAAGCGCCAGGTTGAGCCATCGGGTGGGCTTTTGCGTCATACCACGTCGCTCGATGTCGATAAGGTCAAGTCACTGCATGACATGAGCCATAATATGGGCGCTACTGTGCCGCAGGCGATGATTGCGTTGGTGGCGGCTTATTATGCGCGGGCGACCGATTGCGAAGAGTTGACGATGGTTACCATGGTGACAGCGCGCCTCAATCAGGTGACACGTCGCATTCCCGGCATGATGGCCAATGCCGTGCCACTGCGCTTTGCGATGACACCGGACCTCACCTTGCGCGAGTTGATGAAACAGGTATCGCAGCAAATGACGCGCGCCCTGCGCTATCAGCGTTATCGGTACGAAGACATGCGTCGCGATTTGGGATTGGTGCGGCCAGATGCGCAAATCGCCTGGCTTGGCGTCAATATCGAGCCGTTTGATTATGATTTGCGGTTTGGTGGCCATCCCACCACAGTTCATAATCTGTCCAATGGCACCATGACGGACTTCACCATTTTCGCCTATGACCGCGGTGATGGTGGCGACCTTCGTATTGATTTTGATGCCAATCCTGCGCTTTACAGCGCGGCAGAGCTGGCTGATCATGAAGCACGCTTCATGCGTTTGATGGCGGCCGCGATTGAATCGCCTGATTTGCCTCTGCGCGAGATGAGTTTGCTCTCACCGGTTGAGCGGCAAGCCGTTTTGACACAGTGGAACGACACAGCCCGCGAAGTGCCTGACAAAACCTGGCCAAGCCTGTTCCGCGAACAGGCGGTTATCTCTGCCAATTCTGTTGCTTTGTCATTCGAAGGCAAGACGATGACCTATGCCGAGCTGGATGTGGCATCGGATCACCTGGCTGGCTATTTGCTGGACAGAGGCGTGTTGCCCGGCAATCTGGTGGCCGTTGCAGTCCCGCGCTCCGAGCAGATGGTTGTTGCGCTGCTGGCCGTCATGAAAGCGGGAGCCGCCTATTTGCCGCTTGATCCCGCTGACCCCACGTCACGCGTCTCGATGATTCTGGAAGATGCCTGCCCGGCGGCGGTGATTTCCACCCAGGAGGTGGCCGCTAATCTTCCAAGTGGATACCTCAATCTTGTTTTTATTGACAAGCCACTGGTGCGGACGAGTGATGAGACACCTAAGGGACCGCAGCTGGATGATACGGCCTATATCATCTTTACCTCCGGCTCGACCGGGCGTCCAAAAGGCGTGCAAATCCCCCACAGTGCATTGGTGAACTTCCTGTTTGCCATGCAGGACCTGCTGAAATTGACGGAAAGTGACCGCCTGCTGGCAGTGACAACCATTTCTTTTGATATTGCGGCGCTGGAGCTCTACCTGCCGCTGCTGGTCGGGGCACGGTCTGTGATTGCACCACGCAGCACGGTGCGCGATCCGCAGGCGCTGTCCAGAAAGATCAATAAGGATGGCATCACAGTGATGCAGGCCACGCCATCGCTGTGGCGGGCGCTGTTAGCCGATCATGTTGACGAGCTGAAGGGCCTGCGCTCGTTGGTGGGGGGCGAGGCGCTGCCAGCGGATCTGGCCCATAAAATGGCTTCTCTTGGGCATCCGGTTCTCAATGTCTATGGCCCGACGGAAACAACAGTGTGGTCAACGGCCATGCCGTTGACGGGCAGTGATCTGGAGACCTCTCCAATTGGTCGCCCGATCTCGAACACCTGCGTCTATGTGCTGGACCGCAATGGCCAGCCAGTGCCTCCGGGCTTTTTGGGTGAGCTGTACATTGGTGGTCATGGTGTGGCGCAGGGCTACTTGAACCGGCCTGAATTGACGGCGGAGCGGTTCCTGCCCGATCCGTTCAGGGGCGGTGACGCACGAATGTATCGCACCGGCGATCTGGCCCGCTGGCGGCTGGATGGCGTTTTGGAATATATGGGTCGCAACGACCACCAGATCAAAATCCGTGGCTTTCGCGTGGAGCCGGGCGAGATTGAATCGGTTCTGACATCGCAGCCGGAAATTCTCGAAGCCGTTGTTATTCTTCGCAATGATGACGAGCGCGACAAGCGGCTGGTGGCCTATCTGGTGACAGAAAAAGACGTGCATATTGACACATCTGAACTGTCGCGCCGCCTTGGCCTGGTCCTGCCAAGCCATATGGTTCCGGCCGCCTTTGTGCTGCTCAATGCCATTCCGCTAAACGGCAATGGCAAGACAGACCGCCATGCTCTACCCAAGCCGCAATGGGAGGTCTCGGAGGGCTACGTGGAGCCATCCACCGAGACAGAAAAATGGTTGGCTGGCCTGTGGAGCAAGCTGCTGGGCGTGGAAAAAGTCGGCATTCACGACAGCTTCTTTGCCCTCGGCGGCGATTCGCTGGCGGCGGTGAGCATGATTTCGGCCATGCGCGGTAAGCTTAAGGGCGAAATTCCGCTGAGCAGCGTGTTTGAATCGCCCACCATCGCCTCGCTGGCCAGCCAGTTGGACGAGGCGCGTGCAGGCACCTCGCTGGTCGAGCCGGTTCTGACCATTCGCTCCAAGGGTTCGCGTCCGCCGTTGTTCTGCATCCATCCGGTTCTGGGGCTTGGCTGGGGCTTTTTCTCTCTGGCCAAATATCTGGGCGAAGATGCGCCGATCTATGCGCTACAGTCGGATGGTTTGCGGGGGGCAACAGATCTGCCGCAATCGATTGAGGAAATGGCGGCGCTTTACATCAAGCGCATTCGCGACATCCAGCCAAACGGTCCATATCATTTGCTGGGTTGGTCGTTGGGCGGTCTGATTGCCCATGAGATGACACGTCAATTGCGCGAGAGCGATGAAATTGTCTCCTTCCTCGGCGTGCTGGATTCTTACCCCTTCAAGACCAACGGGTTTGCGCAGGATGATGCTTCCCGCGCACGGGCGGCCCTTGGCTTCCTGGGCTTTGATGAGAACGCGGCAGGCGAAAACCCAACCCTTTCCGAACTGGGTGATTTCGTCTTCAGGATGTTTGATTCGGAAAACCATGCGCTGCTGGAGCAGGTTCGCCATTACGATCCGGAGTTTATCGACCGTGCTCAGGCAACCATCCTCCACAATCTTGATCTTGCACAACGCTTTGTGCCTGGCTGGATTGATGTGGACATGCATTTCTTCAATGCGGAGAAGAAAACAGGTGGCAATTCCATCCGCAACATCCTGAATTACGATCCGGAAGCATGGCTTCCCCATGTGGATGGCCGGATTTACGTGCGCAATCTCAACTGCACCCATCATGATATGCTCAATCATGATATGGCGTCCGAGATCAGCGCGGCTGTTCAGGCGGAAATCCTGCGTGAATTCCTGGTCCTTCGCCAGACTCGCAAACGGGATTTGCTGAAAATCGCCTGATCATCGGATTGGCTTGATGGTGTCGGAACCATTGGTGCTGACACCATGGGCTGTGTGAAACCGGAAAGATTGATGAACATTGCCAGTTCCCTGCTGCTTTTCAATGGGTTATCCTTGCGAAAAGCAATTGGACTGTCTCATGTCTCGATCTCTTCCTATTCGCCCGCTCACCCCGCAAAGCTTCGCGCCCTTTGGTGACGTTGTGGAGGCTGATCCCTCCACCATGCGCCTCATCAATGGCGGCTCCACCGAGCGTTTTCACGCCCTCGCAAGCCCGGATGTGGTGGGCGAGGGCGCGCGGGTGATTCTGAATATTTTTCGCGGCCAGCCGCGCCAATTCCCCTATACGGTGGGCATGATGGAGCGGCATCCGCTGGGCAGTCAGAGTTTTACGCCGCTGTCCGGGCGGCCCTTTCTGGTGGCGGTGTCGCGGGATGAGGGGGGCAAGCCTTGCGAGCCGCAGGTGTTTTTGGCGAAAGCCCATCAGGGCGTCAATTATCACCGCAATGTCTGGCATCATCCGTTGATGGCGCTTGGGGAGATCAGTGATTTTCTGGTTGCGGATCGGGATGGTCCGGGCAACAATCTGGAAGAGTTCTTCTTTGAAGAACCATATCAGATTGAGGAGCCAGTGTTATGACCGGTCTGACCACCCATGTTCTGGATACTGCGTTGGGGCGTCCGGCCTCTGGCCTACGCATTCAGCTGTTGCGCATGCAGGGCGAAGAGGCCGAGCTGATCAAAACGGTGTTTACCAATGATGATGGCCGGGTCGATGGCGGACCCATCCTTGCAGGTGATGAATTTCAGGTTGGCCAATATCAATTGCTGTTTCACGCCGGAGATTATCTGGTGGCCACGGGGGCTGTGTTGACGGAGCCGCCGTTTCTGGATGTGATCCCCATCCGCTTTGGCATTTCCGACACGTCGGCCCATTACCATGTGCCTTTGTTGCTCTCGCCTTACGGCTATTCCACCTACCGGGGCAGTTAACCCATGCGTTTTGCGGTTCTGGCTGACATTCATGGCAACTGTCTGGCGCTGGAAGCCGTGCTGGCCGATATGGCCGCGCAGGGCATTGACTATGCGGATGTGGTCAATCTCGGCGATTGTTTTTCCGGCCCGCTGGAGGCGGGGAGAACCGGCGATCTTTTGCTGCTACTGGATCTGGTCACGGTGCGTGGCAATCACGACCGTTATCTGATTGAGCAGGCGCGGGCGGCGATGCACGCCTCTGATGCTGTGGCCTTTGATCAACTGGCACCACGGCATATCGCTTGGCTGAAAACCCTGCCGTTTTCGACGGTGTGGCGCGATGAGGTCTACCTTTGCCATGCCACGCCGGTAGATGATAACACCTATTGGCTGGAATCGGTGACGCCGGAAGGCAAGGTGCATCTAAAACCGCGAGCAGAGATTGAGGCTTTTGCGCAAGGCATCGAGCAAGAGCTGATCCTGTGCGCCCATTCGCATATTCCCCGCGCCGTGAAACTCTCCGATGGGCGGCTGATCATCAACCCCGGCAGCGTTGGCTGCCCGGCCTATGATGATGATTTGCCGTTTTATCACAAGGTTGAGGCAGGCACGCCGCTGGCATCCTATGCGATTGTTGAAAAGACCCTCAGCGGCTGGACGGCAACTTTTCGGCAGGTGCCTTACAATCATCTGGCCATGGCAAGGCTTGCGGCAGACAAGGGCCGCATGGACTGGGCCAGCGGCTTGGAAAGTGGCTGGCTGGGGTGAGGAGGCCTCTGCCTCCTTGTTGCACGTTTCTCTGATAAGCTCTCACCTGTCCGATATGTGCGCTGCCGGGCAGATTGCCTTTCGCTCGGCAGCCACAACTGCGCGTATCACACCTCTTGCTCACACCTGTAAACATAATCCTTGGCACTTTCGGCTGCCATGCGGCCAGTGTTGAGGGCAAAGCCCATGGAGGTGCCGGGGAAAATGAAGGGATAGCTGTCGCCATAGATGGCACAGGCGTCGGTGCCTGCGGCATAGAGGCCGGGGATTTGCTTCCAATCCTCGCCAATCGCCTCTGTTTTCTCGTTGATCTTGATGCCGCCAGCGCTGCCGTAGGCGCTCGGGAAATGCCGGGCTGCATACCAGGTGCCGCCGGTCAGTGGGCGAAGATAGCGCTGCGGCTTGTTGAACTGATCATCATAGCCCTTGGCGCAGAAGCATTATAGACATCAACCGTGGCCTTCAGTCCGTCGAGATCGGCACCGGTCTGATTGCTGAGATCTTCGATGCTGGTTGCTGGAAAACGCGGTTGCGGGTGTCGAAATCGCGCTGCATGTCATCAAGAATTGCCGTATCAAACAGCAGCAGCGCGGTCTTGTCCTTCTGCTGGGCAATGGCATTGGCGGTGAAGGTAACATTGGGCATCACCGCTTCGTTTATGAACCGTTTGCCAAGCAGATTGACCATCGAATGCGGCTGTCGGCAGGCCTCGTGCAGGGCGGGGGGGTATGTGGAGCGGATCGGGCATGCCATAGATCGGCTCAAGCCTCATCTCGGTCTTCTGCGCCCCTGCGGCCCAGGCCATACGCAAGCCGTCACCGGTGACGCCGGGGATATTGAAGGGAAACAGATCCTTATCCACCTCATAGCCCGCATGGGTGCGGATCATCTCGGCATTGTTGCCAAAGCCGCCGGTGGCAATCACCACGGCATGGCTCTCGACCCGGCTTGGCCGGTCTTCTGCTTTGGGCAGGACAAGGCCTGCGACCCGGCCATCCCTGATGATCAGGTCTTCGACCGGCGTGTTCAGATAGAGTGCGCCCCCCAGTTCGTGCGCCCGCTCGGTGAGTATCCGCATCATGGTCGCGGCCCCGCCCGGGCCGGGCGGTCCCTTGTCTGGCTGCACCAGATGCCATGTGGGATAGGAGCCGGAAAAATAGGTGGCGGGCTCGGCAAAGCGTACGCCCAGGCTTTTCAGCCAATGGATCGTATCGCCGGATTTGTTGAGAAAGGCTCTGACCAGTGCGGCATCGACCCGCCAATGGGTATAGGCCATGAAGGCCTCGAAAGCCTCGTCTTTTGTCGGCTGAAACAGCCGCTCGCGGGTCAGGCGGCTCTCAATGCCAAGCGGGCCCATGCCGCGATTGGCGGTGCCGCTGGTGATGGCCGCCTTTTCAAAAACGCTGACCGATAGGCCAAGCTGTGCGGCACCGATGGCGGCGGCGAGCCCTGCTGTCCCTGCGGCAATCACGGCGAGATCGGTCTTGATGGTGTCTTGCATGCCATTCCTCCCTGAATGAACCCGTTCGCTCCTCGCATCCGGGCAATGTCCTCCACGGTGGTTGTATCGGGGGCGGGTTATGACTCAAATTCATAAGGTTTATTTCTCATTCCTCTTGGGAATGATGGGAGCGTGCATGTATCGCGAATTGCAGCAATTCATCGTACTGGTTGAGCAGGCCAGCGTCACCAAGGCCGCCACGGTTCTGGGCATCACCCAGTCGGCGCTGTCGAAGAGCCTGCAACGGCTGGAGGATCATCTCGGCCTGCAATTGGCAGAACGTGGTCCGCGTGGCCTCGTTCTCACCGAGGAGGGCCGCGGCATCTATGACCATGCCCGCCGGGTTGATGCCGAGACGCGCTCGCTGGAACTTGATGCCCGCACGCTCGGCGAGGGGCGGATCGCCGCCCGCATTGATGCGCTCATTCCGTTGCCCGCGCATCTGGCGGCTTTTTTGCCGAAGTTCGGATTGCAGTTCATTGATGGCGTCACGCCGATCGCACAGTTCAATGCTGGCCTGCGCTACCGCACATCCTTTGCCGCCACCCGGACCGGACGCAAGGTTTGCGACGCGGCCAAGGCATTGATGCGCGCTCAGTAGAAAGACCCATTGCGCTTTGTATCGCTGGATCATGGGGATATGACTCAGAAAAGCGTTTGTGGCGCGTTCCTTAACATGGAACCCATCACGGCTTACTGGCCACCCCCGCCACATAGGTCTCCACCACCACCCGGTCATCACCCAGGGTCTGCATCAAAAACAGCTCTTCCGTCAGGGTGGTCACGGCTTCCATTTTCAGCGCCATGGCAGGCGTTGCGCATGCATCGAGCACCACGAGATCGGCTTCGGTTCCCGGCTCCAGCGTGCCGATTTTATCGGCCAAGGATAGGGCTTTCGCATTGCCCAGCGTCATGTGGTAAAAGCTCTCCAGCGGGTTCAGCCTCTCGCCCAGCAATTGCTGGATTTTATAGGCCTCATCCATGGTGCGCAGCATGGAATAGCTGGTGCCGCCGCCGATATCGGTGGCCACGGCCACGCGCACGGGCTTTTCTCGCCGCTGAATGGCTTTCAGCGGAAACAGGCCGGAGCCAAGGAAGAGATTGGACGTGGGGCAGTGGACGGCCACCGAGCCGGATTCGGACAATGCATCCGCCTCGCGTTCCGACAGGTGAATGGCGTGGCCAAACAGGGTCTTTTTGCCCAGCAACCCGTAGCGGGCGTAAATATCCGTATAGTCAATTGACTCAGGGTAAAGGCTTGCCGTGAAGTCAATTTCCTCTCGGTTTTCCGAGAGATGGGTTTGAATGTGCAGATCGGGAAACTCATAGGCCAGCGCCTGCGTGCGCTCCATCTGCTCAGGCGTCGAGGTAATGGCAAAGCGCGGGGTGATGGCCACCATATTGCGGCCACGACCGTGCCAGCTTTCAATCAACTCGCGGGTTTCATCATAACCGCTTTGTGGGGTGTCCAGCAGGCCTTGCGGGGCGTTGCGGTCCATCATCACCTTGCCGGCAATCATCCGTGTGCCGCGCCGCGTACTCTCGGCAAAGAAGGCATCGGCAGAGGTTTTATGCACCGAGCAATAGGCCACCGCCGTGGTGGTGCCTTGGCGCAAAAACTCATCGAAGAAATGGGTGGCAATGCGCTGGGCATGGGCCGTTTCAACGAAGCGGCACTCCTCGGGGAAGGTATAGGTGTTCAGCCATTCCAACAGGTTGGCGGCGTAAGAGCCAATCACCTGCATTTGCGGAAAATGCACATGGCAATCAATAAAGCCGGGCATGATCAGATGTGGGCGATGATCCACCTCCAAAGCCGTCTCGGATGCTTGCGCTTTAACGTCAGCGTAAGTGCCAGAAGCAATAATCAGTCCGTTTTCCACCAGCACTGCGCCATCGGATTCATAGAGATAGCTGTCAGTGTCGGTGATGTGTTGGGGCGCTGTTTTGAAAGACAGCAGGCGGCCACGGATGATGGTTTCAGTCATTACGGATTTGCGCCTTTCGGGGCGTTGAGGTTGTTTATGGTGCTTTCATACCATGCCACCAGCACGGCGCGCTCCTGCGGCGTCACGTTGGTGACATTGCCGGGCGGCATGGCATGGGTGCGCCCGGCCTGAATGTAAATTTCATGGGCATGGGCGGCGATCTCATTGTCTGTCTCGAACTTCACGTTCTTGGGCGGAAAGGTCAGCCCTTGCCAAGACGGTTCTTGCGCATGGCACATGGAACAGCGCGCTTCAACAATATCACGTGCCTTGGTAAAATGCGCGTCGGCCAAAAACTGCGTCTGCATCGGCGACAGGCTGACATGCTCGCCATCCGATGGCTTTTGCACGGTAGAAAGCCACATGATGATGATGAAAATCACCGTGGTGATCATCCATGTCCAGATCGGTTTGCCCTTGCGGGCATGGCCAGTGTTGAACCAGTGGCGGATGGACACGCCCATCAGGAACACCAGCGCTGCAATAATCCAGTTATAGGCCGTGGCAAAGGCCAGCGGATAATGGTTGGACAGCATGAAGAACACGACAGGCAGTGTCAGGTAATTGTTGTGCAGGGAGCGCTGCTTGGCAATCATGCCATATTTTGGGTCTGGCTTGCGCCCTGCAATCAGGTCTGCCACCACCACGCGCTGGTTGGGCATGATGATGAAAAACACATTGGCGGTCATGATGGTGGCGGTAAACGCGCCCAGATGCAGGAAAGCGGCACGGCCCGTAAACACCTGCGTATAGCCCCAGGCCATGATCACCAGCAGAATATAGAGCAGGATCATCAAGCCCCAGGTGCTTTTGCCAATCGGCGATTTGCACAAGAGATCATAACAGATCCAGCCCACCGCCAGCGAGGCCATGGACAGACCAATGGCTTGCCACGGCGTGATATCCAGCACGCTGCGATCAATCAAAAACAGATCGGCTCCGCCGTAATAGACCACGCAGAGCATGGCAAAGCCGGACATCCAGGTGAAATAGCTTTCCCATTTAAACCATGTGAGGTGCTTGGGCATGGAGGCCGGTGCCACCAGATATTTCTGCACATGGTAAAAACCACCGCCATGCACCTGCCATTCCTCGCCATAGACACCTTCCGGCATGCCGGGTCGCTTGGTCAGGCCCAGATCGAGCGCGATAAAATAAAAGGAAGAGCCGATCCACGCGACAGCTGTAACAACATGCAACCAGCGGATCGCAAAGGTGAGCCATTCCCAGGCAATGGCATATTCATACATAGGGCACCCCTTTTTCTCTCCCGACTCGTGACTGTGCAAAATGTTGAGCCGCAAGGGAAGGGCATGTTGCGAGGAATGTGCAAAAAATTGTGCATGGCTTCAATTTAGGCAGCGTCGTGGGTGAGGGGTGGTAGTTCCTCTTTCAGCCACTGGTGGAATGCCTTGATTTTTGACGTGTTGCGCCGTGATGTTGGATAGGTGAGCCAATAGGTTTCGCCGTCGCTTACAAATACATCAAACGGCTGGATCAAACGGCCCGTTAACAAGTCTTCGGCCACATAAAAGGAGCTGAGCATGGCAATGCCATGACCTGCAATTGCCGCGCCAGCTTGCAGATCGAGCGCACCAAATGCATTGAATTGATTTGTGATCTTGCCGGGCGAGGTGACCCCCGCTGCAGTTAACCACTCCATTGGCCAGTCATCGCCTGCACTGATCCATGGTAGTTTCAGAAGATCGGCAGGTTCATGAATGCCGCCAATGCTGGCGGCCAGCGCGGGACTGAGCATGGGCGTGTAATTCAGATTCAAAATAGGATCACACGCCAACCCCGGTAAAGGCTTTGCACTAATGTAGATCGCAACGTCACCGCTTTCGCGGTTCAAATCCCTGCCGTTTTTAGAGCGCTGTAGCCGCACGGCGATATGAGGATATTTGAGCTGAAATTTTCCCAGATGCCTTGCCAGCCAGTGCGATGCAAATGTGGGCGTGGAGTGAATTTCCAGCACGTCTTCGGCAGTTTGCCGTGCCAAAGCCACCGCCTCGCGCAACAGCTCAAACCCCTCTCGCGTCTTGGGCAAAAGTCGCTCGCCTGTCTCGGTCAAGGCAATCTGGCGGGTTTGGCGCAAAAACAGCGCCTCGCCGATATTGTCTTCCAAAAGCTTGATTTGATAGCTCACCGCCGTTTGCGTCATGCCCAGCTCCTCGCTAGCACGCGTAAAGCTGCCGTGGCGCGCCACCGCTTCAAACACCCGAAGCGCATTGAGCGGAAACTGTTTCGACATTTTCATGGATAAGCTCTCTTTATGTATCCTTACCGTAATTGAATTGGATTCTTGACGCAATCAAGATCATTTTATCTCCGGAAACATTGATTTTTTCTTTTGTTCATCGACGCGAAAGAGTTGATCAATGCGTCATTGATCCATTCATAAAATTTGGAAAGTGTGGAGCGAGATGCTATCCGCAAACGTATTACTGCGCCTGTTTTTCGGCAATAGCCGTGGGCTGAAAGCCTGTGTCATGGACCGGCTGAGATGGAAGCGTATTCAGGATGTGCCGGACGATTTGATGCGCGACATCGGCATCGAGACTGAGCAGCCGAAATGCCGCGATGATGCGGTGTGGTCGATGGAGCGCCGACTCAGGGCTGTGCTTCAGGCTGGTCCGCGCTGACCAATCCGGCTTGGGCCAGCCCGGCAATCATCTCGCCCAAATGGTGACGATAATGGGCGGTTTTCTTATCGACGCCGCTATAGAGGCCCTTTCGCACTTGGGCGACGCTCAATGTCATCACGGGCCGGTCTGTCTTGTTAAAGTCGAGGCAACGCTCATCCCAGGGCAAGTCGCAGAAATCAAGCAGGCGGCGGGTTTGTGCTTCTTGCTCCTCGGTCAAGCGTTCATAGCTCAATTCCAGAACGTCATGGGGAAATAGCGCGGCCCAATGGGCGGTCAGTTTGCGCTCCGCTGCAATGTAGCGGGCTGTTTCGCTTAAATTATAGCTATATTGCATGCCATCGCTCGGAAAATAGCTGGAATAGAGCGCAAAGCCATTGGCAATCGGGTCGCGCCGCATAATGATGATTTTTGCCAATGGAAACATCAGCTTGATAAAGCCAATCCAGAGAAAATTGACCGGCATTTTGTCCACAATCCGGCGATTGTCGTCCACCTTGGCGCGCACGGGCGCGATATAGCCCTGTGCAGCATCGAGAATGCTATCAGGCGTCAGGCATCCAGCCCCTTTCAGGGTCTTGCGATCTTGCTCAAAGAAATGCTCAATGATCTTATAGCTCAGGGTTTCCAGCTCGCCCGCACCATAGATCTGCGGATGGCTGGCCAAAATCTGCTCTGTCAGGCTGGTGCCGGACCGCGGCAGTCCGACAATGAACACAGGACGCTCCACGCGATTGCCCAGCTGTTCAGCAGAGTGGATCAACTCCGGGGTAAATAGCTGCGCCAATGCCTCCATCAGGTCAATGTCATCATCGACACTGTAGGTGGAAAATTGCGCTCGCCGCAGATTGTTTGCATCTTCAAGGTAAGCAAAGGCCGCATCATAGAGTTTGGCATCATTCATTGCCTTATACAGGGCAAAGCCGATTTTCAGACGCCGGGCTGGCTCTGCCGCCAGCGCTTGATGAAGGCTCTGCATGGCCTGAAGGCGCGGGTCATCCGCCGTGAAGGTGGTGAGCATGCCCAGCAGCAGATAGGCATCCACATGGCGTGGATCGATACGCAGCACCGCCTCATAGGCGGCTTTTGCCGCATGCATGCGGCCCAAGCCCTGCAAGGTCTGGCCGAGATTAAACTGTGCTGCCGCGTTGTCGGGGGCGGCATCGACCGCGCGGATGGCCAGGGCGAGGCCTTTGTCAAACGCGCCACTTTTCAGGGCGTGAAATGTCAGGGCGTTCAATGCGTCGATCTGGTCCGGTTCAATTTCCAGCACGTTTTCAAAAGCCTGGGCCGCTTCGGTTGCGTTGCCAATCTTGGTCAGGCAATGGGCAAGGGCTTTATAAAATTCTGCACCATGCTCTCCGGCTTTTTCCGCCTGCCGGTAATGGTTTGCAGCCTGCCACCAATCTCCTTTCAACTGCCAAATATCGGCCAGACGCCGATGCGTGGCGGCGTTGACTTTGATTGTCAGCACGTCCTGCAACAAGGCCGTTGCGTTGTCGAGATCGTGGATATGGAGAGCGATTTCGGCGATGTCCTGCGCAATTTTGCAGGCGTTTTCCTGTAACGCCAGAACGCTTGCCTGAAACTCTTCTGGCTCGCCAGAGAGGTCCATGCCCGCATAATGCTGCGCCATCTCCATCAGGGGTGCCAGCTTTTGCCGCTGGAGGAGAACTGTTTGCGCATTCGCCATGGATCTGGTCTCTTGGTTTCGCGCGCCATCGCGCGCGGGTCATACTGCAGGGCTTTTGACAGGCTGATCCTGCGTGAAGCTGTTTGGTCAGCACAGTTTATGCAGCAATTCAGCTGCCACCAGCGCGGCAATCACAGCCGGGCGCTTGTCTTTAATCGGGCCTGCACCAATCGGCAGGGTCAGGCGAGTGAGTTGGGCTTTGTCACCGCCCTCCCGCGCCAGCCAATGGGCAAATGTGGCGCGTTTGGTGGCAGAGCCGATCATGCCGATATAGGCAAGGTCATCACGGGCCAGCGCCTCGCGGGCAATGAGAAAATCCAGAGCGTGGTCATGGGTGAGGATGACCGCAGCGCCACCTTGGGCAATCTCAGCCACTTGTGCTTCCGGCAGGGCAACCCGCCGAAAATCGGTGCCGTGCGGAATCTCGCCATCAATATGTTCGCGGCTGTCCAGCAGCACAACACGGAAGGGCAGCGGGCTCAGGGCTGCAGTCAAGGCCAGCCCCACGTGGCCAGCACCGAAAATAAACACCTGCGGCTGCTGTGCCGTTGCGCGCTGCATGCGCGCGTCCAGCGCCGCGCGCCGCTCAACGGTCAAAACCTCCAGAGCAAGTTCCACCCATCCGCCACAGCATTGGCCAATCTCTGGCCCCAGCGGTAAGGACAGCGTGTCCCTGTCTAGCCCGTCAGCCAAAAGTTTGCGGGCTTTTTCGATGCCGATGAATTCCAGCTGCCCGCCACCAATCGTGCCAAACAGCGCATGCTTGCCAACCAGCATGAACGTGCCTGCATCACGCGGGGTGGAGCCCTTGGCCTGCACCACCGTTACCATCACCACATCCGGGTGACGGTTGAGAAAGGACGTCAGAGATGCCGTGTCGTCCAAAGACATGGGTTTCACAGCTTTTTCAGCCGCTCGACGGCCATCAGCACCCGTTCCGGGGTGGCGGGGGCATCAAGGCGGGGGCAGTGTTTGTAATCAGCCACCGATGCCACGGCCATGGACAGCGCCTCCAAAACCGAAATCGCCAGCATGAAGGGCGGCTCGCCCACGGCCTTGGAGCGGCCAATGGTCAGTTCTGCGTTTTCCGCCCAATCCGCCAGTTTGACATTGAAGATTTTCGGGCGGTCCGAGGCCAGCGGGATTTTGTAGGTCGAGGGGGCGTGAGTGCGCAGGCGGCCCTTGCCATCCCACCACAGTTCTTCCGTGGTCAGCCAGCCCATGCCCTGCACAAAGCCGCCTTCGATTTGGCCAATATCAATGGCCGGATTGAGCGATTTGCCGACATCGTGGAGAATGTCGGTGCGATCGATGAGATATTCCCCGGTCAGCGTATCGATCGACACTTCCGAACACGATGCACCATAGGCGTAATAGTAAAACGGCGTGCCGCGCCCGGTTTCGCGGTTCCAGTGGATTTTCGGCGTCTTGTAAAAGCCAGCGGCAGAAAGTTGCACGCGGCCCAGATAGGCCTGTTTGATAAACTCCGGGAAGGGAATGGTTTCCGCCCCCACCTGCACCCGGTTGGGTAGAAAACGCACGTCCTCTGCCGCCACGCCCCATTTTTCCGCAGCGAAACCAACCAGCCGTTCCTTGATCTGGCGGGCGGCATCAAAGGCGGCCATGCCGTTCAGATCGGTGCCGGATGAGGCGGCGGTGGCGGAGGTGTTGGGCACTTTGCCCGTGGTGGTGGCTGTGATTTTCACCACGTCAATATCCACCTGAAAGGCGTCCGCCACCACCTGCGCCACCTTGGTGTAAAGCCCCTGACCCATTTCCGTGCCACCATGGTTGAGGTGGATGGAGCCATCCTGATAGACATGCACCAGCGCGCCCGCCTGATTAAAGGCGGTCATGGTGAAGGAAATGCCGAATTTGACCGGGTTAAGCGCAATGCCCTTTTTGATCACTGGGCTGGTCTTGTTGAACTCAACAATTGCCTTGCGCCGGGCCTGATAATCGCTGGACGCTTCCAACTCGCTCACCACGCGGGCAATGATATTGTCCTCCACCGTCTGGTGATAGGGTGTCACATCGCGGCCAGAGCCAAGCTCGCCATAGAAATTGGCCTTTCGCACCTCCAGCGGGTCTTTGCCCAGCACATAGGCGATTTCCTCAATCACTCGCTCGGCCCCCAGCATGCCCTGTGGGCCACCAAAACCGCGATAGGCGGTGTTGGAGACGGTGTGGGTTTTCAAAGGCTGCGAGGTCAGCTTCACATGCGGATAGAAATAGCTGCTATCGGCATGAAACAGGGCGCGATCCGTGACCGGGCCGGAGAGATCCGACGAATAGCCGCAGCGGGCGGCAAAATTGGCATCAATGGCATGGATGCGGCCATCGCTGTTGAAGGCGACATCGAAATCCATTTTGAAATCATGGCGCTTGCCGGTGATGGACATGTCCTCATCCCGGTCGGGGCGGAATTTCACGGCGCGGTTCAGCTTTTTGGCGGCAACGGCGGCAAGGGCGGCAAATTGATTGCCTTGGGTTTCCTTGCCGCCAAAGCCGCCGCCCATGCGCCGGGTGTTGACGGTGATGGCATGGGAGGGAATGTTGAGCACATGGCCAACAATATGTTGGATTTCTGATGGATGCTGGGTGGATGACCACACGGTCACATCCTCATCCTCACCCGGAATCGCCATGGCAATCTGGCTTTCCAGATAAAAATGCTCCTGCCCGCCAATGCGCATCGAGCCTTGCAGGCGATGCTCGGCTTTATCCAGCTCGCTTTCCGGCGTGCCGCGCTTTAGCACCATGCCGGGGGTCACGAGCGGTGCGCCATTCTCCAGCGCGCCATCAATATCGGTCCAGAAGGGCAGGTCGCGGTATTCTACCTTGGCAAGCTGGGCTGCTTTGCGGGCGGCATCGCGGGTCTCGGCAATCACGGCAAAGATGATCTGGCCGTGAAATTCTACTTTGCTGGTGGCAATCAGCGGCTCATCATGGCGGCCACCGGAGGAGACATCATTGGTGCCGGGAATGTCGTTGGCGGTCAAAACAGTGACAACGCCGGGATAGGCTTTGACAGCGGCAAGATCAATGGAGATGATCTCGGCATGGGCACGGTCAGACAGGCCCAGACCGCCGTGCAGCAGGCCTGCGGGTTCGGGAATATCATCAATATAGTCGGCGCTGCCGGCTACATGCTTATGGGCGGAATCATGGCGCAGAGATTGGTGCATGGGGCCTTTGATGGTGGCAGATGGTGTGAATATTGCCTTATCCATGATGGAGGCTCCCTTTTTGTGCCACAGCAAAGGTCCGTGCGGATGCGGTCCCTCTCATCCCCCCTCTTCCTCTATTAAAAGGGGCGGGACCTTCTCCCCGCAGGGGAGAAGAGATATGAGGTGCCGTCTCATTCCATTTCAAGCTTTGGCGTACCCAATCACGCTTGGGTAACGACATGCATGAGGCATTGGCCCCACGCTTCTTCTCCCCAGCGGGGAGAAGGTGGCGGCAGCCGGATGAGGGGTTTGATGCCATGAATGCATGCGCGACGTTGGCCACCATCACACCACCTCCACCGCAAACCGCTGCAATTCCTGTCCATTGCCAGATGTTTCCAGAAAGAAGCGGGTCAGCAGATTTTGCGCGGTCAATTGCCGATACTCCGACGTCGCCCGCCAATCAGACAGCGGTTGATAATCGGCATCAAACGCATCGCGGACAGCCTGAACTGTCTCTTCGCTCCAAGGCTTACCCATAAGGGCGGCTTCCACCGCATTTGCCCGCTTTGGCGTGCCTGCCATGCCACCAAAGGCAATGCGAATGCTGGAAACGCGGCCACCCTCTGTTTCCAGATAAAACGCCCCACACAGCGCTGAAATATCCTCATCCCGGCGCTTGGAAATCTTATAGATCGCAAAATGGCTGGAGGCTTTGGGGCGCGGCACAAAGATGCGCTCAACAAATTCACCGGGCTGGCGGTCTTGGCGACCATATTCAATGAAGAAATCTTCCAGCAATAGCGTGCGGGTGCCGGAGGTTGAGCGCAGGGTGACTGTGGCCCCAAGCGCAATCAGCGCAGGCGGCGTGTCGCCAATCGGCGAGCCATTGGCGATATTGCCGCCAAGCGTGCCCATATTGCGCACTTGCTGGCCGCCGATGCGTTCAATCAATCGGCCAAAGGCAGGGATGGATTTGCGAAGACAGTCAAAGGCGGCAGTGTAGCTGACGCCAGCACCAAGGGTGATGCCAGCATCATCCACGGTGATGTCTTGCAATTCGTTCAAGTGGTTGATGAACACTACGGGATTGAGAACCCGCATCTGCTTTGTCACCCAAAGACCCACGTCGGTTGCGCCCGCAACAATGGTGGCCTTGGGGTGGGCGGCCAGCGTGTTGGCCAGCGCCTCAACATTGGCAGGGACAATGAGCGTGCGGTTATCCCCTTCCAGCACAATGGTATCGGTGCTGGTCATGTCGTTGAGGGTTGCAATGATCTTTTCGCGTTCGCGGGTTAGAGCGTCAAAAAGCGCGGAGGGGCGAGTCTCCGCCATCTGTTCGGCGGCTTTGACAATCGGCTCATAGCCTGTGCAGCGACAGAGGTTGCCCTGCAATGCCCGCTCAATTTCGGCCCGTGTCGGGGCTTCATTGGTGAGCCACAAGCCATAAAGTGACATGACAAACCCCGGCGTGCAAAAACCACATTGCGAGCCATGGCAATCCACCATGGCCTGTTGCACGGGATGCAAGGTGCCATCCTTGGCGGCCAGATGCTCTACCGTCACCACATGACAGGCGTTGAGCGAGCCGACAAAACGAATGCAGGCATTGACCGATTCATAAACGAGCTGGCCTTTGACCAGCCGCCCCACCAGCACGGTGCAGGCACCGCAATCGCCTTCTGCACATCCTTCTTTGGAGCCTGTCAAACGGCGGGAAAGCCGCAGATAATCCAGAAGGGTTGCCGTGGGGTCTATGCTGGTGAGCGAGACCTCTTGGTCATTGAGCAGAAAGCGAATGCGGTTTGTCATAGGTGTCCTTCGAGAGCTGTGCGCAACTATCCAGACTACTGCATAATTCCTTAAATCGAAATCGATTTAAGGAGAAAATTATGCATCAGATTTAAAGTACTCCCGCGAACCCGCGGGTGTCGCCTAGGCGCACCCGGGTTCGCGGGAGTACGCGGGTTTTTTACGCCGTCCAGCCACCATCAATCGATATATGCGTGCCGGTGATCTGTTTTGCCGCATCGCTGGCCAGATAGATGGCGCAAGCGGCCACTTGCTCAACCGTCACGAACTCCTTGGTGGCTTGCGAGGCTAAAAGCACGTCGCGCTTGACCTGCTCCTCGGTAATGCCACGGGCCTTGGCAGTGTCGGGAATCTGCTTTTCCACCAAAGGGGTCAGCACATAGCCGGGGCAAATGGCGTTCACCGTCACGCCATGCTCTGCCAGCTCAAGGGCGGCGGTTTTGGTCAGGCCCAGAATGCCGTGCTTGGCGGTGACATAGGCGGATTTGAACGGCGAGGCCACCAGCCCGTGCGCCGAGGCAATATTGATGATGCGGCCGGATTTTTTGCCCTTCATGTTCGGAATGGCGGCGTGCATGGTGTGGAAGGCGCTGGACATGTTGATGGCAATGATCTGATCCCATTTTTCTATAGGGAATTCTTCAATCGGGGCCACATATTGAATACCGGCATTGTTGACCAGCACATCAAGGCCACCAAATTCAGAAATGGCGGTTTCAATCATATCCGCGATTTCCGGAGGCTTGCTCATGTCGGCGGGGTGATAGAGCACCTTGCCACCATGGGCTTCCAGTTCTTTGCGGATGTCTTCGATTTCGGTGAGCGAGCCAAAACCGTTGATCAGGATATTGGCCCCTTCTGCCGCAAAGGCGCGGGCAATACCAAGGCCGATACCGCTGGTGGAACCGGTCACAACAACATTTCTCTTCATGGCTTTTTCCTTCGTGATGATGGCTTTTGACAGGCTTTATACGATGGTTTGTCGGTTTCGCTCGGTCGCAGACAGGCCGCCGTTTCGTTTGTGTGTGGTGGCATTTATATGGATAGCCTATGCCCAAAAACCAATCATTTGCAATTCGCCTTTTTGTCTGTTGCAATAAATGGTTGAAGGTCTGTGAGCGGGTGAATTCCCATGTTGAACAAAGGCAGATCTTCGTTTACCTTTCATTTCATGGCTCGATGCCACATGAATGCTTCGCATTGCGGATAATTCGAAAAAAACCGAAAGCTCTGGGAGGAGCATCATGAGCAAATTTGTGCTGGCGATTGATCAGGGCACCACATCCAGTCGCGCAATCGTGTTTGATAGCGCCATGCGCATTGTTGGCCGTGGGCAGCAGGAATTCCCACAGATTTTCCCGCGATCGGGCTGGGTGGAGCATGATCCTGAGGCGATTTGGGACAGTGTGACTCACGCGATTCGTGATGCGCTGGCCCGCGCCCGGATTACGGCCGCCGATATTGCGGCCATTGGCATTACCAACCAGCGCGAGACGGTGGTGGTGTGGGATCGCGAAACGGGCAAGCCCATCCACAATGCCATTGTCTGGCAGGACCGCCGCACCGCCTCCTTTTGTGAACAGCTTAAAGGTGATGGGCTGGAAGCGCTCTTCACGGAGAAAACCGGCCTGCTGCTGGACCCGTATTTTTCCGGCACCAAGCTCTCATGGCTGCTGAACCATGTAGACGGTGCGCGCACCAAGGCCGAGCAGGGTGCTTTGTGCTTCGGCACCATTGATACCTATCTGATCTGGCGGCTCACTGGCGGCAAAAGCTTTGCCACCGATGCCACCAATGCCTCGCGCACGCTGATTTTCAACATTGCCGATAACCAATGGGATGAGGAGCTTTTGAAGCTTCTCAATATTCCATTGGCGGTCTTGCCCGAGGTGAAGGATTGCGCCGCTGATTTCGGCGTCACCGAGGCTTCCGTGTTTGGTGCTGCGGTGCCGATTTTGGGCGTGGCTGGAGATCAGCAAGCGGCCACCATAGGCCAAGCCTGCTTTGCACCGGGCATGGTTAAATCCACCTATGGCACGGGCTGCTTTGCGCTGCTCAACACGGGTGCGGATCGGGTGACGTCGAAAAACCGGCTGCTAACCACCATCGCCTATCGCATGGATGGCAAAACCACCTATGCGCTGGAAGGCTCTATTTTCATTGCCGGAGCCGCCGTGCAATGGCTGCGGGATGGCATCAAGGTGATTGGCGATGCGGCAGAAGCGGGCAATCTCGCCGCAACTGCCGACCCCAATCAGCATGTTTACCTCGTGCCCGCCTTTACTGGCATGGGCGCACCATGGTGGGACCCCGATGCGCGCGGTGCCATGTTTGGCCTGACACGCAACAGCGGCCCTGCCGAATTTGCCTGCGCGGCTTTAGAGGCCGTCTGCTATCAAACCCGCGATCTGCTCGACGCCATGCATAAAGACTGGCAAAACGGCCATGATGACATGGTGCTGCGGGTGGATGGCGGCATGGCGGCATCGGATTGGACCATGCAGCGTCTCTCTGACCTGCTGAATGCACCTGTGGACCGCCCGGCCATTATTGAAACCACCGCGTTGGGGGCAGCATTTCTGGCCGCCAGCCGTGCAGGCATCTGGCCCGGCATGGATGAATTTGCCAAGGCATGGGCGCGGGATCGGCGTTTTGAACCTGTGATGGATGAAGAGGTGCGCGCAACCAAGCACAAAGGTTGGCAGGATGCCGTGCACCGCACCCTGACGAACACTTAAAACGGGCAAGCACGGATCGGGTTGATGGCGGAAAAGCACGGGATGCGACCATCATCATGATGGCGCAGCCTGAGCAAATTTCAAATTGTCAGAGATAGGCGAAGCGCTGGCCGAAGGGGGTACCTTCACCAAAATTGCCTTTGCCGATATTGTCGCTTTCGCCGGAAAACCGCGGCGGTTCGCTCTTTTCATTGTCATTTTGCGGCTGTTTTTGGTCTGGCTTGGCGGCGGCCTCTTGCTTTGCCGCTTCAAGCTTGGCTTGCAGCGCTTTCAGCTCTGTTTCCAGTTCTGTCTTTTTGGTTGCATCGGTTTCAGCATCAACTTCGGCCTGTTTGGCAGCAACTTGCGCTTCCAGATTGGCAATGGTGGCCTTCGATGCGTTGGATGATGAGGAGGAAGTGGTTGCGCTGCTGCTGGCAACGGACGATATGGAAGTCATGATTTGAGTCCTTTGAGATTGATCTTGTTCTATCTGCGACCTCACCCCCAACGCCCACATATATTCGCAAGGGGTGCCCCATCCTTAACTGCGTCGCATTAATATTTATTTACAATGATTATTAAATATAACAATTTTCGTGCATTAATGGGATGAACAGTGCGTTTGAAACCAGACGTTTGCATTGCCGTGCCGAGGTGATTATCTCTTTGGAAAATACAGGAGATGACCATGGAACTGGGCCTTTACACATTTGCCGATGTTGATCCAAACGCCACCAACAAGGGGCTTGAGGCGAAGCGCCGTGTGGATGAGCTGCTGGAAGAAATTCAGCTGGCCGATGAGGTGGGGCTGGATGTGTTCGGTCTTGGCGAGCATCACCGCCCCGATTACATGGCCTCATCGCCTGCCGCCATTCTGGCGGCTGCCGCCGTCAAAACCAAAAACATCCGCCTGACCAGTGCTGTCAGCGTGCTGAGTTCCGATGATCCGGTGCGGGTGTTTCAGCAATTTGCCACGGTGGATTTGCTCTCCAATGGCCGGGTGGAAATGATGGCCGGGCGGGGCTCCTTCATCGAGAGCTTTCCCTTGTTCGGCTATGATCTTGACGATTATGACCTTTTGTTTGCCGAAAAACTCCAGTTGTTGATGGAAATCCGCGAAAACGAAGTGGTGACATGGCAGGGCGAGACCCGCAAACCCATTCAGGGCCGTGGCGTCTATCCACGACCGCTGCAAGACCCGCTGCCGCTGTGGATTGCCGTGGGTGGCACGCCGCAATCGGTGGCGCGTGCAGGAGCCTTGGGCCTGCCTCTGGCGTTGGCCATTATTGGCGGTGAGCCGCATCGGTTTGCACCGTTGTTTAATCTCTATCGCCAGAGCGGGGAACGCACGGGCGTTGATCCGTCTCTGTTGAAGACATCCGTCAATGTGCATGGATTTGTTCACGAAACCGATCATTCCGCTGCCGATATTTTCTTCGAGCCACAGGCCGTGGTGATGAACCGCATTGGCCGCGAGCGCGGCTGGGGTCCCACCAATCGCGCCCATTTCGATGCCAGCCGCGGGCCGCAGGGTGCGCTGTTTGTCGGCAGCCCGGAAACCGTGGCTGAAAAGATCATTGCCCACCACAAGATTTTCAACAACGACCGCTTCTTGCTGCAAATGGCCATTGGCCCGATGCCGCATAAAGAGATCATGAAGGGCATTGAGCTTTATGGTTTGAAAGTGGCTCCACTTGTGCGCGAGGCATTGACGGCAGCGAAGGCTGAGGCGTAAGGCACAAAAAACAAATCAAGAAAGCGTGCCAATGATTATTGCCAATGATGATGAATTGCAGGGCCTGAAGGAAATTGGTCGTCTGTGCGGCCTTGCGGTTAAAATCATGGCAGCCTCGCTGGAACCCGGTATCACCACCCGTGAGCTGGACCAGATTGGCCGTAAAGTGCTGGAGGATGCTGGTGCGCAATCGGCACCGGAGTTGTGCTATAAATTTCCGGGTGCCACCTGCATCAGCGTCAATGAAGAGGTGGCCCATGGCATTCCCGGCGATCGGGTGATCCAGAAGGGCGATCTGGTCAATATCGATGTTTCGGCAGAGAAAAACGGCTTTTTCGGCGACACCGGCGCATCGTTTCTCGTGCCACCCGGCAAGCCGAAAACCGAGCGGCTGCTGCGCGATGGCAAGCGGGCGCTGTTTTTGGGCATTCAGCAGGTCAAAACCGGATTTCCCTTTGCTGGCATTGGCCGCGCCGTTGGTGCTTTTGCCGATAGCCATCGCTATACGCTTATTGAAAATCTGGCCAGCCACGGCATTGGCCGCTCGCTGCACGAGGAGCCGCGCGAGCTTTCCACCTGGGCCGACCCGGATGAAACCCGCATTATGGTGGAGGGGCAGGTGTTCACTATCGAGCCGTTTCTGTCGCTGGGCGGCCAATGGGCTGAGGATGGCGGCGGTGATGACCAATGGACGCTGTATAGCGAACCACGGGCGCTGACGGTGCAGTTTGAGCACACTGTGGTGGCCACCAAAAACGGCCCGCTGATTCTGACCATGGTGGAGTAAAGCGCGCACCTGCACAGCATCGTTGTAGAACGTGCGCTGTTCATAGCAGGTGTCAAAAATTCTGATTTGTCAGCAGGCTTTTGTGGTGCAATAGCAAGCCATGAGCAGAGTCTATTCCCGCCGATCTCTCACTCTTGCCGCCCTTGCGGGTGCCCTTGCCTTGGCCTCTGCCATGGGCTTTGGGCGTTTTTCGTTCACGCCGATTTTGCCGGGCATGATGGCAGATTTAACCTTGTCGGCCGGTGACGCCGGGCTGATTGCCGCTGGCAATTTTGCGGGCTATCTGGTGGGTGCCGTTTTGGCCGGGCATGGTTTTGCTGCGGGCAGAGAGCGTAGTTTGGGCATTGCATCGCTGGTCGCCAATGCGCTGCTGCTGGCCGCCATGGCAGGTACGCAGAACGTGCTGCTGTTTGTGCTCATCCGGTTTTTTGCAGGGATAGCCAGCGCATTTTGCATGATTTTTATAAGCTCCGTGGTGCTGCCTTTTGCGGCGGCGGCGGGCAGTGAACATGCGCAATCGGCCCATTTTGGTGGCGTTGGGCTTGGCATTGCCGTCTCATCCCTGCTGGTCTTCGTGATCGGTCAGTTTCAGAATGATTTTTCGCTAGCGGGTTGGCGGCTGGATTGGCTGGTGGGCGCAAGTGTGAGCTTTGTAGCCATGATTGCCGTGGCGGCTATGCTGCCAAGAATGGGCAAAACAGGCACCAAACAGCCCGCCGAAGCGCGCTTGGTGTGGACGCGACCGTTTTTGTTGTTGTTTGCCTCCTATGGCCTGTTTGGTTTTGGCTATGTTATCACCGCAACCTTCATTGTCACCATGGCCCGCATGGCCACTGCGGGGCCTGTGGTGGAATTTCTCGCGTGGTTTCTGGCGGGGTTGGCTGCCGCCGTTTCCCTGTTTGTCTGGCGGCCTTTGATGCTGCGTCTGGGATTGGTGGGGGCCTATTGCGTTGGGCTGGCTGTGGAAGCCATCGGCGTGTTTTGCTCAGTTGCCCTGCCGGGCGTTACGGCTCCGCTGATCGGCGGCGTGGCTTTGGGCGCAACCTTCATGACCCTCACCGCCTATGGCCTGCGGCTTGGGCGTGAGCTGGCCCCCAAAACTCCGCGCAAGGCGCTGTCCATCATGACAGCCGCCTTTGGCACCGGCCAGATCATTGGCCCACTGGTGGCCGGTGCCGTGGCACAACACAGCGGCAGTTTTACGCTACCAAGTCTGATTGCTGCATCTGTGGTGGTGCTTAGTCTGGTTTTGGCTCTATTCCTGTGGAGAACGATAGAGAGGACAAGACATCAGGTTTGAACGACAAAGCCAGCGGGAAGAGCTTTTACTATGCCCCGGTGGCGCTGTCTCTATTGACAGTGAAGTTGGCGAGAGTCTGTCAGGTTCAGATTGAACCTGACAGACTCTCGACTTTTTTGTTTTCGTTTGTCTTTTCGGGAAAACCGGATTCCACTTTTCCCTGACAAACTCTAGATTGGAATTGGCGCAGATTCCACATTGGCAATAATGCTGCTGCTTGGGGTCTTCTGTTCTGTTGCCATGTCCGTGTTGACATTGGCCGCAGACCACAACAGCCTGTTGTGACTGGCAAAGGGCCTACCATCCGGAAATGGCCTGCTGATTTTTACTGGATGGCGTCGGGTGGCCAGAACAGCCATGATTGCTGACGCAAGAAACCCGCCCAGTGGGTAAAGCAGGGGGGTGGCAATCAGCACGGTGCTGGCTGTTCCGATGAAGGAAGAAAAAGCCAGCACATAGAGCAGCAGCGCTGTGATCACCATCGCTGCCCGGATTTCCGGCGAGGCGCTCCGGATTGCCTGCAACCATGTCAATCGCGCATCGAATTTGGGTGTCCGGTGCCAGATGATTTTCTGCCCGATCAAAGCGGCCATGGCCGAGACGGAGCAGACATAGGTCAGGGCATAGGCCGCAAACTCTGCACCCAGCATGGAACGGAATGAGCGGCAGCCACAGGCCCAGTATTCAGTGGCAGATCGAATGGCACCTGCCAAAAATGTGGCCACAAGGATTGTCCATCCAATGGTGGGCATGCTGAGCTGCGGTAAAATGCCGGTTGCTATCAAGGGGGGCATGAGCAGCGCCATAGCACTGAAGGTCAATATATTCGCGGAAATCGTCAGTGGTACCAAGCTTCGAAAGATTTCAAACACTTTACCCCAAGCAGTCAAATGGGGTGACCCGCCAAGGCGGTTGGGCATAAACAAGCGCCAGTGATGTAGAAATTGTTGCATGGGTCCAGATGTCCACCGGAAGCGCTGGCGTTTCCAGTCGAAGAAGTTATCTGGTATCAGGCCGCGGCCAAAAGTATGTGGCAGGAAAATTCCATCATAGCCTGCTGCACGCAGACGAATGGCAATTTCTGAATCCTCAGTCTGGCACCATTCGGCCCAACGACCGACCTCCTCAATAGCCGACTTTCTGAAAATACACATGGTGCCCACTGTGAATGAGGCTTTTAACTCGCTGACACCGGCATATTCCGACCTATTCGGCGATACATATTCCCAATAGCAAGCATCTTTATAGAAATTCTCATCATCACATCGATAATCGTGGGAGGTCTGCACGAAGGCAAATTTCTCATCTTGGAAAAAGCTGACCAATGCACTGAGAAAGTCGGGTTCAGCTTGATAATCGGCATCCACTAAAGCGACCAGTGTGGCGTTGGGGTCGGTTTGATCCAGACAAAAATTCAATGCCCCAGCCTTGGCACCTTGCATGTTTTCGACGTGGAAGAACCGGAAGTGTTTTTGCTCAACTCTGTCGTTCAGATGTGCGCAATGGTGCTCAACCGGTTGCCACAGAAGCGGGTCAAGCGTGTTGTTGTCGCAGACCAGAATCTCGACATTGTCATAATCCAGCGCAGCCAGATGGTTCAAAGTCTCGATGACCACGTCTGGGGGTTCAGCGTGACAGGGTACATGGATTGATACTCGGGGCTGTTGTGTTCTGCTGATGGGATTAAAAGGGGTGATTGGTCGTTTCCACTTCTTACGAAGGACAATGCCCAAAGTGCCCAAGCGCATTGCCAGGACCAAAACGGCTTTGAAGGCTGCAAAAACCCAGAAAATGCAAAATCCGACCAGAGCCCAATCCGGATAATGTGCCTCGTGGAGCCAAACGCAGCTCCAGATTCCTCCAACGATCATGCTGAGCGGCCCTGATACCATATACGTCAGGCCTGCCGTACTGAGAGACGGCATTACATCTCGAAGGATCATACTGGCGAAAAACGTGCAGGTTGAAAGCGTGAGTATGAGGGGCATATTCCCCCACAACAGGCCAATCAGTGCTGCACCAGAAATGGTCAAGCATATCTGAACGGTTTCTAATTGGTCTTTCCAGAGGGTTTTATAGGGAATTCTCATTGTGACTGCGATCAAAATCGCACTCAAAAATGTAAATGCGGTCGTATAAGCCAGAGCGCTATCCATAGTGACGCGATCAATGGCGATCAATTGATCATTCATTGCTAAATCACCTTATATTTAAAATTCAAAATATGTAATAAAATTCTATTTTAGATATATCTTTTATATAAGCTAGCATTATCTTGAGTTGTGTTTCAACTATATTCGTTCAAAAGAACGCAATTTTTCGCCTTTGGTTGATTTTTTATTTCGGAATAAAATTTTGTGGTGTTTTTTGCTTTTTTAAACATTTGCTTTGACATCGGCCAGCCATGTTTTGGCCACATCCGTGGGAGACCCCGCAGAGGCAAAAAGGCAGGTTGTTACAAATGTGTAAGGATGGTTTTCAAGCATTGCCGCACAGCAATAACTGACTTAGTTTGCGCCAACGACAAACCGCCATAATCGAATCCCGTCAGGAAAGTCAGTCCCTGTGTTTCACTCGTTTTTCCCCAAACCCAAACTGTTTTTTACATCCGCGATTGTGTGGACGTTGGTTTGTATATTTGGCTGGTATCTTTATGCTGCCGGTTTAGGCGATAGCCTCGGCTTTGCGGCACCCGCAGACGGAAAAGAGCCGTTTGACCTGACCTATTTCCTGATGCCAACCAATCTTTGGTTTTACGGTTATTTCCTGCTGAGCCTTGCCGTTTTCGGTGTGTTCTGGAGCATCAAGGCCCATTCCCATCCGTGGAAGCTCTGGTCGGTCTGGGGGTCAATGGTCATCATCTGCGTCACCTATTTTGGTGTGCAGATTTCGGTGGTTATCAACAATTGGCGGCGCCCTTTTGGTGATTTGCTGCAAAATGCTCTGTCCAAGAAACCCGGCGTATCCGTTGAGAATTTTTATGACCTTATGGTTGTTTTTGCACAAATCGCCTTTCTCAGCATGTTTGTTTCGATCCTGACGGATTTCTTCACCAGCCATTATATTTTCCGCTGGCGCACGGCGATGAACAACTTCTACATGTCGAAGTGGGAAAAGCTTCGCCATATTGAAGGCGCTTCCCAGCGTGTTCAGGAAGATACGATGCGCTTTTCCAGCACGCTGGAAGGTCTCGGCATTTCGTTGATCAATTCGGTCATGACGCTGGTAGTTTTTCTGCCTATTCTGCTATCGCTGTCATCCTATGTGACCGAACTGCCCGTTCTGGGTAAAATTCCTCATGCCTTGTTCTGGCTGGCGCTTTTCTGGTCGGTGTTCGGCACTCTGCTCTTGGCAATTGTCGGCATCAAATTGCCGGGCCTGAACTTCCGCAATCAGCGGGTTGAAGCAGCTTATCGCAAAGAGCTTGTTTATGGCGAAGATCATCATGATCGCGCAGAGCCAGCAACTGTTACAGAGCTGTTTGCGAATGTTCGGAAGAATTATTTCCGCATGTATTTCCACTATCTGTACTTCAATGTTGCGCGCTATTTCTACGTTCAGGCCGATGCGCTGTTTCTGGTTTTCATGCTGGTGCCAACCATTGTTGCTGGCACCATCACCTACGGTATCTTCCAGCAAATCTCGACTGCTTTTGGTCAGGTCAGCAATTCCTTCCAATATCTTGTCAGCTCATGGACGACGATTATTGAACTGTTGTCCATCCACAAGCGTCTGAACGCGTTTGAGGCTGCTATTGATGGCGAACCATTGCCGGAGATTGATCAGCGCTACATGGCACGGAAAGAGCAGGACTGATAATCTGTCTACGAAACCTTCAAAACGGTCGGGATTGCCCGGCCGTTTTGTTTTTGAGCAATTGCTCCACCACTCTTGGTTTCCATGCTATGGTCAGCGCTTGCAGCCTGCGCTATCACTGTTTGCACGTTGGTTTAAAGGGAATCGGGTTTCATGTTTCTTCTGATCATTGGTTTGATTCTGTTTCTGGGCCTGCATATGATCCGGAGTTTTGCGCCGGGTTTTCGGGCCAGCATGGTGGCGCGGCTGGGGCTCAATGGCTGGAAGATGCTGCATTCCGTCCTTGCCATCGTATCTGTTGCGCTGGTGGCTTACGGCTATAGCGTGGCCCCTGTTGTTAATGTCTGGTTTCCGCCCATGGGCATGAACCATCTGACCGTGACTTTGATGCTGTTTGCCACCATCTGTCTTGTCGCGGGCTTTTTGCCCGCAGGCCAGATTGTGCTCAAAACCAAGCATCCCATGGTTTTGGCCATCAAAATCTGGGCTTTGGCACATTTGCTTTCCAATGGTGATCTGCGCTCGATTGTCTTGTTTGCCGCCTTTCTGGCCTGGGGTGTGATTTTGCGCATCTCGCTGAAGCGCCGGGCGCGGGCAGGGGAGATTGCCCCTCGCGCGTTTGTCTCGGTGAAATATGACCTTTATGCCGTGGTTTTGGGTGTGGTTGTCTGGGCGGCCATCACCTTCAAGCTGCATGAACTGCTGATCGGCGTCGCTCCGCTTTCGATGTAAATGCGCGATTTGCGGGGTGTTTCAGGATGAATTGCCTTCGGCCCCCTTACAATAGCGTAAAAATCGGGTAGAAGGCGCAGCATCCGTTGATCGAAGAAACCATGGCTTAAGGCCCGGAATTTGTTATGGCAGACCAAAACGACAGCTTTATTCGCGAAGTGAATGATGAACTCCGTTCCGAACAGATGCAGCGCTTCTGGCGTCGGCTCGGTCCTGCCATAATCACGGCTGCGGTGCTGATTGTGCTCGGAACGGCGGGTTATCGCGTTTATGATTACTGGACCGATGACCGTTCATCGCAGTCTGGCGATCAGTTTCTCGCCGCCCAAAAGCTGGCCGCCGATGGCAAGAATGACGAGGCCCTGAAGGCTTTTGACGCGCTGGAAAAAACCGGCTTTGGCAGCTATCCAATTCTTGCGAAGTTTCGGGCAGCAAGCCTTTTGGCGCAAAAGGGCGATCAGGCCGGTGCCATTGCCGCCTTTCAGGCGCTGGGCAAGGACAATTCCGTGCCGCAGGCGCTGCGCGATGTGGCCCATATTCGCGCCGGTTGGCTGCTGATTGACAATGGCACCTATGATCAGGTCTCGGCCGAGGTTGGCGGTTTGGCCACACCGGGTCAGGCGCTGCGCGGCTCTGCCCGCGAAGCACTGGGCCTTGCGGCCTATAAGGCTGGTCAGTTGGACCGCGCCCGCGAATGGTTCCAGCAGATCACCGAAGATGCGCAATCGCCGCGCAATATTTCCAGCCGCGCCCAGATCATGCTAGACAATATTGCTGCTGCAACCAAAACCTCCTAACTTGAGAATACGCCCCGAAAGCGGGGTGTGAACAACCGGATACTAAAATTTCATGAGCTTTACCGTCGCCATCGTCGGACGTCCTAACGTCGGCAAATCCACGCTTTTCAACCGTTTGGTTGGCAAGAAGCTGGCGCTTGTCGATGACACGCCCGGCGTGACCCGTGACCGGCGTCCCGGCGATGCCAAGCTGGTGGATCTTCGTTTCCGTATCATCGACACCGCGGGTCTGGAAGATGCCGGACCGGACACACTGGAAGGCCGCATGCGCGCCCAGACGGAAGCGGCTATTGACGAGGCCGATCTGTCGCTGTTTGTGGTCGATGCTAAAATGGGCCTGACCCATGTGGACAAGGCGCTCGCGGGTATGCTGCGCAAGCGCGGCAAGCCGGTGGTGCTGGTGGCCAACAAATCGGAAGCCAAAGGCTCTGACGGCGGCTTTTACGATGCCTTCACGCTGGGCCTTGGTGAGCCTGTGCCAATCTCTGCCGAACACGGGCAGGGCATGATCGATCTGCGCGATGCGATTGTGGAAGCTTTGGGCGAAGAGCGCGCCTTCCCGGAAGAAGACGATGTGGCGGAGACCGATATTGTCCTGCGCCCCACCGGCGATGACGAGGAAGACGAAGAAGCGCTGTCGCACTATGATGAGAGCCTGCCTTTGCGCGTGGCCATTGTTGGCCGTCCTAATGCTGGCAAGTCCACTCTGATCAACCGTTTTCTCGGTGAAGACCGCCTGTTGACCGGGCCAGAAGCGGGCATTACTCGTGATTCGATCTCGGTGGAATGGGATTGGCGCGGCCGTACCATCAAGATGTTTGACACCGCTGGCATGCGCCGCAAGGCCCGCGTGACGGAAAAGCTGGAAAAGCTGTCTGTGGCCGATGCGCTGCGGGCCATCCGCTTTGCCGAAACGGTGGTGATCGTGTTTGACGCGACCATCCCGTTTGAAAAGCAGGACATCCAGATTGTTGATCTGGTGCTGCGCGAAGGCCGTGCCGCCGTGCTGGCCTTCAACAAATGGGATTTGGTAGAAGACCCACAGGCTGTTTTGGCTGAACTGCGCGAAAAGACCGAACGGCTGTTGCCGCAGGCGCGTGGCATTCGGGCTGTG
Source organism: Rhizobium sp. (assembly GCA_003501385.1). Classification (GTDB taxonomy): domain Bacteria; phylum Pseudomonadota; class Alphaproteobacteria; order Rhizobiales; family Rhizobiaceae; genus Allorhizobium. The sequence continues at coordinate 18,117 of DNPN01000094.1, read as the reverse complement.
CCCATGTCCGGCCAGACGGGCTATGGTCTTGAAAAGCTGATGCAATCGATCACCGATACTGACCGTGTCTGGAACAAGCGCATCTCCACCGCCAAGCTGAACCGCTGGCTGGATAGCGTCCAGACCCAGCATCCGCCACCGGCTGTGTCTGGTCGTCGTTTGAAGCTGAAATATATGACGCAGGTAAAGGCTCGCCCGCCAGCGTTTATGATTTCCTGCACGCGGCCTGACTCTGTGCCGGAAAGCTATATTCGTTATCTGACCAATGGTTTGCGTGCGGATTTTGATATGCCGGGCGTGCCAATCCGCATTCACTTGAAGGCGGCGGAGAATCCGTTTGAGGGTAGGAAGCGTCGGCGTTAAGCCTGCTCAGCTTCCCAAAGCCTGCTTCACCGCTTTACGCCTGCGTAATCGCAGGCGGCGTTTTCCTTGGGCTTTGGCTTCAATCACATTATCCAGAAACTGCTTTGTCGCCGCTGCCCAGGAATAGCTTTCGGCAAGCGTGCGGGCAGCCGTGCGGGAAGCATCCAGCGCCTTGATGCAGGCTACTTGCAAATTATCATCCATCGCCCCTGCATTCGGGTCAGACAGAATATCAATGGGTCCGGTAACGGGATAGGCGGCAACGGGAACACCAGAGGCCAAAGCTTCGAGAATGGTGTTGCCAAAGGTGTCGGTTTTCGATGGAAACACGAATACATCGGCCTGCGCATAGGCATCGGCCAGTTCTGCGCCAAATTTAACGCCGGTAAACAGCACATCCGGGTGGCGGGCAGCAAGCTCTGCGCGGGCTGGGCCATCGCCCACCACCACTTTCGAGCCGGGTAGATCAAGGGCGAGAAAAGCGGGCAGGTTTTTTTCCACCGCAACACGGCCAACCGTCATGAAGATTGGTCGTTTCAGGCCAAAGGGGGCCTCTTCCAACGGTTGGGGATGGAACAGATTGGTGTCAATGCCACGGCTCCAGAGCCGCAAATTGCCAATGCGCTTGGCATCCAGCTCGCGCTTCAGGCTCTCGGTTGCCACCATGCAGGCACCGCCAGCGCGGTGGAACCAGCGCACATAGGCATAGAGCCAAGATAGCGGAATCGGCAGGCGCGCTGCCACATATTCGGGAAAGCGGGTGTGGTAGCTGGTGGAAAAGGCCACGCTGTGTTTGACGCACCACCGCCTTGCCAGAAGGCCAAGCGGGCCTTCGGTGGCGATGTGGATCAGATCCGGCTTGCTGTCTTCAATGGCCTTGGCAATTTTGCGCGGCCCTGTCAGCGACAGGCGAATTTCCGGGTAGGTGGGCATGGGGACGCTGGAATAAGAGGCGGGGGTGATCATCGAGACGGTCACGCCCATTTTCACCAATTCGGCATTGGTGTTTTCAATGGACCGGACAACGCCATTCACCTGCGGATGCCAGGCATCTGTCACGATTGTCAGCCTCATCGCGGGTGCTCCCTGCATGGAAAACGATATGCGACTCAAACGTTCGCGCCGCTCTTTGTCTGCCGCTTATGGGCTAGATTTGTAACAAAGGGATGAAAGCCGCCAGCCGTGAGGGGGCATGGCAATTTTGCTGTAACCCGCCATCTGTGCAGCATAATTTTTGGCTGAAATCGATTCCGATTGCCAAGATTATACAGTAGTCTCTCCACCAAATCATCGGCCCGACAGGATGCAGCGCATGGCAAAAACCACCATCACCACCGCCAAGACGGACAGTAACACAGATTGGTGGCGGGGGGCGGTGATCTATCAGGTCTATCCCCGGTCGTTTCAAGACAGCAATGGCGATGGCATTGGCGATATCAAGGGCATCACAGAGCGCTTGTCCTATATTGCCGCCCTTGGGGTGGATGTCATCTGGCTCTCGCCGTTTTTCACCTCGCCCATGGCCGATATGGGCTATGATGTGTCGGATTATTGCGATGTTGATCCGATGTTCGGCACCTTGCAGGATTTCGATGCGATGATGGATCAGGCCCATGCACTGGGCCTGAAGGTCATCATCGATCAGGTGATTTCCCATTCCTCCGACCAGCACCCATGGTTTATCGAGAGCCGCAGCAGCCGCGACAACGCCAAGGCCGATTGGTACATCTGGGCCGATGCCAAGCCCGATGGCACGGCACCCAACAATTGGCTCTCGATTTTCGGCGGTCCGGCGTGGGAATGGGATGGCGTGCGCAAGCAATATTATATGCACAACTTTTTGGCCTCGCAGCCCGATCTCAATTTTCACAATCCGTCTGTGCAGGCGGCGGTGCTGGATGCGGCGCGTTTCTGGCTGGAGCGCGGCGTGGATGGTTTTCGGCTGGATACGGTGAATTACTATTTCCACCATGCCTCCCTGAAAGATAACCCACCTCATGAGCCAGAGAGTAGCGATGCCGGGCTGGATGCGCCGGATGTGAACCCTTACGGCATGCAGATGCACATTTACGACAAAACGCAGCCGGAAAATGTTGAGTTCCTGCAAAAACTGCGCGCTCTCCTGGATGGGTATGGCGACCGCACCACGGTTGGTGAGGTGGGCGACGGCGCACGTTCGCTGCATACCGTGGCGGCTTACACCAATGGCGGCGACAAGCTGCATATGTGCTATACTTTCGATCTGCTGGGACCTGATTTCACCCCTCAGCATATCCGTAAATGCGTTACCTCATTTCAATCCATGGTTAAGGATGGCTGGGTGTGTTGGGCTTTTTCCAATCACGATGTTACCCGCCATGTCAGCCGCTTTGCGTCAACGCCGGAGGGCCGGATAGCCACAGCCAAGCTGGCCCTGACGATTCTGGCCACGATGCGCGGCTCCATTTGCCTCTATCAAGGCGAGGAGTTGGGCCTGCCCGAGGCTGAGCTTGCCTTTGAAGATCTCCGCGATCCCTATGGCATTCGCTTCTGGCCAGCCTTCAAGGGGCGTGATGGATGCCGCACGCCGATGGTGTGGGAAAGCGGCAAACCTGCGGCAGGGTTTAGCACCGCCAAACCATGGTTGCCGGTACGGCATGAGCATCAGACGTTGGCCGTTGATGCGCAGGAGCAGGATGCGACGTCGGTGTTGAACCATTACCGCAGCACTCTGGCATGGCGAAAGGCGGAGCCAGTGCTGATGGACGGCGACATGTCCTTTGTTGATGTGGACACGGATGTTCTGGCTTTTGTGCGCGAAAAAGCTGGTTGCAAATTGTTATTTATCTTCAATATGGCAGCCGCTGCTGTGCAGGTCACAGTGCCCGCTCACCTTACCATCAACACTGTGCTGGATATGCCCGGTGCGGGCGCAACCCTGAAGGATGGCGTGGTTTTCCTTGCTTCTCTGGATGGATTTTGCGCGCGTGTTTGAGCGTGCTTGAGCCTTCGCTGTGGATGAGCTGTCACTTCCTTGTGATTGGTGAGGGGTGGCGGGGGGCTCGCCCCAAAGCTGGACACATTTTTGCCATGGAGCACGGCACTATAGCGCCACGTTGAGCAGGGTGCGTATGTTGCCGTAACACCTTATATTTGTTGTATAATTTTGCAATTCGGCTCTGGATTGCAAAATGATGCAAAAGTCTGCGCAGAATTTTGAAAGGAGAACCATGCCCATGGTGGGTGTTGAACCGTGCAAGGCTGGCGAATTGGAACTTGAGCTTTTCGGGACCATTCACCACAGCCAGACGGTGAGGCGGTTCTCCTTTCGCAGTCACTGGCGTACGGTGACTGTGTTGGTGCTAATGGCCTGCGTGCCTGCCGGCGTGCTGGTGAAATTCATGGATGGCACCATTGCCAAGGTGCCCGCCAGACCCGCCATGGTTTTGCTGGCCAAGCGGAGCCGACAAACGGCCCGCAAGCAGCCACGCCTGCGCTTACCAATGTTCGCCGCCAAAACTGCCAAGCTGGATATGATTGAAGCCCGGATGGATGGGTCGGTCACAAGCAATACCTATTTCTCTGCGTCGATTGATCTGTCCGATGCCTCCCCGACCGAATCCATGCAGGATCAGCAGGCCATTCCGACAATGGCAGGCTATGGCAATGCAGCAACACCGCATTCAGGCCCGTTCAATCTGATTTTGCGCGGTGAAGAGGGTGACGCCAAGATATTGCATCCTGGGCCGCGCTTGCAGGATCAGCCTGTGCGTGGTGTTCCTATCAATGTCAGCGTGGCCACTGAAACGCCTGCGCCCACGGTGCGCCGTCTGGTGGCCATGCCAGCCACACCGCAGCAATTGAGCGATATTGAAGGCGCGCTGGACGTGTCAGATGATGAGTGGGCGGCGCTTGGCGACAAGCTCGGCGTTGATCGTTTGCAGCCGGGAGAGCGGCTGGAAATCATCTACGGCGATGCCGATGAGCGCACGGGCAATTCCCACATCATTCTGGCGCGCTATGTCAGCAAAAAAGGGCAGGAACATCTGATTGCCCGACAAAATGATGGCCAATGCGAAGAGATCCGCGACCGCGCCGTCTATGAGCGGCTGGTGGCCGAGGCCATTGCCCATCATGATGACGAGACCGTGCTTCAAGATAGCGTGGTGTCGACCAAGAAAGCAGCGATTGCCAAGGCCAAGGCAGATTACCCCTTGGTGATGGAGCATATGAAGCGCGAAAAGGTGCCGCTGCAAGTGTCCCTGCAGGTGGTGGAACTGCTCAAACTGAATGATGTTCATGTTTCTGATGATGCACTTTCGAAACTGCATGTGGTGTTTCGCAAGACAGAAAATGACGAGGTTGAACTGGTTTTCCTCGGCATCAACGAAGGTGGGCGCGAAAAGCGATTTTACCGCTATCCGGGTCAGCATGGCAAAGAAGCTGAATTTCTCGATGAGAACGGACGGTCTGTGTCCAAGCCGCTGATTGCCAATCCAGTGCCGGGCAGCCATAGCAATGACGGGTTCGGCTGGCGCATGCATCCGATTTTACATCGGCCGGAGTTTCACAACGGTGTCGATTATGATGCCCCGATGGGTGCGCCGATTGTGGCGGCGGGTGATGGCGTTGTAATCAAGATTTCATCCGAATCCGGTTATGGTAAATATGTCCGGGTGAAGCATGATTTTGGTTACACCACCACTTACGCTCATATTTCCGGCACAGCCAAGGGGTTGAAGGTGGGAGACCGTGTCTCGCAAGGTCAGACAATCGCCTTCATCGGCTCAACGGGCCTGTCTACCGGGCCGCACCTCTATTACGAATTGCGCATGGGCGACAAATATGCCGACCCAACCAAGACAAAAATCTCGGCAGGGACTGTTTTGCAGGGCGATGCGCTCTCGGCCTACCACCGCGAAGTGAGCCACGTGGATGATATTGCCCAATTCGTGATGACACAGGCGAAATCGGTGGCCTCGGCAGTCGGCGATGGGATTGAAAAGGTTGTTCACCCGGACAATGGCGGGTGAGTGCCACTCGTTATTCGGCGGCGATGGGGGCTTTTGTTTGGTCGCCACGCCCTGCAATTAAGCCCGCGACGGAAATATCCTCATCCAGTTCATCCCAATGGATGCCGGAGATGCTCAATTCAAATTGATGTCGTTGTTCCTTGGATGCATTCAGGAGGCGTGGAAACCACGCGAGAGGAACACCGAGCACCCGACCGTCGCTGAGGGAAACCCACATATCATCGTCATCAAAGCGGACATCAGTTGCCGAAATATTCACGCGAAGCCCTCTCGAATGCCGCACGGTTGTCTATAACGACGTTGATTATAGCAGATAATTCCCGACTATTGAACCCGAAGCTCTCGCTCAATCCAATGGTTGGCTCCAGCCAGATTTTGCCTCGCCATTGCTGCTGCGCACATGGACGTGGATGAGCTCACGGGGATTGCCTTCATTGGAATAGAAAAAGAATTTATATGGGCCGTGGCGCAATAGGACGGGCATGAATGTCTCCTCTTCGTCTAGAGTCTGTCAGGTTCAGATTGAACCAGACAGACTCTAAATTTTCTTGTTTTCGTTTGTCTTTTCGGGAAAATCGGGTTCCACCTTTCCCTGACGAACTCTAAGACTTACATGCTGTCCGTCATATCTTGCGGTAGCCATAACCATCACCCAATCAGCATAAATTTATCCACGTCCACCATGCCCTTGTCCGAAATCTTCAGATGCGGAATGACGGGGAGTGGCAGGAAAGCCACCTGCAAAAACGGTTCCTGCAAGGTGGTACCCAGCGCGTAAGCGGCTTTGCGCAAATCGTGCAGGGTGTCGCGCACGCTTTCAAACGGCTCCAGACTCATCAGGCCCGCGACGGGCAGGGGGATTTCGCCCGTTACCTTGCCATCTTCCACCACCACAAAACCGCCTTTGATGTCGGACAGGCGGTTGGCGGCAATGGTCATATCCTCTTCCGAGACGCCGACCACGCAGATATTGTGGCTGTCATGGCCGACCGTGGAGGCAATGGCTCCCTTTTTCAGGCCAAAGCCCTGCACAAAGCCGTTGGCATGGTTGCCATTCTTGCCGTGTCGCTCAATGACCGCCACCTTGATAATGTCGCGGTCGAGATCAACGCTGGTCTGATTGCCAGACGAGGGCAGGCGATACCGGCGATATTCGGTGATGATTTTGCCCGGCAACACGCCCATCACCGGCACCTCACCATCGCTCACCGGCACGGCAAAATCCGCCGCCTTGACAATCCGCGCCTTGACGCTGTCGAGGCCAACGGGGGCGACGGGCTTGCGGGTGGCAAACAAGGCATCACTCACGCGGCGGCCTGCGGCAAACACCATCTCGGCCTTACAATTTTCCAGACTGTCTACCACCACCAGATCGGCTCGCCAGCCGGGGGCCACAAGGCCACGATCGCGAAGGCCAAAGGCGCGCGCTGCCGAGATGGAGGCGGCGCGATAGATCGCTAATGGCTCCACGCCATGGACAATGGCGGTGCGGATCAGGTAATCCAGATGGCCTTCCTCTGCAATGTCGAGCGGGTTGCGGTCATCGGTGCAGAGGGCGAGGAACGGCGATAGCCGCTCGGTGATGATCGGCATCAGCGCATGCAAGTCCTTGGAGACAGACCCCTCGCGCACCAGAATATGCATGCCCTTGCGGATTTTCTCCATGGCCTCGCTGGCCGTGGTGCATTCATGTTCGGTGCGAATGCCCGCGGAGAGATAGCCATTCAAATCATTGCCGCGCAGCAGTGGTGCGTGGCCATCAATATGTCCGCCCTGAAAGGCTTCCAGCTTGGCCATGCAGATCGGGTCTTTGTGGATCACGCCCGGGAAATTCATGAATTCGGCAAGGCCAATCACCTTGGGATGGTGACGAAAGGGCAAAAGCCGCTCTATGGCTAAGTCCGCGCCCGCTGTTTCCAGATGGGTGGCAGGTACGCAAGATGACAGCTGCACACGGATATCCATGATGGTTTCCAGCGACGAATCCAGAAAGAACTGTATGCCTTCCGTGCCCAGCACATTGGCAATTTCATGGGGATCGCAGATCACCGTGGTGACGCCATAGGGCAGCACGCAGCGGTCAAATTCATGGGGTGTGACCAGCGAGCTTTCAATGTGCAAATGGGTATCGATAAACCCAGGCACAACGATCTTGCCGGAAATATCGATCTCCTCGCGGCCCTGGTAATTGCCACAGGTGCCAACAACGGTATCACCGCAGATGGCAATGTCGCTTTCTACCAGCTCGCCGGTGACGAGATCAAAGAAGCAACCACCTTTCAGCACAACATCAGCAGGTTCGCGGCCCACGCCTTGATCAATGCGGTGTTCCAATGTGCTCATGATGGTGGTTCCTTTTAGGTCGGGGTCTTCGCTTTTACATCGGCAGAGTATTTTCGAGGCTTTTCAGCCGTCGCTCGAAAAAGGTTGGTTGCTCGCTGATCGTATTGAGAAAGGCAAGAATGGTCGCGGCGCAGTCTTCAGATGGCGTGTTGGTTGTATCGATCTCTAAATCATAAGCACCATGGTCGTGTACAGCCTCTTGCCACCTTTGAACGGGCAGGGGCACAGGGTCTTGATCAGACCCTTGCAGATAGTTGGTCCCGATATTGGTTTGTAACTGTTTGCGGCGCACCATAATGGCCGCAAGTGAGCAGCGGATGCCAATGAAAAAGGCTGGAAGGCCAGCGAGCCTTTGTGCGCAGTCATCAAGAATGTTCAGCGGCTTCGAATATCCGTCATGGTGTCCAACATCCACAACAATGTTGACACCCAAGCGGCTGTGGGCGGCTATGGATTCATACAGTGCGGCGTAAAGACGTTTGACAATTTCTTCTTTTTCCGGGTGCTCCCCACCGGGTCGCAGGCCAATGCCGGGGGCATGATGAGAGCTGATCATGCCCATCTGTGCATCCACACCCATGTTGACCCAAAGGCCCGGAAAACGTTCCACAATGACCTTGGCGAGACTGGATTTGCCCGAGCGCGGCGCACCATTCAGAATGAGAATCAGGCCGCAGGGAGAGGCTTGTACACTCTCCATGGGACTCAGGCACTTACCGTGACGGTGAATCCATAGCGGGCAGTGTCGCCCGGTGGCAGGATGACGCTATACGGACGATCCTTCACCTCGGAGCCTTTACCATGCTGGGCGGCCATACCGTGCCAGGGCTCAATACAGATAAAGGGTGCGCCTGGCTTTTGCCACAGGGCCAGATTGGGCAGGTTTTCAAAGGTGAAGTGCAGGGATGGCCCACCTTCCACCTGATAGGTCAGGCCGGTGCCAATGCCATTTGGGAAGATCATGGCGTCGTCTTCATATTGGTTGGCATTCAGTGTCAGCTCGCCCGCCTTGAACGGCGATGGATGGGCCGTATCATCCAGCAATCCGGCGCGCAGGCGCAACAGTTCTGGCTCTGCACCATTATCAAGCACAATTGTGTGGGGCTTGTCGTCGGCACCGGGCAGAGGCCAGAGGAAGGCAGGGTGAAAGCCTATGCCGTAGGGCATTGGTTCGGTTCCGCCGTTTGTGACGCTGGCAGAAATCGTCAGGCAGGTGTTGTGCAGCGTGTAGTCCAGCGCCAGGGAAAAATCGAAAGGATATATGGCCTTGGTGTCGTCATTGGAGGTCAGTCTGTAACGGCAGGTGTTGGCGCTTGTCTGCTCCAGCACAAATTCCCGTCGTCTGGCAATGCCATGCTGGACCATGGGGTAGGGCTTACCATTGATCAGCACGGTATCATGGGGCGCTTTGCCGACGATGGGAAACAGGATGGGTGAGCGCCCGCCCCAGAACGCGGCATCGCCGTTCCAGAGAAAAGAATGCCCGTCGCTTGTGGTCACAGATTGTAGTTCTGCGCCGAGAGAAGAGATTTCAATGGTCAAATGGTCGTTTTGTAAACGGGTCAGGTTTGGCATCGAATCTCCTTTGGCCTTGGTTGATGTTTACAGCATCGGGCCGAAAAGTGGAAACCGGTTTTCGGTTCGATGTCCTACGGCGCCGTACGCCATATATGGCGCACAAAGGTTCGCTGTAGCTCTTTATATCTGCTGCATAATTTTCTCCTCAAATCGATTCCGATTTAAGGAATTATGCAGTAGAGTCTGAAAGGTTCAGATTGAGACAGACTCTAAAGTTCTTTGTTTTCGTTTGTCTTTTCGGG
>DNPN01000094.1:1197-8285 GCA_003501385.1 Rhizobium sp. | reverse complement strand
CCACTTTTCCCGGACAAACTCTAAAGCGCGGCACATGTTATTGGATTCAACGGAGCCGCGTTTTATCCTTCTTTTGCCCATGTCCGTTATCAGTTCAACTCATCCCGTTTAACGCGACATGCTATAGCATAACGGAAAACCGTGGGCGATGCGTGTCATTGCCGCGCTCGAAAACCCAAATTTTGTGAAATAATTGGTGATGACAAGCTCTGCGCAAGCAGGTCGTGGTTGAATTTTTCCCTGATCATGTACTAAAATCGAAAGGCAGTTCGATGATCGCATCTGCCCAAACGTCATATAGACGTTGGTGTCAAAGATGTGGGAAGTATGATGTGTTGCAGCCGTGTTGAGCGCAGTTTTGCGCAAAGCATTAGAGCTGCAATATCGTGACCGATGATCAAGGGCAGGTCGTGGGCTTTAAAAGCTCGGGACCTGCCATCATCACGTCTATTATGTGGTAAACGACATTTCGCCGCAATCTTCAGCCGCTCGAAAACAAAGCGTTACGACAGTTCAGCATCCTGTCAGGAAATTGACCTTAACCGTAATCTGTTTTCGAGATTGACTAAAAACACCGCCTGTCTCGGGTGCCAAGTTATGGCCCAGAATAATGACCGGATGTGTATTTTCGCAGTCAGAATTCATGACGGCATGGCTTTTTTGGACATTCCAAGCCGTCATAATTCTTTATGGGGCGCTTATGTCAGCGTTATCATTTACGCTGCGTTGCGTGTCGCTTCCTGATTGCAAAAGATATTCTCAAGCGTACCGAGAACCTTCATCACGGCATCAGACGTGCTGGAATAATAGATTGTCTGCGCATCTCTGCGAGTCTTCACCAGCTTTTGCGCGCGTAGCTTTGAAAGATGCTGTGACAGGGCTGATTGGCTCAAGCCCACTTGCGATGCCAGTACACCGACAGGAACTTCGCCTTGCACCAGGCTGCACAAAATCATCAGTCTCTTTGGATTTGCCATCGCTGTCAGCAGGCCGGCGGCGGCGTTGGAGTGATCACTCAACTCGTTGGTTTTCATCTCTCAGTCTCTCTTTCAATCCTGGGAATCCGCGTGGCAGATTCATTTGCGTCCCCAATAAACCCTACCCATAAAGTCTAGCAATGTGACGAGCTTTGTATATTCCTAAATTTAAGGTATCGGTTGCCCTTTATTAGGTCCTCGCGATTTTGTGATCGAAATCACATTTTCCGGTGTGAAATACGCCAAAAAATTTGCAATTGCCCCAAAAAAAGTCTGTTTGGTTATGAATACAAGCAAACAATCGGGTTTTAAATTGCTAATACACCATAAAAACAATGTGTATTTTTGTAAAGGAGCCTTCGGGGTACCCTAAATCTTGTACGGTTTGTGACCAAATTGTGTTCTGTTAGATCGCGGGTGCGGTGCGGCCTGTCAGTTCGTCACCCTTCAGTAAGAACGCTTTCCCAAAGCCGCCATTCAGGCTTGCTGTTTCCGGGATGAGCCGGAGAAACAGAAAATCCGGGAAATCGATATAGAGTTTGGCCTTGGCATGGCGCACCAGAAACGCCTGGCGCATGGCGAGGTGATCACCGCTCTCTCTGTCGATGGGTTTTGCCAGGCATTGTACTGTGATTCGAGGATGGGCCAATGGGTCGCCCTTGCCAGGCTCACCTGCCAAAAGCGAAACACGCGGGTCTGTCAACATCGCGCGCGTGTGGGCTGAGAGCTGCGACACAAGGGTCATCAACGCTCCATCCGGCATACTGCCGATCAGCACGCGGCTCACAGAGGGTCCGCCGGTGTCTGGGTCCAAAACAGCAATAGCGACGTGTTTGGCGCTATACAGCAAGTCTCTCGCCAATTGCCGTGCTTCGTCTGTTGTCGGGCGGATGGGAGAGGGGCTTTTGCTCATCGGGCAACCTTGCTTGCTGGGAGGATGGATAAAACGAAAAAAATGCGCCGCATTTAACATACGGCGCATCGCTTCTGTCCAGCCAAAGCGAAGTGGAGCGATGGTTAGCTCTGCCGGTGCCGGGTCAGAGCATTCACCACATCCTGCGCGCTGATGGCACCGACCACGGCACCATTGTCGACCACGCCGACCATTCCGGGCTGGCGCGCCATGGCATCGAGAATATCCACCAGCGGCGTTTCTGGCGCAGCTGTTGCGGTAATGCCAAGGCCCGCATCATTGCTGTTGCTGGTTCCTTGTTGCATCACATCCTTGGCGGTCAGCATGGCAATCGGGTTCATATTGCGCACGAAATCGGCGACATACTGATCGGCAGGGTTCTGCACGATTTCCTGCGGCGTGCCGCATTGGATAATCCGCCCGCTTTCCATGATGACAATGCGATTGCCAATGCGGAAGGCTTCATCCAGATCGTGGCTGACAAACAGGATGGTCTTTTTCAAGCGGCGCTGAAATTCCAGCAATTCATCCTGAAGGCGTGTGCGGATCAAAGGATCAAGCGCAGAGAACGGCTCGTCCATCAAAAGAATAGGTGCGCCAGTGGCAAAGGCCCGTGCAAGGCCAACACGCTGCTGCATGCCGCCCGACAGTTCGTCCACCTTGCGGTTGGCCCATTGGGAGAGATTGACCAGCTCCAGCTGTTCCGAGACGATCTTCTTGCGGTCGCGCTCATTCACACCTGCCAGTTCCAGACCGAAGCCGACGTTGTCGGCCACGCTGCGCCATGGCAACAGGCCAAATTGCTGAAACACCATGGAGACGCCATGCATGCGCAGATCCCGCAGGGTTTTGGCACTGGCGCGATAAGGATCGACAAAGCCATCCCGCAGTTTGACCGACACAGAACCGCGCACCACGGGTGCAAGACCATTCACCGCCCGCAAAAGGGTGGACTTGCCCGAGCCGGACAGGCCCATCAGCACCAGAATCTCACCTTCTTTCAAGGTGAGTGATGCGTTGGCAACACCCAGAATAAGGCCGGTTTCCTTGTTGATCTGATCGCGTGTCAGGCCTTTGTCCACCAGGGGCAAAGCCTTTTCTGCACGATCACCAAAGACGATATCAACATTTCCAAAAATCACCGCATCGCTCATTGATCATCTCCGGCGTTGGAAATCCGGAACATGCGATCCAGAATGATGGCCAGAACGACAATGCACAGACCCGCTTCAAAGCCCTTGGCAATGTTGACGGTGTTAAGTGCCCGCACCACCGGCACGCCAAGGCCTGCGGCCCCCACCAGTGCTGCAATCACCACCATCGACAGCGACAGCATAATGGTCTGGGTTAGGCCCGCCATGATTTGCGGCAGGGCGTAAGGCAGTTCCACTTTGCGCAAAATCTGGGAGGGTGTTGCGCCAAAGGCCACTGCGGCTTCCACCAGCGATGGTGGCGTGGACACAATGCCGAGCCGGGTGAGGCGGATGGGTGAGGGGACGGCAAAAATCACCGTGGCAATCAGACCCGGTACCATGCCAAGGCCAAACAGGATTAGTGCCGGAATGAGATAGACAAAGGTGGGAATGGTTTGCATCAGGTCCAGCACGGGCCGCATCATCGCATAGATCCAGCTGCGGCGAGCGGCGAGAATGCCCAGCGGCACTCCCACAATCATGCACACGGCGGTAGAGGCCAGCACCAGCGCCAATGTCTCGGTCGTTTCCTTGAAATACCCCTGATTGATGATGAACAATAGACCAAGAAAGGTGAAAAGAGCCACCGGGATGGAGCGGCGCAAAAGCCAGGCAATCAGGCTGATGGCCAGTGCGACCACCAGCGGGTCGGGATATTGCAGCAAAAACAGCACGCCATTGATGCTGCTTGAGATGACGTGGGACAGCCAGTCAAAAAACCAGCCTCCGTTGGCGGTCAGCCAGTCCACAAAGACCTTGGCCGATGGGCCGACGGGGATCTTGAAATCGGTAAGCCAATCCACTGAAACGCATCCTTGAAAAATATGAGGAGTGAGGAACGACGCCGGGGCGCTTGCTTGCCCCGACCCGATCATTCAGTGAGGTTTGCAGCCAAACGGCTTCAAACCCTTTTCTCTGGGTGGTCGGGAAAAGCCGAAATGCTGCTTTTCCCATGCCCTATCAGAGCCCCAATTCTTTCTTCACGGCTGCGAGGCCGTCCTTGCCGTCCTTGGTGGTGACACCAGCCAGCCAAGGCTCAATCACCGCAGGATGGGCCTTCAACCATGTCTTTGCGGTTTTTGCAGGATCCTCACCATCGTCGAGGATTTTGCCCATCATGGCATTTTCCATGTCGAGCGTGAATTTCACGTTCTTCAAAAGCTTGCCAACATTTGCGCATTCAGCGGTATAGCCGCCACGGGCCACGGTGTAGACCGTTGCGCCACCGTAGTTTGGACCAAACACGGTGGTATCACCACCAGCCAGATAGGTGATCTGATGGGCATTGTTCATTGGATGCGGTGCCCAAGCCAGGAAGATCACCGGCTTGTTCTCCTTATCGGCGCGTGTCACCTGGCTCAACATGCCCTGTTCAGACGATTCCACCACGTCAAAACCCTTCAGACCAAACGTGTCGGCCTTGATCAGGGAGTTGATCATTTCATTGCCTTCATTGCCGGGCTCGATGCCGTAGATCTTGCCATCCAGCTCAGCTTTATGGGTGGCGATGTCCTTGAAATCCTTGATTCCAAGCTTTGCGCCAGCGGCGTTGGTGGCGAGTGTGTATTTTGCACCTTCGAGATTGACAGCCACGCTCTCAATCGACTTGTCGTCGAGGAACGGCTGGATGGCTTCCTTCTGGGCAGGCATCCAGTTGCCAAGGAACACATCAATGTCCTTGTTTTTCATGGAGGAATAGGTCACCGGCACGGCGAGTGTCTTGACATCGGTCTTGTAGCCGAGTGCTCCCAGCACGGTGACAAGGGAGGCATTGGTCGATGCGAGGTCGGTCCAGCCGACATCGGAAATGCGAACGGTGCCACAGCTTGCGGGTTCTGCGGCAAATGCGGTTTGACCAAATGCTGTTACGCATCCTGCCAATGCGAGTGCGATCTTAACGGACTTGGAAATCGGCATGTTATGCTCCCTTTTTATGTTCCCGGCATTATCAATACATAAACGGATGAGGCAAGCCTTCGTGTTCGCGCCGGAGGATAGGGGCTATTTGCGACATTTTGACATATTTTGCAGATGCGAAGCTGTTGCCCCCTGAAAACTGTGGTTATTGGCTCATCCATCTTTTCACGCGGGCCGCGACGGGGCAGAAGAAGCCCCATGGCAAAGCTCTATTTTAATTACGCCGCGATGAACGCGGGAAAATCCACCATGCTGTTACAGGCCTCCTATAATTATCAGGAGCGCGGTATGCGCACGGTGATCTTTGTGGCCGCGCTGGATGATCGCGCAGGGCGTGGCAAGGTTGCCTCCCGCATTGGCCTGTCCAGTGATGCGCATACGTTTGAGGACGATACTGACCTGTTCGCCGTTGTTGAAGCGATGCAGGCTGAAGAGCCGATTGCCTGCGTGTTTGTGGATGAAGCCAATTTTCTCTCAAGCGCCCATGTGTGGCAATTGGCGCGCATTGCCGATCGCCTCGATATTCCGGTGATGACCTACGGGCTTCGCACCGATTTTCAAGGCAACCTGTTTCCGGCATCAAAGCTGCTGCTGGGCATTGCCGATGAATTGCGCGAAATCCGCACCATTTGCCATTGCGGCCGCAAGGCGACGATGAATGCGCGCTTTGATGCTTCAGGGCAGGTAATCCGTGAAGGTGCGCAGATTGATGTGGGCGGTAATGAGAAATACGTCTCCTTTTGTCGGCGGCATTGGGATGACTTGTTCAACGGTGAATAAGCGCGCCGATTTTTTCGGTAAATATCTCTGACCATGTTGTTATCACGTCTGCGTGAGCCTATCTGTCTTGCATAGCAACAGGAGATGATGCTGATGTTTGATGCGTTGAAGGCGGCATTTTCAGGTGTCTGGTTCGCGCTCCGTCGAAGTGCCGGGCTGCTCTATATCGCCGTCTCCTGGCCGTTTCGGGCGCGTCATTCCGAGGCGGGCATGCGCAGTTTGATCTTTCGCGGTGCCGTGAGCTTGATCGTGCTGGTGCTGATTGCGGCCTATGGGCAATTCCTCTGGCGGACACAAAAATGGTACGGGTTTGATCCGGAATTTGCCAAGGCTTACGGTTTTGGTGATCGCAAGATTGCTGCCGGTCAGCCGGTGCCGGAGAAGCCGGGCACGTGTCAGAACTCCGGTATCGTCACCACCATTGCCGATCTGACCGATGCCAACGTCAACCAGAATATCTGGGTCTCTTCAACGCTACTCTACAAGATGGGCTTCTTTGGTCTGAACTGGGATGATACGCCCTTCTTCGACAACAAGGCGTCCTTCCAGCGTGGCGTGAATCAGGTGTCGCGGCGTGTCGCCATCGAGCTTGCCGATAATCTCGGCCGTGTGCGCGGGACATCCGGGATCAACAGCGATTTGCAGGAAGCACGCGGCAATATCCAGTTTGATGAAAACACCTGGTATTTCGGCTTCAATCCATTTGGCTTCAAGACGCCGACGCCGGGCTACTATCGCTCCGCCATTACCAGCTGGAGAAAATTCAACTCTGATCTGGAGACGTGCAAGGCGGTGTTTGATGCCAGAGCCGACAATCTGGTTCAGCTTCTGGATCGGTCTGCCAATGATCTGGGCAATACATCGGATATTTTGCGTCGCCGCTCTGAAGAGCATGGCGGCGGATGGTTTGATACGCGCGCCGATGACCGTTTCTGGTTCGCTTATGGCCAGCTTTATGCTCAGTATGCCCTGTTTCAGGCTGCAAGGGCCGATTTTTCAGATGTGATTCGTGAGCGCAATCTCACCGCGATCTGGGCTGAAATGGAAAAGCAGATGGCATCTGCGCTGCGAATTCAGCCATGGATTATCTCAAATGGCAGCGAAGATGGCATCTTCATGCCCAATCATCTGTCTACCATGGGTTTTTACATCCTGCGTGTCCGCGCCAATATGGTTGAACTCCGCGGTGTGCTGGAGCGTTAACATATCGTTTCGAAATGGGAGTATTTCTCTGCAAGAGGCGGTGTCGCTTGCAGAACACCCATCCTGATTGGGTTTTGACCTTAAAGCCTGTCGCAGTGAATAGGA
>DNPN01000094.1:0-778 GCA_003501385.1 Rhizobium sp. | reverse complement strand
ACTTTTCCCTGACAAACTCTAGACTTTATCGCCTTCTATCGATGGCGCGATGACAAACGCTGCTGTTGCGAGATGCTCGAACAATTCGTGCAACATTCCACGCATCTCTGCTACGCCATCCTCACGAATATGATGCTTTCCAACCGAGCGAACCCATTTCACCGTCCCGTTTTTGGTGCCTAGCCTGAAAATGCTATGAAAGGTTTGTCCGGTCTCACTGCTGCGTTGAAATGCTTCCAGCATCAAGTCTTTATCTTCCTCAATCACCTTGGCATTGACGCATTGGAAATTCATCGGTCCCGCATGGGGTTCCATTTCAAAAATCTTGAACACATTTTCTGTGCCGAAAATCAAACCGTCATCCAACGTCACACGCCAAAAGCCGCAAACGTGAAATGCCTGCGTTAGCTCAATGATGTCATTTTCGTTCAAACCGATTGCATGAAAATCCTGCAACTTTCGGGCAATCGATTCGTCGAAGCGCCAAGCCAAGCGATATGTCTCCTTTAGAACATTTCCGTTCTGCACGGAAAAGTTCCATATCTCTGTTTTACGCATTTCGAGAGGGCAAAACCAGTTTCTACCTTTGCTGGAAATGCTCTAGAGTCTGTCAGGCTCAGATTGAACCAGACAGACTCTAGCTTCTCTTGTTTTCGTTTGTCTTTTCGGGAAAACCGGGTTCCACTTTTCCCTGACAAACTCTAAAGCATGTCGCGTTTTATTGTCCTCAATAAAACGATAACGTACATGCGGCTAAATAAGAACTCAAGCCTGATGA
>DNPN01000123.1:2811-19914 GCA_003501385.1 Rhizobium sp. | reverse complement strand
TCTTTTGTTTGTGTCAATGCACTAGGGGTTTTGTTTTCGTTTGTCTTTTCGGGAAAACCGGGTTCCACTTTTCCCTGACAAACTCTAAAGGCGTGATGTCGCCTGTTTTCTATGGAGCGGCGATAGCGCTTGCCAATGTATCGCCAACTGCATCCTACGGTCTTTATGTCTTAGTCGCGCTGCTATGGGTTATTCCTGACAAGCGGCTTGTTGCTGTGCTTGAAGCCTCTGACAACGGCCGAGCTGGCCATTAAAGACCAAGTTTCGAGGATTCTCATTTATCATCGAAACTTGGTTATGACTGAGGTTGGCAGGTTAAATTGCGGTGCGGAGCTTCGCCCTCGCTTGGTGTATGACGTATCCAATGATGGTGAGTGATACGGGTATCAGAAGCATCCAGCCAAACCCGGCGACGATAAACGCTGTCGACAGGGCGGATAGGATCGCAATGACAATAGCGCCAAAGCTTCTATTTGTCCTCACATAGCATATGATAACGGCGATATAGATAAAGATGAAGTTCTGATTGGCGATCATCAATCCGGTGGCCAGAGGCAGAACTTTAAAGTGAATGAGCGCGCTAAGACCAACGTATACTGCGAGCATGAACAATAAGGATGCCTGAGGTATGCTGTTTTTGGATAAAACCCCGAGAAAACCCGGCAATATTTTCTCTCTCCCGGCGGCATACATCATGCGGCTGGCGGCAAAGACCCATGCATTGACGTTGGCGACCACGATCATGATGATCAAGCAATCGGCCAGCGGCGCAAGTGGGTTGCCATCCAGTATTCCGAGCATGCCTGAAATGCCGGAAATATTGAGCGACTCCGAGTGAGCGCCTGCTGCCACCAGAGCCAGTGCCCCATAGAGAAGCGTGACGGCGATAAACCCAACAAGAAAAATCAGCTTGATAGCCCACGGCCCGCCTTTGACTTCTTCGCTGCCAAAGCTCAAATTTTCCCAGCCAAGAAAGGCCCAAAACAGAATGGCACAGGCAGCCCAAATCTGGTGAACGGATACATCATGCCAATCCAAAACATAATTTTGGTAGGCGTTAAGCCCATCACCGAGAAGGCCTGGGTTGCTGACGACAAAAAGAATGACCAGCAAGACCATGGACAAAGCCGATGCCTTGTTGATCCATGCGGCCGGTTTGACGCCGAAATAATTCAAGAGCGTGGAAATTGACAGGACTGCAACGGAGATCACAAAGATCTGGCTTTCCGGCAGGCCCAGAATTTTCTGGATATAGGTGCTCCCCATGTAAGTGCCAATGGGAATGCACAGCATGAAGGTGAGGGCGAGAATGAAGGTAACCGCTGTGCCTGCCCAGTCTCCCAGCGCGATCGTTGCGTAGCGGGCAATGCCGCCGGAGTCTTGCACATCGAGCGATAGTTTGAGGAAAACCAGAACGAGCGGCACGGAAATCAGCGTCGTAATTGGCCAAGCCAGCGCAGCAACCTTTGCTCCGCTGGTCTCAATGGCAAGTCCAGGCAATCCCAAAAGCCCGGACCCAACGATTGTACAAATTGCCAACACGACCCCTTGCGAGATCGTGATGTTTTTTTTCAGGCTCATATTGTTCCCCAATGTTCGTCTGTGTGACGTTATTTTTTTTCTACGGCACCCTGAACGGACAGATATCTGTCCTCTATTTCAACAACGGACAACCCAAACACCTTCGCCTCCCGCAACTGGTCCTCAACTTCGCTGCGGGTGTAGGAGCTCAGCAGCGAGCTGAAATAATGGGTTTTCACGACCTCATACTCATTCGGAATGTTCCGTTCGATAATGGCTTTGGCCTCAAGCTCACTGGCCGGGCGTCTGAGATCTCTGACAAAAACATGTGTGCCATGTTTCGACAATTTGCCGATTTCTGCCCAGAAATGCACGGGATTTGCCACGTGATGAAGCACACTATTGCTCATGATCACGTCAAATGTTGCATCCGGAAAAGCTGACTTCCTGCCGTTGATCAGGACCCAGTTGATGGCGGTTTCATGGGCCAATAGGCGCTCACTTTCGTCCTGGCTGGCCAATGACAACATGCGCGGAGAAATATCTGCACCGACCAATACCCAGTCCGGGGCCAGCTTGCGCAGGCGCAGCAAGACATCACCCGGACCACAGCCAAGATCGATGGCCCACTTTGGACCAGCGCCGACCGTTGCATATATCTCGCGTGCGAGGGCTTCATGCGGAATGCTGTAGTCAGCTTTTGCGTAGAAGAACTCCTCCTCCTCCGTCATTCTTTCGGGTTCGGGGACGCGCGGCATCATCATATTCATCGTGTGTGCTGACGTTTGAATGCGGGAAAGTGCAATGGGCACGCCATCGGCATCGACTCATTATCGTCCGGCAGCATGTATTGAGGCCATTCCAGTTCTCCATCCTGGTAATGGCCGAGGTAGGGGCTGCGGGGGATCAAGTCGTAGCCATCAATGTTTTTGCGAATTTGCTCGCGGATTAAATGACCCTTCTTGTTTGATCCGGCAACGACATCAAATCGCTCGCGTGGATTGATGACAAGGACGAGAGCGCCGCAAAGATTGCGGCTCAACCGGTTGCGGTTGTTGGGATGACTGACGTTGATGAAGATTTGGGTGCCACCAAAGCACATGGTCCAAAAATCCTTGCTTGGATCTTGTGGGATACCACCAACCCAATCATGAGTGTCGTGATCGATAAGATATTGCAGACTTTGGGAGAAGACTGCCTGATAATCACTGGTTGAGTGGATGGTGTTGATGGGTTCGAAAATCGTCAGCAGTGGCTCTGCGGTGTTGACGTCCTGATCCCACTGAAGGGCGTCTTTAAGATAACGATCAATGCCTTGCAGCATAATATCGTATCGATATTGTTTTTGTTCTTGGTCAAATGGGATGAAAAGAAATTTTATATTCGATCTCTTGTATGCATTTTGCGCGAAAACGCAGGGAAATTTCTTGCTTTCATCATTTATATTATCAAATCGAAATTGGAATTGGCTAAGAATGCCATGGACCCATCCAAAACTCGGATCGTCCAATGTCATAGAAAACGCCGTAGTCTGATCTACCAACATCGTGAAACCCTGCCGAATTTGAGTTAAATTGTTGGGAAGTGGATAAGAGAGTGAATAATTTAGAAAATAATAATTAAATAATATTCCATTGCGTTGGAATTCAACTATCAAAATTCGGGTTCGTTTCACTTTTTTACATAAAAATTACACAATTGGATTTCAGGAAATTTTGTTATCCTGCAAATACACTTCCATACCCTTGTATGAATAGGGAGAAATGGGGTGAAGACCACTTTTGCGAGTGCCAAAAATCCGAATAATTGTGCCAATCTAATTTGATGTCAGTTTTTTTGACGCATGCCAGATTTTTCGGTCTCATTATGAGACATTATTGACGATATATTGTGGAATTACAGGATACTGCCTTGGGTGATCGTCTCAGACCACATCGTGAAGATGCTCACGAATCTTTAGCTTGAAGAGAGTGCAAGTATCCCAAATACGTCCGAGGCTTTAGATCGTCGCAAGAGGAAAACGAAGATGTATTTCCAACGAATCTTTTCAGATGCGAGGAACCTGTCTCGTGGACAAAAAAACAGCGTTGGTTGCTTGCAACAAAAAACCTGCCTGACATTCTAAGTGTCAGGCAGGTTTTGTTTTTGATTTTAATGTGCGGGAAAATTGGATTCCACTTTTCCCCGACAAATTCTAGTGCAGGATCTGGCTGAGGAAGAGCTTCGTGCGCTCATGCTGCGGATTGTCGAAGAATTCGGCAGGCGCATTTTCTTCCACAATCTGCCCTTGGTCCATGAAAATCACCCGGTCGGCAACCTGCCGCGCAAAGCCCATTTCGTGGGTGACGCAGAGCATTGTCATGCCTTCTTCGGCCAAACCAACCATGGTGTCCAACACTTCCTTGACCATTTCTGGATCGAGCGCAGAGGTTGGCTCGTCGAACAGCATGATCTTGGGCTTCATGCACAAGGCGCGAGCGATGGCCACGCGCTGCTGCTGACCACCGGAGAGCTGGCCGGGGTATTTGTTGGCCTGCTCAGGAATCTTGACGCGCTTCAGGTAGTGCATCGCGATTTCTTCGGCTTCTTTCTTCGGCATCTTGCGCACCCAGATTGGTGCCAAAGTGCAGTTTTCCAGAATCGTCAGATGCGGGAAGAGATTGAAGTGCTGGAACACCATGCCGACTTCGCGGCGGATTTCATCGATCTTCTTGAGGTCGTTTGTCAGTTCGATGTTGTCAACGATGATGTTGCCGGTCTGGTGTTCTTCAAGACGGTTGATGCAGCGGATCATGGTCGATTTGCCAGAACCAGATGGACCGGCAATGACGATGCGCTCGCCCATCTTCACCTTGAGGTTAATATCACGAAGCACGTGGAACTCGCCGTACCACTTGTTCATGTTGATCAGTTCGATTGCGATTTTGTTGTCTGACTTGGTCAGCGAGTTTTGAGCGACAGCCATGTGGTTGTTCCTTTAGAATTTAGTGTTTGTGGCCGGTGTCGAGGTGCTGTTCCATGAAGTGGGAATAGCGTGACATGCTGAAGCAGAAGAGCCAGTACACGAACCCCGCAAATACCAGGCCAGTTACAGCTGTGACAGGTGTCGCCCAGTTGGCGTCAGACAGGTTGAGCGTCACGATACCGAGGAGATCGAACATGCCAATGATCGAAACGAGCGTGGTATCCTTGAACAGGCCGATGAACGTATTCACGATGCCGGGGATGACCAGTTTGATGGCCTGCGGCAGAATGATCAGCCGTGTCTTCTGGAAATAGCTCAAGCCGAGCGAATCGGCACCCTCAAACTGGCCCTTTGGAATGGCTTGCAAGCCGCCGCGGATCACTTCTGCCATATAGGCCGAAGAGAAGATCGAGACACCGACAATCGCGCGCAGCAATTTGTCGAAGGTCCAGCCATCGGGCAGGAACAAGGGTAACATGACGCTTGCCATGAACAACACGGTGATCAACGGTACGCCACGAATGACTTCAATGAAGATCACGCACAGCATCTTGATCACTGGCATTTTTGAGCGGCGTCCAAGAGCGAGAATAATACCGACCGGCAAAGATACCGCTATGCCGAAGAAGGAGAGGATCAACGTGACCATAAATCCACCCCAGCGTGCAGTTTCCACTGGAACAAGGCCGAAGCCACCAGTCAGCAGATAAAAAGCGACAACCGGCAGCACTATGAACAGCAAAAGCGCATTCAGGCGCTTGAAGGGAGCCTTTGGCATCAGCATCGGCACCAAAAGAATTGCGAACAGGATCATGACAATGATCGGGCGCCAGTATTCTTCCATGGGGTAACGCCCAAAGATGAATTGCTGGAACTTTGCCCCAACAAAAGCCCAGCAAGCCCCGGCTTGGCCATCTGCGATCTTGCCGCCCTGAATCACAGTGAGGCAGGCCGTGCGATCGCTGCCGAACCAAACCGCGTTGAGAAACAGCCATTGTATGAGCGCTGGCAGGATATATGCCAGCGCCGCAATGGAGATCACGGTCAAGACCACATCTTTTGGCGTCGCGATCAGGTTTTTTCTGATCCACGCGGAGGCTCCGACCTGGCCCGATGGTGCAGGCGAGGGGCCGATGAGTTTTTCACTTACAAATCCAACATTCTGGTTTGCCATTATCTTACCTCTCGACCAGAGCCATTTTGGCATTGAACCAGTTCATGAACATTGCGGTCGCGATACTGATTGTGAGATAGACAACCAACCATATCCCGACAATTTCGATCGCTTGACTGGTCTGATTCAGAATAGTTCCGCCAACCGACACGATGTCTGAAAAGCCCACGGCAACGGCCAGTGACGAATTCTTTGTCAGGTTGAGGTATTGGCTCGTCAGCGGTGGAATAATCAACCGCATTGCCTGAGGCAAGATAATTAACCGCGATGTATGACCTCCGCTCAGACCAAGGGCGCTGGCAGCTTCGGTTTGGCCTTTTGAAACGGCTTTGATGCCACCGCGCACGATTTCCGCAATGAATGCGGCCGTATAGAAGGAGAGCGCGAGATAGAGTGATGTGAATTCCGGGCCGATCACCGAGCCGCCCTGCATGCTGAAGCGCCCAACCAATGGAAGTTCAAACGTCAGCGGCTGCCCCAAAGCAAAAAATGTTAGCAGCGGCAAACCCAAGATCATGACAATGGACGAGGACAATACCGGGAATTGCTTACCGGATGCCATTTGCCTGCGTTTCGCCCAGGAATGCAAAAAGACTGTTAGGACGATACCAACCACAAATGCCAGAGCGATATACTCCGACCCATCACCAAATATTGCCCTCGGGAAGGTAATGCCACGGTTGTTGATGTAGATATCGAAGGGCAGTTTTACAGAGTCCTTTGGCTGGGGCAGAACCGAAATAACGCCTTTATACCAAAAGAAAATCACCAGCAGAGGCGGGATATTGCGAAAGACTTCCACATAGACTTGCGAGATCTTGGCAATCAGCCAGTTTTTGGAAAGGCGTCCCATGCCGACAATAAAGCCGATGATAGATGCCGTAAAAATACCTGCAATCGCAACCTGCAATGTGTTCAGAAGGCCAACAACAAGGGCATACTTGTATGTGGAGTCACTGCTGTAGGCAATCAAATGTTGTCCGATGTCAAAACCGGCACGGCCATCCAAAAAGCCAAAACCTGAGGCAATGTGATTTTTTTGCAGATTCAGAAGTGTGTTGTGTACGAGGAATGCAATAAAAAGCACGACGAGTGCAAGAGTAACGATCTGGTAAACAATACCGCGAACTTTGGGGTCGTAGATCAGAGACGAAGTGCCGGATGAACCGGCCTTAGACGAGCTTGTCGCGTGGTCTGCCATTGAGGCCTTTTTCCCCTTATGCGCCCTTTTTGGGCAAGCTTCCCTTTACGGGTTTAGAAGTGGGGAGGGCGCTTGCGTGCTATCTCCCCACCATGGCGATCTATTTTGTCCTACACGATCAACGGATCGGCGGGCCGTACTGCAAGCCACCCTTTGTCCACAGCGCATTCACGCCGCGGGCAATCTTCAGCGGGCTGCCAGCGCCAACGTTGCGGTCGAAAACCTCACCGTAGTTGCCGACTTTCTTGATGATGTTGTAAGCCCAGTCTTCGGTCAGGCCGAGGTCTGTACCAATCTTGCTGCCCTGTTCAGCGCCAAGCATACGCTTGATGTCCGGGCCGCCGTTTGCCTTCATCTCGTCGACGTTCTTGGAGGTGATGCCGGCTTCTTCCGCATTCACCATGGCGTAGTGAACCCAGCTCACGATGTGGGCCCACTTGTCGTCGCCCTGGCGAACGGCTGGTCCAAGCGGCTCCTTGGAGATGACTTCTGGCAGCACTATGCTGTCGTCAGGAACCTTCAGTTTCAGACGAATCGCATAGAGACCAGACTGGTCAGTGGTGTAGGCGTCGCAACGGCCAGCGTCATACGCCGAAGTGGCGTCTTCTTCTTTTTCAAACACAACAGGATTGTACTTCAGGCCGTTTGCCTTGAAATAGTCTGCAAGGTTCAATTCCGTGGTCGTACCAGCCTGAACGCAGACGGCAGCACCCGACAGTTCAAGAGCCGACTTTACGTTCAGGGACTTCTTCACCATGAAGCCCTGGCCGTCGTAATAGTTGACCGAACGGAAGTTCATGTTGCCGGATGTGTCGCGGCTGATGGTCCAGGTGGTGTTGCGCGTCAGCACATCAATTTCGCCAGATGTCAGCGCCGTGAAACGTTCCTTCGCGGAAAGCGGCGTGAACTTGGCCTTGGAAGCGTCGCCGAAAACAGCGGCAGCAATGCCGCGGCAGTAATCTACGTCGATGCCACTCCAGTTGCCCTTGTCGTCAGGGCTGGAGAAGCCGGGAACGCCCTGGCTCACGCCGCATTGTACGAAGCCTTTCGCCTTAACGTTGCTCAGCGTATCCGCCGATGCAGCAGATGCCCCAAAGCCAAATGCCGCAGCGCCCAGCGCAACTGACAGAAGCGTCTTTTTCATGTTTCCCAACCTTTGTTATATTGTGTCGTTCTTTCGGCAGCAACTTGGGCGAGTTTTTCCCCTCTCCACTGTCGGCGCACCACCGCGGGGGGTGCGCGACACCCATCACATTCATAAATGGGTTCATGGTCAAGAGTTTATGGGTGAAAATTGCGTTCAAAAACGGCAATTTCGTGAAATTGAACAAAAAATAGGCGATACGAAGGAATGCAGTCATGGATTTGATGAAAAAATAGACCAAAAATTTGAACAAAATTTCAAGTTCATCGTCTTGCAGATGAAGTCTTGACCGGCGAGCGATTGGTGGGCCAAAACCTTGGGCACATCATGCAGCGAGAAGGCAGTTTACTTTATGTCTGACAAAAATAATTGGTTGGCCGATTCTGGCCTGAACACACGCTTGTGTCATCTGGGACATGACCCTTCGAGCTATCATGGTTTTGTCAATCCGCCTGTGGTGCGTGCCTCGACGGTGTTGTTTCCAAAGGCAGCAGCCATGGAGACAATTACCCAGAAATACACCTATGGCACTCGGGGCACGCCGACGACAGATGCCTTGTGTGAGGCGATTGATTCTCTGGAAGGGTCTGCGGGCACGATCTTGCTGCCGTCTGGTCTTGCTGCCGTAACGGTACCTTTCCTCGCCTTTCTGTCTCCGGGCGACCATGCCTTGGTTGTTGATTCGGTGTATGGGCCAGTGCGCCACTTTTGTGATACGATGTTGACGCGTCTTGGTGTTGAGGTTGAATATTATGATCCGTTGGTGGGGGCGGGGATTGAAGCCCTGATGCGCCCCAACACCAGGCTGGTACATACGGAAGCGCCGGGCTCCAACACATTTGAAATACAGGATATTCGCGCCATCTCTGACGTTGTCCATCGTCATGGCGCTCTGGTCAGCATCGACAATACCTGGGCGACACCGCTGTATTTTCGTCCGCTGGATTTTGGCGTTGATATCTCGATGCATGCGGCAACGAAATATCCAGCGGGCCATTCTGATATTCTCATGGGCACGGTGTCTGCGAATGCGGCGGCATGGCCACAGCTGAAAGACACCAATGGTGCGATGGGGCTGTGCGGTGCGCCAGATGATTCCTACATGGTTCTTCGCGGCTTGCGGACCATGGCAGTGCGTCTTGCGCATCATGATAAGAGTGCGCGTGCGGTGGCGGAATGGCTTGAACAACGTGATGGTGTTGCAAAGGTCTTGCACCCAGCCTTGCCGAGCTTTTCGGGACACGAGATCTGGAAGCGGGACTTCAAGGGCGCGAGCGGTATTTTCTCATTCGTGCTGGCGGTAGATGATCCGGCACAGTTCAAAAGAAAGGCTCATGCGTTTCTTGATGCACTGCAGCTGTTTGGTCTTGGCTGGTCCTGGGGCGGTTATGAATCTCTCGCCGTCTTTGCCAATCTGTCGGATCGAACGATTTCTAAGGCACCTGTTGAGGGGCCTGTTATTCGTCTGCAAATCGGCCTTGAAGATGTTGCTGATATTCTTGTCGATCTTGAACGCGGATTTGCGGCCGCATCGGCTGTTTAGCTACGCCGCGTAAGATGCAACGCCCGCCAGTTCGGGCGTTGCTATGCCGAGGAGGAAAATTGCAGGTCTGGACTTATCGCCCGCTGTTGGAGCGATAGCCGTAGAGCCAGTCCAGATCGCGGGCAAAGCTCGCTGGTGAGCGCATTGACAGCAGAATGTCGCGGCCAAATCTCAGTGGACCGGCGGCATGATAGGCTAATTTGTTCAACGCGCCGCGCTTTCGCACCATCTTGATCCGGCTTTGCCGGTGCAATTCAAACTGCGATAGCGCTTGCGCCAAGGGCTGGTCTGCCACCTGATTGGCCAGCTCAAACGCATCCTCAATCGCCATGCCAGCGCCTTGGGCCGAAAAGGGCATCATGGCGTGGGCCGCATCGCCAATCAGCACCAGATCCTTGTTATTGTGCCAATGCCCTGGCCCAGTTTCAAATAGCGGCCAGAAGGTGACATTTTCTGCGCTGATGAGCATTTGCCGTATCTCGTGATTCCATCCGCGAAATGTGTGGTTGAGAATGGCTTTTTGCTGCGTGTCGGCATAGGTGGCCCAATCCTCGCCGGCTCCCATGCCGCTGCCGATGGCGACAATATTGATACTGTCGGTCTCGCGCAGAGGATAAGTGACAAGGTGCGCTTTGGGGGCGAGATAGGCTGTTACCGTTTCTCTGGAGATAAAGGCTGGCGCATCGCGTTGCGGTAAGGTCATCCGCCAGGCTATATTGCCGGAGAAGGTCACATCCGGCCCACCGGCCACAAAATTGCGAAGCCGTGACCACACGCCATCAGCTGCTACCACCAGATCCGGGCGATTGCCGCAGAAGGGTACGCGCAAAGCCTGCGCATCAGGGCTTTCCACCTTCTGGTCAAGTGTCAGCGCGCACAGCGGATTTTGCAAAACGGCGTTGACCAAAACTTGCTGCAGGCTTTTACGATGCAGCACACCATAGGGTGCGCCCCAGTATTTTTCAGAATGCTCGCGCACCGGCACGGCACCAATCATTTTCAGGCTGGTGCCGGAGGCCAGCCGCACCACGTCTGGTTCAATCCAGCGCTCTCGCACGGCAGGCAAAAGGCCCAGATCGCGCAAAATGCAGGTGACATTCGGTGTCAGTTGCAGCCCGGCACCCACTTCTTCAAGTATGGCGCTGCGCTCAAAAATATGGGTTGAAATACCCTTGCGGGCAAAGCAAAGAGCAGCGGTAAGACCAGCTATACCGCCGCCAACAATTGCCACGGTTTTCGTGGACATGGAATATTCGCCTGGTGAATTCGGTCAGGCCGCTTTAACGTGAAATACGCAACCGGCTGGCAGGGTTTCGGTTGCCTTCAGGCTGCTGTTGTAGCGGTAAAGCGTCGAGCAATAGGGGCAGACTTTCTCGCTGTCATGACCCAGATCTATGAAGATGTGCGGGTGATCGTAAGGTACGGATGCACCGGTGCACATGAATTCCTTCACGCCGATTTCAATAAGCTGGTGTCCGCCATCGTTCTGGAAATGGGGAATGTGATGACCGGCCATGACTATGCTCCGAATGCCTTGAGTTGCGAAACATACCAGACCGTCTCGATGCTGGATATTTCGCAAAAGATGAAAACTGTTGCCTTGGCGTGTTGCTGTTGTGCATCAAGCATGTCCCGGCAGCGGGTTGAGGCCGACATTATCTCCCTTTTTTCAAAAAGTGTAGTGGCAATGCAGTGGGTGGCCCACAGTTTTTCGAGGCTTTGGGCTTGCGGCTCGCGGTGGGTTCACTATCGTCCCGAGCCGAATATTGTTCTCAATGCCCTATCAACGACTGCCCTGTTATGGACGAAGTGTCATGAATTTGAATGCCCCTGCCTTTTCCCGCTTTACCCATGATGGGTTGGAGCTTGCCTATTTTGATGAGGGCGATCCGTCTGGCCCGGCCGTGCTGCTGATCCACGGTTTTGCCTCCAGCGCTCTGGTCAATTGGGTGCATCCGGGCTGGCTGAAAACATTATCAGATGCCGGTTATCGGGTGATTGCACTGGACAATCGCGGCCATGGGCAGAGCGATAAGCCGCATCAGGCCGAAGTCTATCATCCGGAAAACATGGCATCTGACGCCGCCGCTTTGCTGGATCACCTTGGCATCGAGAAGGCCCATGTTATGGGCTATTCTATGGGGGCGCGGATTTCGGCATTTATGGCCATTGATTTCCCCCATCGCATTCGCTCGCTGGTGTTCGGTGGCCTTGGAATCGGCATGTGCGATGGCGTGGGAGATTGGGACCCGATTGCCGATGCCTTGCTGGCAGCCTCGCTTGATGATGTCAGCCATGAGCGCGGGCGCATGTTTCGCGCCTTTGCCGAGCAGACGGGCAGCGATCGGCTGGCCTTGGCCGCCTGCATCCGCACATCGCGTGATCTCGTCTTGCGGGATGAGATTGCCAGAGTTGCCATTCCGACACTGATCGGCGTTGGCACTAAGGATGACATTGCCGGATCCCCGCAGGTGCTGGCCGCATTGATGCCCAATGCCCGCGCATTGGATATCCCCAACCGAGACCACATGCTGGCCGTGGGTGATCGCGTGTTCAAGGCGGCCGTCCTCGCGTTTTATGCCGAGACCGAGGCCGCCTGATGATAATTATTCCCCTTTGAAAATGGGGGGCCGCTTTTCAAGGAATGCGGTGCGGCCTTCCAGATAATCCGCACTTTCAAACGTTGCGGCCCCCAGAACTGCGGCTTCCGTCAAAAGATTGTCGTCGTTGCTCTCAACGGCACGCAACGCGAGCTTTGCGGCACCCACGGAAAGCGGCGCGTTGTTGGCGATGGTTTGGGCAAGTGAGAAGGCAGCGCCTTCAAGGGCAGGAGGAGGCACCATCTGGCAGAGAAAACCGCAGGTCAAAAGATCAACGGCGGGATGCGCCGCACCCGTGTACAGCATGTGCCGCGCCATCTGGCCGCCGAGACTGCGCTGCAAATCGCTCACGGCATCGGCTGGATAGGCCAGACCGAGGCGCGCTGCTGGAATGGCAAAAATGGCGGTCTCATCAGCAATTCTGAAATCCGCAGCCGCCGCGAGACCCAAAGCCCCACCATAGCACGCGCCACGAATGGTCGCGATGACCGGAATGCGCAGATTGCGAACAGCGCTGAAGGCAGCGCTGTTTTCGGCCTCATAGATCCGTGCCTGAAGGGCAGTGGCCCGCACGGCTGCAAATTCGGAAATATCGGCACCGGCGCTGAAATCGGTTTGGCCACCACCTGTCATGATCACACAGTGGATTTGTCCAGATTCCAACATCCAGTCCAACGCATCGGGTATGGCCCGCCACATGGCTTGGGTGATGGCGTTTTTACGCGCGGGATTGTCGAAAATCAGTGCGCCGATACCGTCTTGTCCGGCGGCCCTGATGCCTCCACCTCCAAACACCCGTGTATTCTTCATTTTTTGGCTCCCATCTGGTCTCGGATGAATATGATCTATATATTGGTGCTCGAACGTCAATGAGGAGACTGCCATGATGGCCAAGACCGATCTTGCCCAGCGGGAGATGATCAAGCCAATGGACCCAATCTGGGATACGCTTCGCCATGAGGCGCGAGTCGCTGCTGAATGCGACCCTTTGCTGGCTGCGTTTCTCTATTCAACGGTGCTCAATCATCGGTCGTTGGAAGATTGTGTCATCCATCGCATTTGTGAGCGGCTGGATCACCCCGATCTGCGCTCGTCTCTGCTGCGGCAGACCTTCGAGGAAATGCTGAGCGATTGGCCTGAATGGGGCTCTTTCCTGCGCGTTGATATTCAGGCCTATTATGACCGTGATGCCGCCTGCACACGATTTATTGAACCCGTGCTGTATTTCAAGGGCTTCCACGCTATCCAGACCCACAGACTGGCTCACTGGCTTTTGGGTCGAGGCCGTCGTGACTTTGCGCTCTATCTGCAAAGCCGCTCCTCCAGCGTGTTTCAGACCGATATCAACCCCGGTGCGTCTATCGGCAAGGGTATCTTTTTGGATCATGCCACAGGCTTTGTGGTAGGCGAGACCGCGCGTATTGGCGACAACGTGTCTATTCTCCACGGTGTCACGCTGGGCGGCACCGGCAAGGAGGGCGCAGATCGCCATCCCAAAATTGGTGACGGTGTGTTGATTGGCGCAGGCGCGAAAGTGCTGGGCAATATCGAGATTGGCTGTTGCTCGCGCATTGCGGCTGGCTCGGTGGTGTTGAAACCTGTACCGTCTGGCAAGACGGTGGCCGGCGTGCCTGCCAAAGTCGTCGGGGAGGCGGGTTGTGCTGAGCCGGCGCGCTCCATGGATCAGATGGTGGCCGGGGTGTAATCGTCGCACCACTTGGCGCTGGTGTTTCCCGGCATATTGCTGTGCCGGGATGACGATAGACTTGGGAAAGACCGCATCGATCTGCATTCGTGGCTTTACACGGTCATTTGGCTTGTGCCACAAGCAGGCCACCTGCAGAGGTTTGCACCCATGGAATTGCACGGGGATCTCTGTAATTCAGGGTCATTTTTGTGAGGCTTTTGCCTTGGCTTCGCCTTGGTTCAGAGCTTATGCAGTGGTGGTGTTACCGTGCCTCGAACCCCGCAGGGGAGATGATGCGGCTATGCTGGAATTTTTTTGACGACCACAACGTCACTTCGCGGCATTTGCAGTCCGGGACGTTGTGAAAGCCCCATGGAGACATTTGTGAAAGCAGACGAAATCAAGAAACTGGACGCTTATTTCAAGCGCACGTTCAATCCGACCATGGCTGTCAAGGCGCGTCCACGCAAGGATGACTCGGCAGAAGTGTATGTAGGCGAGGAGTTTCTCGGCGTCGTTTTCAAGGATGACGAAGACGGTGATCTTTCCTACAATTTTTCCATGGCCATTCTGGATGTCGATCTGTAATTGCAAGTTGCGTTACTGATTGAAATATCTATTTATATTCTGTCATAAAGGGTGTTCACCAAGGTGAATGCCCTTTATGGTTTTGACAAAAGACAACCTTTAGGCGATAGTGCGCCGCACAAATTCACTTGACCTTTTTTAGTATTTAGCCTTATTGTTGGTTAGCAATGAGGAAAAGGAGTGCTCGCATGATCAATCTTGAAGAAGCCAACAAGAAGAGCAAGGAAGTCGTGGATACGGCGGTGAAGAGCTATGCTGAAGTCACAAAAGGCTTCCAGTCGATTGCTGCTGAAGCGACCGAATATTCGAAAAAATCCGTTCAGGATTTGACGAGTTTCGTTGAGCAACTGACCGCAGCCCGTAGCATTGAAGCTGTGGTTGAGCTGCAAACCAAGTATGCGAAAAGCTCTTACGAGTCTTTTGTTGCGCAAGCGACGAAAATTGGCGAACTCTATGTCGACCTCGCCAAGACAGCTTACAAGCCATACGAAGCGCCAATTGCAAAGGCAACCAAGGCTGCTACGGCCGCTTGATCATTTTGATGTCTATCTTTGAAACGGTCGTCCACTCGGGCGGCCGTTTTTGTTTATTTGAGCTTCGTGCGCCATTGAACTGGTGGGATAAAGGATTAAACTCTCCGACAGCATCGGACCGAAAAGTGGCAACCGGTTTTCGGAAAGATCCGATGCGAAAACAAGAATCTAGATGTTTGATCAGCTGTAACGATTGTGCTGCAGCACCATTATTTTGATAGAACGTCGAAATGGACAGCCTCGGGCATAGATGATCAAGCAATATAATCGTTGCTGGTGACCTGCTTGAAGGGTAAAAAAATAACCCTATCTCTCACTGTCTGCAATCAAGACGCGTCCAACTGGGTCACAAGTTGCTTCAGACGGTTTCAAAGTTGAAATTTAAGTGATGAGGTAGCGGGCTCTTAAGGCTTTTTGGGATTGCAGTGCGCAATTCTGTTTGTAGTGTTGGGCAGTGGGCTTAAAATCGTCGAGAAATGAACTACGTTATAGACTCTAAGGGGCATGGCAGATTCGGCTTCTGTCACAGGGACCGGATGTCGGGAGAATAGATTGAAATGATCGCGCAACCGATCGTGATGCAACGGCAGGGGAATGAAGGGGACGGCCCGAACCGGGGCACGTCTGTCATTACGCGCACGAAGCCTAAGACGAAAAAGCCAAACCTGTATCGCGTTCTTATACTGAATGACGATTACACGCCCATGGAGTTCGTGATACATATACTCGAACGGTTTTTTCAGAAGGACAGGGAAGCAGCAACCCGTATAATGCTGCACGTGCATAACCACGGGGTAGGGGAATGCGGCGTCTTCACCTATGAGGTCGCCGAAACCAAGGTAAGCCAAGTCATGGACTTCGCACGGCAGCACGAACACCCGCTGCAATGCGTCATGGAAAAGAAATGAGGATCTGACCGTGCCAACATTTTCTCCAAGCCTGGAAAAGGCGCTGCATCAGGCTCTCACTTTTGCCAATGAGCGTCACCACGAATATGCAACTCTCGAACATTTGCTGCTGGCGCTGATAGAAGATGCCGATGCTGCCGCTGTGATGGGGGCCTGCAACGTCGATCTTGACGTCTTGCGAAAGACAGTGAGCGAATACGTTGATAACGAACTGGCCAATCTGGTGACCGGCTATGATGAAGATTCCAAGCCAACATCGGGATTCCAGCGTGTGATTCAGCGAGCTGTCATCCACGTACAGTCCTCCGGTCGCGAAGAAGTGACCGGCGCGAATGTGCTGGTGGCGATCTTTGCTGAGCGTGAAAGCCATGCTGCTTATTTCCTGCAAGAGCAGGAAATGACCCGCTATGACGCGGTGAATTACATCTCGCATGGCATTGGCAAGCGCCCCGGGACCTCTCAGTCACGCCCACCACGCGGCGTAGAAGAAGAGAGTGAAGCCAGCAACAAGCCGAACCGCGAGCATGAAGAAGGCCCGGCCAAGAAGCAGCCGGACGCCCTGAAAGCCTATTGCGTCAACCTCAATGAAAAGGCCAAGAAGGGCCGGATTGATCCGCTGATCGGTCGTCACGATGAGGTCAACCGCACCATTCAGGTTCTATGCCGCCGCTCCAAGAACAACCCGCTCTATGTGGGTGATCCGGGCGTGGGAAAGACGGCGATTGCTGAAGGCCTGGCCAAGCGGATCGTGGAAGGCAAAGTGCCAGAGGCGCTGGCCGATGCCACCATCTTCTCGCTCGACATGGGCACGCTGTTGGCGGGTACCCGCTATCGCGGTGACTTTGAAGAGCGCTTGAAGCAGGTCGTCAAAGAGCTGGAAGACTATCCCGGTGCCGTGCTGTTTATCGATGAAATCCACACCGTGATTGGTGCGGGCGCGACCTCAGGCGGGGCCATGGATGCCTCTAACCTGCTCAAGCCTGCGCTGTCGTCGGGTGCAATCCGCTGCATCGGCTCGACCACCTATAAGGAATATCGGCAGTTCTTCGAGAAGGACCGCGCCCTTGTGCGTCGCTTCCAGAAGATTGATGTCAATGAGCCATCGATTGATGATGCCATTGAGATCATGAAGGGCCTCAAGCCCTATTTCGAAGACTATCACAAGCTGCGTTACACTAATGAAGCCATCAAGAGCGCGGTCGAGCTTTCGGCCCGCTATATCAGCGACCGCAAGCTGCC
>DNPN01000123.1:2156-2544 GCA_003501385.1 Rhizobium sp. | reverse complement strand
CAGACAAAGCCATTGACGTGATTGACGAAACCGGTGCCGCGCAAATGCTGCTGCCCGTTTCGCGCCGGCGCAAGCTGATCACCGAGAAGGAAATCGAAGTCACCATCGCCACCATGGCCCGTATTCCGGCCAAGACGGTGTCCAAGGATGATGAGATGGTGCTGGCCAATCTGGAGCAGGAACTGCGCTCTGTGGTCTATGGTCAGGACGACGCGATTGAAGCGCTCTCCACCGCCATCAAGCTGGCGCGTGCGGGTCTGCGTGAGCCGAACAAGCCGATTGGTTCCTATGTCTTCTCCGGCCCAACCGGCGTTGGTAAAACCGAAGTTGCCAAGCAATTGGCTTCGTCTCTGGGCGTTGAGCTGCAGCGCTTCGACATGTCGGAATA
>DNPN01000123.1:1539-1902 GCA_003501385.1 Rhizobium sp. | reverse complement strand
TCGACATGTCGGAATATATGGAGCGGCATACGGTGTCGCGTCTGTTGGGAGCACCTCCCGGCTACGTTGGCTTCGATCAGGGTGGCCTATTGACCGATGGTGTCGATCAGCATCCGCATTCTGTGGTGCTGTTGGACGAAATCGAAAAGGCTCATCCAGACATCTACAACATTCTGTTGCAGGTGATGGACCACGGCTCGCTGACGGATCACAACGGCAAGAAGATCGACTTCCGCAACGTCATTTTGATTATGACGACCAATGCGGGTGCGTCCGAAATGGCAAAGTCTGCCATGGGCTTCGGCTCGTCCAAGCGCAGCGGCGAGGATGAAGAGGCCATCAACCGCCTGTTCACCCCGGAAT
>DNPN01000123.1:0-1290 GCA_003501385.1 Rhizobium sp. | reverse complement strand
TGTTCACCCCGGAATTCCGCAACCGTCTGGATGCGATCATTCCGTTTGCACCTCTGCCCAGTGAAGTCATTCACAAGGTGGTGCAGAAGTTCGTCATGCAGCTGGAAGCCCAGCTGTCGGATCGCGGCGTGACGTTTGAATTGTCACCTGAATCGGTGGCTTGGTTGGCAACACGCGGCTATGACGAAAAAATGGGTGCGCGTCCGCTGGGTCGCGTCATTCAGGAGCATATCAAGAAGCCATTGGCCAATGAGATCCTGTTTGGCAAACTCAAGAAGGGCGGTCTGGTCAAGGTCGGTGTCACCACCAAGGAAGATGGCACGGAAAGCCTGACATTGGATTGTGAGTCCGAGGCGGCTCCCATCAAGCCAAAGCCCGAAGCAGAGCAGGTTACTGCCTTGCATGAGGATGGCGATGTTGTGACCAAGCCCTTGCCAAAGGCCAAGCGCGCTAAGGCAGAGCCGGAAGTGCAGGCACTGAATGAAACCAAGCCAGCGGCGAAGAAAAGCGCCGTTCCCAAAGTGCCAAAGTCCAAGTGATTTGAGCGAAACATGCATATGAACAATGCCGGGCGCGATGCCCGGCATTGTGGTGTAAAGGTCTATTGATGTCATTGCCTCTCTTGGAAACGCGCCCACACCTGCATTGGTTTTTGGTGGGCATGCGTGGTCTTTTCAGTGTTCCCGCCATTATTCTCATGGTGTCTTTTATCGGTTTCAGCGCCTTCGCCGTGGAAAGCGGCATTGGGCGCGGTGAGGCGATGTTCATGACCGTGATCGTCTGGGCGCTGCCCGCCAAGATGATCCTGATTGGCATGATGAGCAGCGGTGCCAATCTTTTTGCCTGCTTTCTGGCGGTGTCGCTATCTTCCATCCGCATGATGCCCATGGTGGCATCACTGATACCGGAAATGCGCGGGCGCGACACGCCCACTTGGCTGTTGCTGTTTCTCTCGCATTTCGTTGCCATCACAGCATGGGTCTATGCCATGGGCAATCTCAACAAAATTCCAAAGGAAGGGCGTGTTGCCTTCTTTGCCGGATTTGGCATCACGCTGGTGGCGGTCAACACGATGTTGGTGGGCATCTGCTATAGTCTGGTGGCGTCCTTTCCACCCATTGTCGCGGGCGTGTTGTTTTTCCTCACCCCCGTCTATTTCGTCGCCTCGATCTGGGCCACGGGCCGCCAAACGGTGGTGAAAATCGCCTTTATCATCGGCGTCATCTCCGGCCCTTTGCTGGAGCTGGTGACGCCCGGCTTTGATATTCTGATTGCCGGTATCGGCGGTGG
>DNPN01000124.1:11921-23050 GCA_003501385.1 Rhizobium sp. | reverse complement strand
TCTGGTCGAACTTGCCGCCCGCATGCAGCTGCGTCATAATCACTTCTGCTGCCGAAATGCCTTCGCCGGTGTGGATGTCGGTGGGAATGCCACGGCCATTATCCGTCACGGTCACAGAGCCGTCGGCATTCAGGGTCACGGTGACAATATCGGCGTGACCGGCCAAGGCTTCATCGATAGCGTTATCGACAACTTCGTAGACCATGTGATGCAGGCCGGAACCATCATCCGTATCACCGATATACATGCCCGGCCGCTTACGGACAGCGTCAAGGCCTTTCAGAACCTTGATGGAGTCGGCACCATAGGCATCACTTGCTGCATTGGCGGCAGTTTCGGCTTCGGTTAGTTCAGTCATTCAGCGATCTTTCCAGTGTCACATCGTCAAATCTGCGAAAAGGCAAATTGCATGATAAGCGCGAATCACGCATTTTCGCAGATTTGACTATAGGGAATTTGCGGCGACTTCCAAACCGTAGCGGCGAATTACGGCAGGATTTCAGGGGATTTCATCGCCCCTTCTCCACTTTTTTCAAAACAGTGTTGAGTTCTTCTATCACATCTGGTGGCAGGGTGCGAATCATCCGTGCAAGGGAGTTGGCAAAGGCGGTATAACTGGCGGGCAAGCCAGACGTATCCACCGTGACTTTCGGGTGGGACGCGCCGGCTGTGGCAAACAATTCGTCAGCCTCATCCCAGATCACGTTGAAATATCCAGCGATACGTTGCAGCAGATCAAAGGTCGGCTTGCCACGGTGCCCGTGTTCCAGCGCCGACAGATAAGCTGGCGTTACGCTAAGGGCCAGCGCCATCTCTTTCTGGCTCACACCCTTTCGCTCGCGCAATTCCCGAATGGCCTCACCAAAGGGCGTCATACATCCTCCCGACCGTGCCGCGACAGGCGCACATACAGAGCCCCTTCCCCGCCATGATGTTGGGCTGCAACCTCGTGAGAGGAAATCAGGTAGCGAAATTCCGGCTTGGAAAACCACAAAGGCACGGCCCGTTTCAGCGCCCCTTCACTGCCCATCGAGCTACCCTTGCCGGTGATGATCAGCACATGGCGCAAGCCGCGCTCGTGGGCGCGAATAAGAAAGCCCAGCAACATGCCATGGGCCTCGCTCTGGATCATGCCGTGCAAATCAATCCGCGCTTCCAGCTTCAGTTTGCCGCGCGAGAGCTTTCGCTTCACGGGCCGCTCAAACGGATGATGGAAGCCTGACGGCTTTTTCGCATCGGGTTTGGCGGTTGAACTTTCCAGCGCCGCCTTGGTGGCGGAGATGTTTGCTTTTGGCTCAGGCGGCTTTTCCAATTCAGCGAAAGCGTCCTCGAAGGCCATCAAGTCTTCCATCCGCCCCGCTATGGGCCGGGTGGAGCGCGCAACCCTGCCCCAGAGAATGCGATCTTCTGCGCTGATCTTGTCCTTGCCCACGATTAGCCAAACCTCGCTGCCGCATGCTTGGGGATCAGGATATAGAAATCTGCGTCATTGTGCACCGCCCCTGCCTTTTCGCCTGCTTCATCGCCTGATCCGGTGAATATATCACCGCGCGCAGGCCCTACAATGGCGGAGCCGGTATCCAGCGCCAGCATCAATCTGGCAAAGGGCTTTCCCTCATCCAGCCGGGTGAGGCTTTCAGAATGAATGAAAAACGGAAATCCAAAAGTGTGGATCAGCCGATCAACCGCCAGAGACCGACCCGCCACCAGCGGCACTTTGGCCGCCGCAATCGGCCCACGGCTGGTGTCATTCACCGCCGCTTCGCGAAAGAAAATATAGGATCGATTGTGCCACAGCACCTCATCCACCTGATCGGGATGATCGGCCAGCCAGCGCCGAATGGCCTGCATCGACATGGCCTCTTGCGAGATCTCGCCGCGCTGCATCAGCAACCCGCCAA
Source organism: Rhizobium sp. (assembly GCA_003501385.1). Lineage (GTDB taxonomy): Bacteria > Pseudomonadota > Alphaproteobacteria > Rhizobiales > Rhizobiaceae > Allorhizobium. The sequence goes on along the minus strand of DNPN01000124.1, from coordinate 21,149 downwards.
TGCCGGAAAACGCATGGCCCGCCTTGGCGGCATAAGTAATGCGGCCCAAACGGCCATCGGGATAACGCAGCCGGGCGGCACCCTGCACATGCACGAAAAATACATCGACCTTGGCTTTGGCCCAGACAATCTCTAGCCCGCGACCATCCAGTGCGCCCTGATCAATCGCTTTGCGATCCGGGTAAGGAAAAATGCCGTCTGCATTTTTCAGTCCAAACGCGTAGGATGGGTCCATAGCCGCTGGACGATTATGATCATCCAGATCAATCAGATCATCGGGCCGTTGATAGAAGGGAAAGCGGTAAACCTCATCTGACGTGTCAGAAACATCGATCTCCGGCTCATAAAAGGCTGTGACAAACCCCGGCTTGCCATCAGAACGACAGATGTGAAACGGCTGACACTCCTTCTCGAAAAACTCCCGCATCGATCCCGCGTCAGGCGCTTGATAGGCACTTGCCTTTTCCAGAAGCGGCAGCAAGTCCGCTGATGTCAGGCCGAGCGCGCCCATTTTATAGGGCTTGCCCGCTTGCAAATAGCGCAGACAATCGGCCATTGCCGCTTGCAAAGCGCGTGGATCATCCACCTCCCAGCCCGGAAGCTCTGAAAAGGAAACGGACTGGAGGGTAAAAGAAGCAGAGGTCATTGTTCGGATTCGGTGGCAATCAGTTTCCAGTTTGGATCGCGCGAGCGCGTATCGCGGGCAAAGGTCCAGATATCATTGACCTCGGAAACAGCTTCTGCATCGCCATCCACCAGCACGCCCATCTTGTCATAGGTGGCAGTAATCAAATGGCTGATCAGCCGAACGGTGATCTGCTCCTCATTGTCCTTCACGCTGGCTGCGGTGATCTCGGCCTTGTCGATGCCCACGAAGGTCGATTTCATCACAAAACCACCGCGCTCACGCTCGGTAATGGCACCATCAAAGCCATCGTAAACATCGGTGGACAGCAGGGCTTTCAGCGTTGCGCGATCGCCTGTTGCAAATGCCGTGACCACCATTTCATAGGCCACGCGGGCACCATTGAGGAATTCCTTGGGCACAAACGCCGCATCAACCTTCACCACTTCGCGCAATTGGTCATTCAATGGCGTGCCGACGGGCGTGAATGCATCAATGGCTGCAAAACGATCTTCCCCTTCAGCGCGGTTCAGCGTAACAACGCGATCATCGTCGCTGGCAGCGGCAGCGCCATTGCTGCGCTCGCCAAACACATCGGCAGGCGGTTTCTCATTGCCAGTGCGACGCCCCAGAACGCTGCGGAGTTGCCAAAAGATCACCACCGCCGCGACCAGAAAAAAGAGAGTCACAAAATCATTGGAATTCATGGACTGTTGCACCGCTGTTTAAATTGAAACTTCTTTACACCATATAGTCTGCATAAATGCTTCATTCAAATAGCCAAGGACATCTTTGTCCCGAAAAGCCGCCCAGATAGGAGACAATATGCGAATTCCAGCCATTATCTTGCTGCTTTTGCCGCTTGCGGAGATTGCTGGCTTTGTTTTGGTCGGCCAATGGCTCGGTGTTTTGACCACACTGGCGTTGATTGTGGCCTCAACCCTGCTGGGCATCATCGTGTTGCGCAACAATGGTCTCACCATTTCGCAGAAATTGCGCAGCGGAGACATTGAAAATAAACCGGGGCGCCTTGCGAAAGCCGTGCTGGATGGCTCTGCTTCGATGTTCGGCGGTCTGCTTCTGGTCATCCCGGGCTTCATCACCGATATTCTCGGCCTGCTGTTGCTCATTCCCTTCATTCGCTCTGTGCTTTGGTCGTTTATCAAGCTGCGGTTTGTCACCGTTTCTTCCGAGGCGAATTTTCAATGGCGTGAAGGCCCAGCGAAAAGTGACACGGTGGTCGATCTGGATGCTGGCGAGTATAAACGCCAAGACCCAAACACACCCTCTCCCTGGAAACAATTGCCGAAAGATGAAGGTTGACTGCGGCTGCAAGGTGCAGCTGAAACCCTTGTAACCTCAGCCTTGAAATGCTAGATGCCGTGCGCAACCAAAACGCCTTGAGGAACCCCAATGGCCAATGAAAACAGCACCGGGGCGAGCCCGTCCCTCAATATTCTTGCGCAATATATCAAGGATCTTTCCTTTGAAAATCCGGGCGCACCGCTCTCATTGCAGGCCAGAGACAAGGCTCCGGCGATCAACATCAATGTCAATGTGAACGCAAATCCGCTATCCGAGACGGATTTTGACGTTGTATTGACCCTGACCGCTGAAGCCCGCGACGGCGACAAGGTGGTTTTTGCGACTGAGCTGGTTTACGGCGGCGTTTTCCGCATCGAAGGCTTTCCGCAGGAGCACATGCTGCCGGTTCTCTTTATCGAGTGCCCGCGCCTTCTCTTCCCATTCGCCCGCCAGATCGTTGCCGACGCAACCCGCAACGGCGGCTTCCCGCCCTTGATGATCGACCCAATCGATTTTGCGCAAATGTTCACGCAGCGCTTTGCTGAAGAACAGGCCAATGCAGAAGGCCAGCCCAGCATCAACTGATGCGATTCGACTGTTTTATAAAAAAGCCCGGATGCAGATCCGGGCTTTTTTTGTCTGCGATGGGACAAAATTTTTCGTTCTATTCGGCTGCGGAAAACTTGCTCCACACCGCCTTCGACCCCAGCCTCTTCACGAGTGCCTGATGCCGATCTTGCTCCTCGATGGTCAGTCTTGATGCAAGTGGCGTTGGCCGGGTCGCGATCTCAACCTTCACATCATCACGACGTGCACTGCCTTGCTCCCGTGATCCTGACTGCTCAAGACCAAAGGTTGCCTGCCGCCCGCCCAGCATCTCGATATAGACCTCGGCCAGAATTTCCGAATCGAGCAAGGCCCCGTGCTTGGTACGGTGGGAATTGTCGATGCCATAGCGACGGCACAGCGCATCCAGTGAGTTCGGCCCCATCGGATTTTTCCGCCGCGCCAACGCCAGCGTATCCACGACCAGATCATTGGAGATCGGCGGTTTGCCAAGCCGATCCAACTCGGCATTGATAAAGCCCATATCGAAGGTGGCATTATGGGCAACCCATTTTGCACCCTCGAAAAAGGCTAGAAACTCATCGACAATCCCGGCAAAAGGCGGCTTGTCTTTCAAAAACGCGTCCGTTATGCCATGCACCGCCAAAGCATCAGGGTGAACTTGCCGATCGCCCGGGTTGATATAGACGTGGAATGTCCGCCCCGTGGGAAAGTGATTGAACAGCTCTACACCGCCAATCTCAATGACCCGGTCGAGTTTGTTTTCAAGGCCGGTGGTTTCCGTATCGAAAATTATTTCCCGCATCATTCATCCTCCGGCCATGGCACATTCGCTTCCACGCGCAATGTCCGTACAATTTCTTTGACCTGGCTTTGCGCCGTTTCCAGCCCAAACCCGGTCTCAATCACAAAATCAGCACGCGCCCGTTTTTCCTGATCCGACATTTGCCGCGATAGCACTAAGGCCAGTTTTTCGTCTGTCCAACCCGGACGGGCCAAAACCCGACTGCGCTGGGTTTGCGGATCACAGCTCACCACCACCACTTTATCCAGCTGCTTTTGTCCGCCCGTTTCAAACAACAGCGGAATATCAAAGGCTACGAGATCGGCACCCGCCCGTTCCTGATCCTCCAGAAATGCCTTTTGCTTGCGCCGTACCAGAGGATGCACAATGGCCTCAAGCAGTTTCAATTTATCCGGATCCTGAGCCAGAGTCCGACTGAGGATATTGCGATCGACAATACCGCCGACAATCGCTTCAGGAAACGCAGCCCGGATTGGCTCAACAGCCTCATGACGATAAAGCTCATGCACAGCAGCATCGGCATCATAAACAGGAACCCCTTCCTGACGAAAAAAATCCGCCGTGGTGGTTTTACCCATACCAATGGAACCTGTCAGGCCGAGACGGATCATCCGTGCCTCTCAAGATCAGCAACGATCAATTGTCGCAATTCATCACTTACCTCGGGCTTGATGCCATACCATTTTTCAAAACCCGGCACGGCTTGATGCAACAACATCCCAAGGCCATCCACGGTGGCAAAGCCCGCTTCGCGCGCCCGCACCAGTAATTCCGTTTCAAGCGGCACATAAACAATATCTGTCACAACGGCACCCGGGGTCAATTTCTCCCAGGCAATTGGCGGAAACGGCTGACCCTCCATGCCCAAAGAGGATGTATTAACGAACAGGCCTGCACCCGCCAGAACCTCATTCAAGGCGTCCAAACCATGGCCATGCACATTTGGCCCAAAGCGCTTTGCCAAATCCAGCGCTCTTTCAACCGTGCGGTTGGCCACGTGAATGGTTTTTACCCCGCGGTCGCGAATAGCTTGAATAATCGAGCGGCTAGCCCCCCCTGCTCCCAAAACCACAGCACACTCAACGTTGTCCCAGCCAGCATGTTGCTGATCGAGATTGGCCACAAAACCATAGCCATCCGTGTTAGTCGCATGGAGCTGGCCATCTTCCATCCAAAGTGTATTCGCAGCACCCAGTTCTGTGCTCAAGGCATCTGGCCGATCGGCCAATTGATAGGCGGATTCCTTGTGCGGAATCGTAACATTTCCTCCAAGATAGCCGGAGTCTTTTGATTTCAGCACAGCAATAAATTCAGCGAAATTGACCGGATCAACGGGGATTTTTTCGTAAGTGCCGGCAATGCCGTGCCGTTTCAACCAATAGCCATGAATCAATGGCGAGCGAGAATGCTTGATCGGATAGCCGACAACAAATGCGGCACCAACGCTTGTTTCACGTGAATCATGCATGGATCACACCCAACTCCCGAAGCTTCTGCATCAACGGCAAAAGCGGCACGCCTATAATAGTGAAATAATCACCATCAATGGCAGAAAACAGCTGCACACCCATGCCTTCGATTTGGTATCCACCCACGCTTTTTAAAATGCGCTCGCCCATACGATCCAGATAATCATCCAAAAAGGTCTCGCTGAACATCCGCACCGTCATATGAGCCAGACTGACATGAGACCAGATGATCTCCCCATCCTTTGCCAAAGCAAGAGAACTGTTGAGCACATGGGTATCTCCGCGCAAGCTCAAAAGCTGGGTGCGAGCTGCCGTCCGATCTTTCGGCTTATGATACAGCTTTGATCCAAGCGCCATGACCTGATCGCCACCGAGAACAAGAGTGCCGGGTGTGGTTTTGCTCACAGCCAATGCTTTTTCACAGCCCAACAGTTCTGCAAGCGCCGATGGTGACAGCGCCTGATGCTCTGCCCTTGACTCAATTTCACGCTCATCAATATCCGGGACCGCAGTGGTGAATTCCAACCCAGCCTCTTGCAATAATTGTTTTCGAAACGGGCTGGTGGACGCCAGCACAAGAGGTAGAGCCATAACAGCCTCAAAACGTAAAAACATCAGCATTCGCTTATCTCAGCTTGGCGCGAAGGGCAACGATGGCCGCCGCAGTTTCTTCAATTGAGCGGCGCGTGACATCAATAATAGGCCAGTTATGCCGCGCGCATAGCATGCGGGCATATTTCAATTCTTCAGCAATGCTGGCCCGATCGGTGTAATCACTCATATCCAGACCGGACACGGTCCCAAGTTCGCGATGGCCTCGCACCTGTGAGATGCGATCGGATGTTGCAATCAAACCAACAATCAACGGCTTGGTGGCGCTAAGCAGAGCCTCTGGCAGTGCTGAACCCGGAACGATTGGAATATTGGCGGTCTTGATGCCGCGATTGGCGAGATAAATGCTGGTCGGCGTTTTGGATGTGCGACTGATGCCCACCAGAACCACATCAGCCTGATCATAATCCTCCGCCATTTGGCCGTCGTCATGATCCATCGTGTAGTTCAAGGCTTCAATGCGGGCGAAATAATCCGCATTCATCACATGCTGCGCCCCCACCCGCCGACGGGCCAGAGGACCAAGATAAGTCTGGAAGGTACCGATAATCGGCTCCATCACATTCACACTCGGAACACCGATTTCCACACAGCGGCGATCCACGAAATCGGCCAAATCGGGATCAACGATGGTGTAGAGAACAATGCCAGGCTCATTATCGATCGCGGTCAGTACGGCATCGGCCTGCCTGCGGTTTCGAACCAGCGGATAAACATGCTCAATCGGACTGACATGTTGAAATTGCACTGCCGCCGCACGCCCGGCAGAAATCAGTGTTTCACCAGTTGAGTCAGAAATGAGGTGAAGATGAAAGAAGTTTTTCCGGTTCTCCACGCTATCCTGCGCTCCTTGTTGATAAACGTGTACAAAAGCAGCTATCCCCTGCGTGGGCCTTTAGGCAAGGGGAAAACCCCCAACTTGTCCACAGACCTTACCTGTCAGGACAGGGATTCCGTGGCCCTGTGGATAGCGGTGGAATCCTGACCTTTTGTCGCACCCGTCCCCGTTTTATCCACAGCATAATTCAACTAGACTACATCCTCTAATCCATTGATTATCATCTATTTTATCGAGAAATTCTCAAAGTTATCGACATTGTCGGAAATCTTCTCCCGGCATGTGGATGCAAAGGCCGCGAATGCCAAAGGTTTGTGGAAGACCTTTAACCCGTGCTAATCACAGACTCTTAGAAATAGAAGAAGAAGATTCTCTCTTTTTATAATTTGAAAGGACCGGACGTGAGCGCTGAAAACCGCAAAATTCTGAAAGTGCTTCAGGGTGAAACGCTCTCGCCTCCACCAATCTGGTTGATGCGACAAGCTGGCCGTTATCTTCCTGAATATCGTGAAACTCGCAAAACCGGGGGAAGCTTTCTCGATCTCTGTTATTCGCCAGAGCTTGCGACAGAAGTGACGCTACAGCCCATCCGTCGTTTTGGCTTTGATGCAGCCATTTTGTTTTCCGATATTTTGGTGATACCGGATGCGCTTCAGCGTAACGTCACGTTCAGCGAGGGCAAAGGCCCTGAGATGACGCCAATCACAGCTGATGAGATTTTCCAGCTGTCGATCAATTCTGTCTTTCCGCACCTCAACCCGGTGCTGGACGTTGTTGAGAAGCTGAGGGCTACCCTGCCCCATGAAACCACCCTGCTTGGCTTCTGTGGTGCGCCCTGGACCGTGGCGACCTATATGATTGCCGGTCATGGCACGCCCGATCAGGCCCCTGCGCGCCTATTCGCTTATCGGGAACGCAAAGCCTTCTTACGGCTTTTGGATATCCTTGCTGACCTCTCTTCGGAATATCTTTTGGGCCAGCTGGAAGCGGGTGCCGATGCGGTGCAGATTTTCGATTCTTGGGCCGGTGTTCTAGGAGAAGAGGATTTCGCCGATTTTTGCGTGGCTCCGGTCAAGCGTATCGTTGATACGGTGCGGGCGCGGCGTCCAGATGCCAAGATTATCGCTTTCGCCAAGGGTGCCGGTTTGCTTTTGAAAGAGTATGCAAAAAAAACTGGTGCCAATGCTATCGGGCTGGATTGGAGCGTGCCGCTCTCCTTTGCTGCGGATCTGCAAAAAGACAGCCCCGTGCAAGGAAATCTCGATCCCATGCTGGTGATTGCGGGTGGTGAGCCGATGAAAACCGGCATTGATCGCATTCTGGATCGTCTTGGCAATGGACCGCTGATTTTCAACCTTGGCCATGGCATCACACCGCAAGCCCTGCCGGAAACGGTCACTGAGCTTGTTCGCCATGTGCGCAGAGAGGAAAATTAACATGAGCGAGCAGCAAAAAAGCGCAAGTGCGGGCAAAAAGGCGCAACAACGCGCCATCAGCGCCCTGCTGGTCTTTTGTGCAATAGGACTTGCCCTGTTTTGGGTGGGGGCTGATGAGGCTTATCTTTGGATCAAGGCGCTGCATATTATCGCCGTGATGTCCTGGATGGCAGGGCTTCTCTACATGCCACGGCTGTTCATTTATCACTTTGACGCGCCCAAAGGCTCGCAACAGGCTGAAACCTTTGCAGTGATGGAGCGGCGCTTGATCAATGTGATCATGCGCCCGGCCATGGCTCTGTCATGGATTCTCGGTCTCTATATGGCCTGGTCCGTGTTTCACTTTGAAGGCGCATGGCTGCACGCCAAAATCGCCGCCGTGCTCGGATTGACGCTGGTGAATGAATATTTTGGCCACGCCGCCAAAGCCTTTGCCCGCGGCGATTATGTCAAAACCCTCGGCTTTTGGCGGGCAATGAATGAGATTCCAACCGTTTTAATGATTGTGATTGTTATCCTTGTTGTGGTAAAACCCTTTTGATTGAGGGGTTATCGCCTCCATATAACAATATTTTCTTCCAAGCCGCTGTCTCCCCTTGCGGCGCAGCGCTGTATTGGCTATTTTCGCCACACAATTCTTCGAGGCATGCACATATCCCGTCCTTATCGGTCCCCCCCGATAGTACCGAATTCTCCCGCACGCCCTTCCCCAAACAGATAGATTATGGTCCCCTTCATGGCTGAAATGAAGCTACAAGAACTTAAAAGCAAATCGCCGACCGATTTGCTGGCCTTTGCCGAATCGCTCGAGGTCGAAAATGCCAGCACCATGCGCAAGCAGGAACTGATGTTTGCCATTCTCAAGATGCTGGCAAGCCAGGATGTCGAGATCATCGGTCAGGGCGTGGTTGAAGTTCTTCAAGATGGCTTCGGTTTTTTGCGCTCAGCCAATGCTAACTATTTGCCTGGCCCGGATGATATTTATATCTCGCCTTCCCAGCTCCGCCGCTTCTCCCTGAAGACAGGCGATACGGTTGAAGGCCCGATCCGTGGGCCCAAGGAAGGTGAACGCTATTTTGCGCTTCTCAAGGTCAACACCATCAATTTTGAAGACCCGGAAAAAATCCGCCACAAAGTCCATTTTGACAATCTGACACCGCTCTACCCGAATGAGCGTTTCAAAATGGAATTGGAAAACCCAACCACCAAGGATCTTTCCGCCCGCGTGATTGATCTGGTGGCACCGCTTGGTAAAGGTCAGCGTGGTCTGATTGTTGCTCCTCCGCGCACCGGTAAAACAGTTCTGCTGCAAAACATTGCCCATTCTATCACGGCAAACCATCCAGAATGTTATCTCATCGTTCTGTTGATTGACGAGCGGCCGGAAGAAGTGACGGATATGCAGCGCTCGGTGCGGGGCGAAGTTGTCTCCTCCACATTCGACGAGCCCGCCGTGCGCCACGTTCAGGTCGCAGAAATGGTCATCGAAAAGGCGAAGCGTCTGGTTGAGCATGGCCGCGATGTGGTTATTTTGCTGGATTCCATTACCCGCCTCGGCCGCGCCTACAACA
>DNPN01000124.1:11471-11670 GCA_003501385.1 Rhizobium sp. | reverse complement strand
TCGGCCGCGCCTACAACACGGTCGTTCCATCATCGGGCAAGGTTCTGACGGGTGGTGTGGATGCCAATGCCTTGCAGCGCCCCAAGCGCTTCTTTGGTGCCGCTCGTAACATCGAAGAAGGTGGTTCACTAACAATTATTGCCACAGCCTTGATCGATACCGGCAGCCGCATGGACGAAGTGATTTTCGAAGAGTTCAA
>DNPN01000124.1:860-11216 GCA_003501385.1 Rhizobium sp. | reverse complement strand
CGAAGAGTTCAAGGGCACGGGCAACTCGGAAATTGTTCTGGATCGCAAGGTCGCTGATAAGCGCATCTTCCCATCCATGGATATTCTCAAGTCCGGTACCCGTAAGGAAGACCTGTTGGTTCCACGTCAGGATCTGCAGAAGATCTTTGTTCTTCGCCGGATTCTGGCTCCGATGGGGACCACAGACGCTATCGAATTCCTGATCGATAAGTTGAAGCAGACCAAGACCAATGGCGACTTCTTCGAATCGATGAATACCTAAAGGCTCATCGGCTTTCTTAAGCCGGATTCCAAATTTACATCGCGGGCCTCCGGTTTGAAAAAGCTGGAGGCCTTTTCGTTTAGCGTGCGTGTTGAAACAGTGGCGATTTGTGAAACTCAGGTGTTACACGAAGAGGGAACGAACCTCACTAAAACTCCAAGAGGGTGATAATGGCAACAGATACGATTTTTGCCCTATCCACGGGCTCGCTCCCATGTGGGGTTGCTGTTATCCGCCTTTCGGGACCGAGGGTGCAAGACGTGCTGGCGTCTATCTGCGGCGCTGTACCAGAGCCAAGGTTTGCAGCCTTAAAATCGATTCGTAGCCGTGACGGTTTGATCATCGATCGAGGTCTTGTTCTGTTTTTCCCCGGTCCGGCTTCCTTCACCGGTGAAGATTGTGCCGAATTTCATGTCCACGGTAGTCGAGCTGTTGTTGCTGCCCTTCTGGCGCGGCTTGGCGAGGAGCCGAGGTGTCGACTGGCCGACGCAGGAGAGTTTTCACGACGTGCCTTCGAGAATGGCAAATTGGATCTTGTCGAGGTTGAAGGTCTGGCGGATCTTCTTGCTGCGGAAACGGAGATGCAACGTCGTCAAGCCATAGAGCAGGCCGATGGCAAGGCCACTGAGATGTACAACGGCTGGCGTGAGCGATTGATCTATTGTCGGGCGATGATCGAGGCCGATCTGGATTTTTCCGATGAGGGTGACATCCCCGGGTCCGTGGCCGACCGTGCCTGGGATGAATTGTCTGCCCTTCGCCAATCGGTTTACGATGCCAGTTTGGACGAACGCCGGGGTGAGATTATCCGCGACGGATTTAATGTGGTGATTGCCGGACGTCCGAATGCGGGCAAGTCCAGCCTGCTCAATGCGCTGGCCGGACGCGACGTTGCAATCGTTACCCATTATGCGGGCACGACGCGTGATATCATTCAATGCGACATTGATCTTGAAGGTTATGTCGTTCGGCTGTATGACACCGCCGGTATTCGGGAAACCGATGAGGATGTGGAGCGGGAAGGCATACGCCGCGCCCTTCGCAAGATCGAAGAAGCGGATCTGGTGTTATACCTTCAGGATATGACGGAAGACGATGATGCGGTGAAAAACCACATCATTTCGGTCCCGTATCTATCACTTGGGACCAAGGCGGATTTGGTTGGTGCATTTGGTGCCGCGCAGTTTGACTTAACCCTGTCGAGCCATCGGCCCGAGGATGTTGCTCGGCTTCGAAGTGTGCTGCTGGAAACGATTCGGACCCGTATCGGATCGTTTGAGTCGGTCATCCCAAGTCGGCTTCGGCATATCCAGTGCTTGAAGCAAGCACTAGAGTATATCGATTGTGCTTCGGATGGACGACTGGGTCTGGAAATTCGCGCAGACTATCTGCGCATGGCGTCGGATTGCCTAGGGCGGTTGATTGGTCGAGTCGATACCGAAACATTATTGGGCAAGATTTTCTCTGAATTTTGCGTTGGAAAATGATTCACGTGAAACATTGGTGGTCAATATGACTGTGTCACGACAGAAATTCGATGTGATTGTTATCGGCGGTGGCCATGCTGGCACGGAGGCCGCCAGCGCCGCTGCGCGGATGGGTGCAAAGACGGCTCTGGTCACGCATAAGCGCGAAACCATTGGGGTGATGTCGTGCAATCCGGCAATTGGTGGATTGGGCAAAGGTCATCTGGTGCGCGAGATTGATGCGCTTGGCGGCTTGATGGGGATCTGTGCCGATGCGGCGGGCATCCAGTTTCGGCTGCTGAACAGAAAGAAAGGTCCTGCCGTTCGGGGACCTCGCACCCAGGCGGACCGCAAGCTGTACCGCGCTGCCGTTCAGGACCATCTCTTCGCTGATACCAACCTCACAATTATCGAAGGCGATGTTTTCGATCTGACAGTGAAGAACGGTCGCGTTGAAGGTGTTGTTCTGGCCGATGGTCAAGCCATTTCAGCGGGGGCTGTAATCCTCACATCTGGAACCTTCTTGCGCGGCCTCATCCATATTGGCCAAAAGAAAATTCCGGCTGGCCGTGTGGGCGAAGCGCCTTCTCTCGGCTTGAGTGAAACCTTAAGCCGGCTCGGCTTGAAACTGGGCCGCCTCAAGACAGGAACACCTGCACGTCTGGATGGCCGCACAATCCGCTGGAGTGAATTGGAAATGCAATCGGCTGACGCCGATCCAGTGCCCTTTTCCTTCATGACGGACAAGATCACCAATCCGCAGATTGATTGCGGCATCACCAGAACCACTGCAGCGACCCATAAAATCATCCGCGACAACATTCATCTGTCCGCGATGTACTCAGGACAGATTGAAGGCGTTGGACCACGCTATTGCCCGTCGATTGAAGACAAGATTACCCGCTTTGGTGATCGGGATGGCCATCAGGTGTTTCTGGAACCTGAGGGGCTGGATGACCATACGGTTTACCCAAACGGTATTTCGACGTCCCTTCCGGAAGATGTTCAGCATGCTTTCATGCGCACCCTGCCCGGTTTGCAGGATGTTACGATTTTGCAGACCGCTTACGCGATTGAATATGATCACGTTGATCCGCGCGAACTGTCACCGAGCCTTGAATTGAAGGCCCTGAAGGGTCTTTATCTCGCTGGCCAAATCAATGGCACCACCGGGTACGAAGAAGCGGGAGCACAGGGTCTTGTCGCTGGTATTAATGCCGCCCGCGCTGTTGGCGGTCAGGCCCCCGTCGCGTTTAGTCGGGCGCAATCCTATATCGGTGTGATGATCGATGATCTCACGAGCCGGGGCGTTGCAGAACCTTATCGGATGTTCACATCCCGCGCCGAGTTCCGCTTGTCATTGCGGTCTGACAATGCGGACGAGAGATTGACGCCGCTGGGCATTGAGATAGGGTGTGTCGATTCAGCCCGTGTAGAAAAGTTCATGCAGTACAGCGCAGCGGTTGCCCAAGCCATCGCTGACTTGCAGCGGAAACTCGTTACCCCCAACGAGGCGCAGGCAAAGGGTATCTCTCTCAATCAGGATGGCCGTCGGCGTTCGGCACTTGAACTTCTTGCTTACCCGGATATGTCGCTGGTGCAGCTTGCCCAGATCTGGCCGGAGCTGACAGAGCTTGATGCCAAGATCGCGGACGCCGTAGAGATCCATGCGACCTATGCGGTGTATCTGGATCGCCAGAATGCCGACATTGCTGCGACGAAGCGAGATGAAGATCGAAGGATTCCATCAGAGTTTGATTTTTCGCTGTTGTCTGGCCTCTCCAACGAGCTGAAGCAAAAGTTGGAGAAGGCCCGCCCGGTCAATCTGGCGCAGGCCGCAAAATTGGACGGAATGACGCCCGCCGCGATTTCACTTCTAATTGCTTATCTTAACAAGGAAACAGTGCGTCATGCCAGTTGATACAATGTCGGCGAGCCTTTTGGCCGACTTGACCGGACTGCGTGTTTCACGTGAAACACATCAAAAATTGGTTCACTTTGTGGACTTGTTTGACAAGTGGTCGCGGACAATGAATCTCGTGGCAAGCTCGACCCGTGATCAGGTTTGGCGGCGCCATGTGGCCGATAGTGTTCAACTGTTCAAACTGTCTGCGGCACCAAAGCATTGGATCGACCTTGGCAGCGGTGGTGGATTTCCCGGAGTCATCACGGCTATCTTGCTGAGCGAATCCGGTGAGGGTTGGGTTGATCTGGTGGAGAGTAACCACAAAAAAGCTGGGTTCCTCAGAATCGCGCTGATGGAAACCGGTGCCCGTGGCAAAGTGCATGCATTGCGCATTGAAGATGCCGCAAAGAGCCTTGAGCATTGCGACGCGATCTCCGCGAGGGCGCTTGCTGACCTTGATGTGTTGTTCACTTACGGTGCTCCATGGGTGGAGCGCAACGCAGATGTGCGTTTTTTTCTGCATAAAGGCCGGGATTACCAGGCTGAAGTCGATAATGCGCGTGGTCGTTGGGCCTTTGATCTGGTAATACATCCAAGCGTGATCGAGATAGACTCCGTAATCCTCGAAGTTGGCGGTCTTGCGCGATCAAATTAAGATCAGTCGGGTGACCTCATGGCTTACGAGAAGAACCGGATCATAACCATTGCAAATCAAAAGGGCGGCGTTGGTAAAACCACAACCGCCATTAATCTTGCGACGGCTTTGGCGGCTATTGGTGAACGCGTGCTTATTGTTGACCTTGATCCTCAAGGCAATGCCAGCACGGGCTTAGGGATAGAGCGCCGTAACCGCAAACTCTCTTCCTATGATCTTTTGATAGGAACGCATACCGTTGATGAAACAGCGGTTGAAACGGCTGTGCCCAATCTGTCAATTATTCCATCCACCCTTGATCTGCTCGGTCTGGAGATGGAAATTTCGCAGAAAGTCGACCGGGCTTTTCGTCTGAAAAATGCCCTCGCCTCCCCGGAAGCGCTTGGCTATTCCTACGTTTTGGTGGACTGCCCTCCGTCTTTCAATCTGTTGACAATGAATGCCATGGCTGCGGCTCATTCCATTTTGGTGCCGTTACAATGTGAGTTCTTTGCCCTTGAGGGTTTGAGCCAGTTACTGGAAACCATCAGTCAGGTTCGTCGCAGCCTCAATCCAACCTTGGACATCCAAGGCATTGTGCTGACAATGTTTGACTCCCGAAACAATCTTGCTCAGCAAGTGGTGAGCGATGTGCGCAATCACCTGGGCGAAAAAGTTTATCACACACTGATTCCCCGCAATGTTCGTGTTTCGGAAGCGCCGTCCTATGGCAAGCCAGCGATCCTGTATGATTTGAAGTGCGCCGGAAGTCAGGCCTATTTGCAGCTGGCCTCTGAGGTTATTCAGCGCGAGCGCCAGCGAAAAGCCGCCTGATTGATTTTTGACGAAAGAGGTTCGTGATGAATGACGATATTTCAAAGCGGCGTCTGGGCCGTGGTCTTGCCGCGTTGATTGGTGAGATGGATCAGCCGATTCCAGTCGATGATGCCCGCCCGGCCGTATCTGCGGATCGAATGACGCCAATTGAATTTGTATCGCGCAATCCCCGCAATCCGCGCCGTCATTTTGATGAAACCGTGTTGCAAGAGCTTGCCGGTTCCATTCGCCAGCATGGCATTGTGCAGCCCATTGTGGTGCGCACTATTGGCACAGGCCGTTACGAGATCATCGCTGGCGAGCGGCGCTGGCGTGCCGCACAGCTGGCAGGCCTGGTTGAAATTCCGGTGATTATCCGTGATGTTGATGATCGCACAGCGCTTGAGCTTGCGATTGTCGAAAACGTTCAGCGTGCAGATCTTAATCCGCTTGAAGAAGCGATGGGCTATGATCAGCTGATTGAAGATCATGGTTATACGCAAAACGACCTCGGTGAGATTATCGGCAAGAGCCGAAGCCATGTGGCCAACAGTTTGCGACTGCTGAAATTGCCGGAGCCCGTGCGGGACATGCTGGCCGATGGTTCGCTTTCTGCTGGCCATGCACGCGCCTTGGTCTCGACCTCTGATCCGACCTCCCTCGCCCGTCAGATTGTTGCCAAGGGTATGTCTGTGCGTGATGCCGAGCGGATTGCACAGAATGATATTCGCGGTCTGAGCCAAGTGCGTCAGGCTGTCACCAGCCAGACCAAGGATTCGGACACGATCGCGTTGGAGCGTAGTCTCACGGACCGCCTTGGCCTTGATGTTTCCATTAGCCATAAGGGCAGCGGCGGACAGCTGCGCATCAACTATAAGACGTTAGAACAGCTCGAAGAGATTTGCAGGCTTCTCGAAGCCAGATAAGCGTGAGCTTGCGTATTCTGGACGATACCTTTCAAAGATTGATCTTCTGGCGATGGATGAAGCGGCGGCTTTTGATGTGCTGCGCTAGCCTTCTCACGTGCATGCCACGATTGTCTTGTTTATACGGGATAACGCCTCTCCGCTTTTCTTTGAACAAAATGAGTGCTGAAAGTCGGTGCAAAGTATTCAAGCACTGAGTGTCTCTCAGCATAGTTGTGTTTATTGATTTTCGCTTCGGCCTATCCCTCTGCCGATATTTCAAACTTTATAATCAATGAGAATTTCCGAACACAATAGGTTGCTTCAGCAAAGATAGGTTTTGACAGCGTTGGCCACCCGATAGAACAATTGGGTGTTTTCGTGAAACATTTCGTTGCTCACCTTCCAAGGCTTTCTTTTAGATATTGAAAGATATAGTGATGAAACTTTGGAGTATCCGAGACTACGTTCTTTTGCTCTGTGCGCAAACCACTTCCGCATTGGTCGGTGCAGGCATGAACGTTATCTTTCCATTACTGATCTTGAATTTCACCGGTTCGCTTGCGGCGGCTGGTATCGTGGGTGTATTGCGATCTGCTCCCTATTTGTTTCTGAGCCTGCCCCTGGGTGCGTTAGTTGATCGGTGGAACCGCAGACACATCATGATGGCGTGCCAAATTGGACGCACCATTGCTTTTTCGAGTCTGGGTGTCCTCGCAACTGGGGAGCCATCAATCCATGGCATATCTATCTTGTTTGCCTCATCGATGGCACGCTTTTCGTGTTCTTTAACATTGCTGAGGCGGCCGCCCTTTCAAGCGTGGTTCCACGCCAACTTCTGCCTCTGGCCTCCAGCACGAATGAAGCGGGATTTGGCACGGCAATGACGTTAGGCCCCGTCATCGCCACCCTGCTCTATCAGATTTTGGGGGTCGGTGGTGCGCTTTGGATGGGTGCTATTTGTTATCTCGGTTC
Organism: Rhizobium sp.; assembly: GCA_003501385.1. GTDB lineage: Bacteria > Pseudomonadota > Alphaproteobacteria > Rhizobiales > Rhizobiaceae > Allorhizobium. Next base: position 4,252 of record DNPN01000124.1, on the reverse strand, counting down.
TTTCATTCTTTTAAGAATCCTGCGGACCGAGCTTAACCTTGCTCGGTCTGGTGCACGACAGACGCTGGCTAAAGACATAGGCGAGGGATTGCGCTGGCTTGCGGGTGCGCGTTTGGTTTTGGTGCTTGCATCTATCATGGGCGCGCTTAATTTGTTGAATGCCGCTATGCCCTTGCTGGCGATCACGCTTGGACAAAACCTGGGTGCCAGCGAGACATCGATTGGTACCATGGTCGCATGCGGCGGTGTTGGCAGCATTATCGGATCGATCTGTGGTCCATTTTGGTTGCGCGTCGCCGGATTCGGGCGCGGCGTTGTGTTGGCCACCTGGTTCCACGCAGTCGCTTTTGGCACGTTGATGTTCGTGCAAAACCTCCCCTTGCTTGGCGTTGCTTATGGCTTTGTTATTGCATTTTATTCCCTCTACGCCGTGATGCAGTTCGCTTACAGGGCCAAATCCGTGCCTGAGCGCTTGCAGGGCCGGGTCAACAGTGCGTGCCGATTGATTGCCTTTTCGCTCTATCCACTCGGTTCGGCGCTTGTGGGTGTTATTTCGCAATATTGGGGTGTGACGGCATCGCTCTGCTTTTTCACCGCTGTCGCGGTTGTACTGGCATGTGTTTTATCGTTCAGCCGATATATTGGACCCACATGGATCGAAGGATCTGTCAGGGGTGGTCGGGGATAAGGTCAAGCGCAGCGTCAAAGACGTGGCCCGGCCTGAATGAAAATTGCTTCGCTGGCTATCTATTACGGCGATTGGACTGCAGCGTGATTGCCAGCAAGCTGTGAAGTGCAAGTGTATCTTCCAGCGACTGCTGCTTGCGGCTTGCGAGAATCGTGGCCTGCAAGCGTTGCATTTCTTGCGTGATGGCGGCCAAGGGCCAGTTACGCAGTGCTTTTTCAAACAGGGGCTTGCGTTTGAAGTGAATGCCCCGTCCCAAGGTTTGCATGACTTGGCCTGCTTGCTGGTTCTTATCTTCCATTTCACTGCGCATGACGTCCAGCAATTGAAACTGACGCAAGCAGCCTTGTAGTACAAGAAACATCGGCGTTTTGGAGGTCGAAATTTTCTGAATGGCGTGAATCAGCGCATCTGCATCGCCTGATAGCACGGCGTCGACAGCTTCGTCGGTGGAGACGGTGCTGGCGTCGCCAATAATGGCTTCCACGTGTGTCTCGTCAATTACCTCGTCATGAAGGCAATAGAGCAGAAGTTTTGAAATTTCATTGCGTGATGCGCGCCTGTCGCCGCCGAGTGACTCGCTCAGCAGACTGCGGGCAGCCGGTGTGATGCGTTTGTTGGCGCTGGCAAATTCAGCATCAATCAATGCGCTGATTGCACGAATATCATCCTGATAGCAGGGGATGGCAGCGATATTGCGGGCAGGTTCTGCCACTTTGCGCGTCGCCGCTGTTTTCTTGAGATCGCCCGCTTCGAGAATCAGGCAACTTGTTTCTGGTGGGTCTTTGGAGAGTTGTTGCAAGCCATCGACCACGCCCTTTTCATTGGCAACGCCACGAACCCAGACAAGACGATCACCACCGAACAGGCCGAGCGCGTTCATTTCATCCAGCAGTCGGCCCGGATCCCCCTGCAGGTCACTGCTATCCAGCCGAACAATCGAAAATGGATCATCAAGTGCCACGCCTGTTGCCTTGGCCAAGGCGGCGGCACGTTCTGCCACCAGGCCAACATCGGGTCCATAGACAAGAAAGAGTTTATAGTGACGAGCGGATTTTTGCAAAAAACCTTCGAACTCGTGCGACTTGATTTCTACCATCTGCCTCGTGTCCGAATGTGGTACCAGTTCCACGCCAGAGCCAACCCAGTCTGCATGGTATGGGTTATCATACTATATGACTTGATGGCTGTCCGGTGTTCAGACCCGCAATTAGCGGGTCAAAATTGCTGCCAGATCGGCAGAGATCAGCTCGGCCAATTCGTTGGCGGCCCGGTTTTCAGCATCGCGGATAGCGCGGAGTTTGGCGAATTCCTGACCGGGGTAGTCCAGCAGAGCCACAGACTGGCGGTGGGCGATGCGGATGACTGTGCCTTCCTTGGCCTTCTTCAGGGTATAATCGCCACGAACAACAACGCGACCACCTGTCATGGAGTTGGTCGATTGAACCGGAAGCACCTCTGTTGTCGTTGAAGACACATTAAGCGTCACGATATATTCTGGATTTGAAGGCTCACCCTGACCGCCAGCCGCCAGAAAAATCAAGCGATTGCGAACCACTTGTCCGACGCGACTGCCCGCATCGGAAAAAGCGATGGACGCCATGAGGTGCCGCGTTCCCTTGGCCTCGCTATAGAGCGGGCGAACCTGGCAACCCGCCAATCCACCAAGAAGGCCCATGGTGCCCAAAAGTACGCCACGACGGGAGATAATGTTGCGTGAATCAGATGACAATGTTCACAATCCTCTGCGGAACCACGATAATTTTCTTCGGGCTTTGCCCTTGGAGAGCGGTTTTGACGGCGTCCAGTTCAAGTGCCGCCTGACTGACGGTAGTTTGATCCGCATCGCGTGCGATTGTCAATTCAGCCCGTTTTTTGCCGTTGATTTGCACTGGCATGGTCACTTCGTTTTCCGCCACCAGTTCAGGCTCAAACACAGGCCATGGGGCTTGCGCAACAAGGCCGGAATTGCCAAGCGCACTCCAGCATTCTTCTGCCAGATGCGGCGTCATTGGCGCGACGATCTGGATGAGGATTTCTGAGGCGTTGCGCACGGCGGCAGTATAGGCTGCATCAGCCTCGCCAGCGGCCACCTTGGTCAGCGGGTTGGCAAGGGTGTTAACCAGCTCATAGATGCGCGCCACGGCCTTGTTGAAGGCCAGCTTATCCAAATCACCTTGAACGGCCTGCAAGGTCTTGTGGGCCGCCTGCGAGATCGCCTTGGCGTCGCCTTCCTTTGCAGGGGCGGGTGCCACGGTCTGAAGCTTATCGGAGGCTTCCGAGATCAGGCGCCAGACGCGCTGAACGAAACGATGGGCACCTTCAACACCGGCTTCCGACCAGATCACATCACGATCCGGCGGCGAATCAGACAGCACGAAGAACCGGGCCGTGTCTGCGCCGTAGGAGGCAATAATATCATCCGGGTCCACGACGTTTTTCTTGGACTTCGACATTTTTTCAATCGAGCCAATCGTCACTTCTTCGCCGGACGACAGAAGATAGGCTTTGCGTACACCGTCTTTTTCTTCAATGCGAATGTCAGCCGGAGCGACCCATTGGCCATTTGCGCCCTCGCCCAGCTTATAGGTTTCGTGCACCACCATGCCTTGGGTAAACAGGCTCTTGAATGGTTCGCTGACATTCACATGGCCGGTTTCACGCATCGCACGGGTGAAGAAACGCGAATAGAGCAGATGCAGGATCG
>DNPN01000124.1:458-596 GCA_003501385.1 Rhizobium sp. | reverse complement strand
TCGCGTGTTCGATACCGCCAATATACTGATCGACTGGCAGCCAGTGGTTGGCAATGGCCGGATCGGTTGGGGTTGCATTCCGTGGCGCGGTAAAGCGGGTGTAGTACCAGCTGGAATCCACGAACGTGTCCATGGTGT
>DNPN01000124.1:0-132 GCA_003501385.1 Rhizobium sp. | reverse complement strand
GGCGGTCCAGCGGGTTGCCGGGCACATCAAAGGTCACGTCATCGGGCAATTGTACTGGCAGATCCTGCTTGGGAACAGGCACCACGCCGCAATCATCGCAATGGATCACTGGAATTGGGCAGCCCCAATAGC
>DNPN01000272.1 GCA_003501385.1 Rhizobium sp. | reverse complement strand
TCATCAGGCTTGAGTTCTTATTTAGCCGCATGTACGTTATCGTTTTATTGAGGACAATAAAACGCGACATGCTTTAGAGTTTGTCAGGGAAAAGTGGAACCCGGTTTTCCCGAAAAGACAAACGAAAACAAGAGAGTTTAGAGTCTGTCTGGTTCAATCTGAACCTGACAGACTCTAACGTCCGTCGGTCACCCCGTCGGACAGGGAAAGGTATTGCTATGTTTATGACCATAGCCTCGGCTCTCGTGCCTGTCTTCTTCACCATGCTGCTCGGCTATTTCGCCGGCAACCGCAAAATGGTGGACAACACAGACATCACATCGCTCATCAATACATTGATGATGTTTGCGCTACCGGCTGCGCTGTTCACAACCATTGCCCGGACACCCCCGCGAAGTGATCATTCAAAACGTGTCCCTTATGATCGTGCTTACGGTTTCGCTGCTCTTCATCTTCATCGCAATGGCGATCATCCAATATAAAATTGTTAAACTCTCTCAGGCGGACGGTGCAGTGCTGACACTGACCGTGGCTTTCCCGAATTTTGCTTCGATCGGCCTGCCATTGCTGATCAGCGTCTATGGTGGGGAAGCTGCACTGCCAGTGGCTGTTGCCATTGCGACCGGATCCGTCACAATATCGCCCTTGACCCTGACATTGCTCGAACTCTCAAAGCAGGAAGGCACACCTGGCACAAGTGTATCACACTTCCTCGTGGCTCTGCGCAAGTCGGTGTCAAAGCCAATCTTTATCGCTCCACTGGTGCCGTGATTGTCGCACTGTTGGGCATTCAAATACAACCTTTGCTTGAAAAAATCAATTTAAAAAGAAAGACGAAGAGCCACTTTCAATGGATCTTCGTCTTTTCACGAAAGCCGGATTGCAGTTTGTCCTGAGAAACCCAAGGCCTTCAAGCCGGATTGGCAACCGGGCTCTTTTGCCGAATGACAAACATCAAAAGCGGTATCAAGATGCCCATCACCAGAATTCCCACGCCCGTAAACAGCCAGCTGTTATTGGTAATCGTTTGCCCCGTCAGAAGAAGGCCGAACAAGAGCGGCGCACCTGCGGCAACAGCCCGGAACGCGAGTGTGACCCGACCTCCCCAAACGGCTGAATCTGCCTTGCTGCTAAGCCGCTCGAAAATCGCCTGCCGAACAGCGATACGCGATGTGTTGAACCCAAAGCCAATGCCAAATGCAAACAAAATAGCAGCGATAATAGACGTTGTCTGCACCACCATAATATCACCAACCACCACCACAAGGCATGAAGCGTAGGCAAGATACCATCGATTTGCCGTGCTCAGGAAGGTTGCGACGAGAGCGCCGATACCAGCCGCAGCGCTGATGCTTCCATAAACGGCTGCTGAATCCCCGGAACGGCCTTCGTAAATGAGAGGCACAAAGAAATTAAACCCACTCAGTTGGACGGCCAGTGCCCCCATGCCAATCAACAACACCCAGAGAGCCACGTCGTTTCGTTGGGTTGCAGCAGCCATGACGGTCTTGGGCGTCGATCCATCCGATTTATTATGTGTGTCCAGACCCAGCGAAGGTGCAACGAGCAGCAGAAGGAGGCTGCTGGCAAAACTGACGGCAATGCCGTAAAATACGAGGCTCGTGCCAAACCTTGCTATGACCAGGCCAGCCAATGCGTTTCCAATAAAAACGCCGGTCTGTAAGGCGGTTTGCGACAGTCTGGCTGACGTCTTTGCGTCAAGCACACCGGCGACAGTGAGTTGTCCCATCAGCGTCTCAATACATTGCTGGCTGATAAAGGTAATGAATGTCAGACAGGAGGCGATCACAATCAAAGGACCGACGCTGGTCGCATTAAATGTCATACCCGCAAATACGGCAGCGACGACACCGAGCATTCTTGGCGCGATAATCATGCGAACCGGACTGTCTTCAATGGCCTTGCGCAGGGGCTTGAACAGAAACTGGGCAATGAATGGCACGAGATTCATCACAAACAAAACAATCCCGATAAACAAAGGCGATTGTCCAATGCTTGCGCTTGTCCAAAGAAGCGTCACCGTAATCATACCCTCGCCAACCATTGTCAGCGACAACAGGCTCACAAAGGCGGTTAAGGAGATATTTTTTGTCGTCATCATCACCGAATCTCCAGCATTTCGTTTGAGCTCTCGATGTCTCGAATCGCCCTGATATCAGCCTCGATGACCGCTGGATCTTCATGGGCAAGCTCCACCAACGCCGGGCACGTTGCAAGATCGACAGTTGTTGCAATGTCCTCCTCAGGGGCAACGAACCATTTCAATCTCACAAAAGATGGTAGCGACTTAATGCGAGACTCTCCCGGCGCAGAAACGAATGTGCCTGAGCGATTGGCAATCAAAAATGCAATCGACGCTGATTTTCTTTGGGACACCTCAAGGGCCGGTCCATCAGAATGTTCAGGAAGATAGGAATCGATGATCGCGTCAATGAAAGAAGGCTCGAAGTGCGCGTCGATCACCGATGTCCCAATCCCGCCGTGTGATCTGGCGGCGATCTCAACGAGGAGCGGCCCATTCGGCGTCAACATGATTTCAATATGGACTGGCCCGACATTGACCCCGACCGCGCGCGTGACAGCCTCGCAATAGGGCAAAATTCTGGTGTCCAGCGTTGGGCTATGTGGTGCGAAGAAGTCGATCTTATCGTAGATGATGGCACCATCCCGGTTGATCTTTCGATACCGCCCAACGGCAAACACTGTGAGTTTACCCTGAGAAACCACCCCATCCACAGTATATTCGTCACCAGACATGAATTCCTGAACCAAAACACCATGGGTATTCTGGCCATATTTATCCTGCCCCGAGAGGATCATTCCGGCGTGGTGCAAAAGCTCTTGCCGGTTGTTGCATACCCGCACAAGATCACTTCCAGAGCTTTCTTCGGGCTTCACCACAATCGGAAACCCAATATCCTCCGCCCATGCGTCTGCATCGTCAAGCGATGCGCAACGGGCTTGCCGGCAAAGGCTGATACCCGCATCTCTGACCGCCCTCGCCATCGCCGTCTTGCTGCGACGCCAGCTTGTTGTTTTGGGATTGTTGCCGACAAGACCAAGGCGAGATGCCAGATCGTCCGTGAGCCGCACACCGCTCTCTGCTCCGGGAATGATTGCGTTGAACGCCAGGCGGGTCAATTCGTTGTCGAAATCGAAGGTCGAGGCATGTAGAGTGGACCGAAAATCAATGTCAGAGCGAAGCTCTCCTGAGGATGAAATTGCAACGCAGTCAAACCCTCGCTCCAAAACCCGTTTCGCAATGAAGTAACCGCCTGATGAAGGATCTACGACCCCAATTCTAATACCGGTGCCTTGGTCTACCATGGCTGAAAAGCGATGCGCCATATGAACAATCATTGGTCAAATCTCTCCGTAGATCACCCGCATCGGGCGACGATTTTATCATTGCCCTTTACAGGGTGATGGATTTAGTAGTTGATACTACCTCAGCTGGAACATCCGCGATGCCCGCCTTTTCTGCCAATTTGGACGCAAATTCAGACCAAGTCAGTCCTGTCTTGTTTCTCTGCTATGATGACGTGACCTTTCTTGATCTGGCAGGGCCTATGCAGGTCTTTCACGCGGCCAACACGCTTAGACGCAAGATTGGCAAGGTCGCGCCCTATCAGATTAAACTTGTTGCCCGAGCTGCGGGCCAGGTTAAAACCGATGTGGGAGTCCATATCGAGGCGAACTCCTGGCAAGATACGATCGTCAGCGACCGCGGGATCATCATTGTCCCTGGCGGACCTGGCGTGTGGGACTCTGAAACCCAGGCCTCAGTTCGGGATTACCTATGTGCGCAGCCGCAAGAGGTTGAGATTGCCTCGGTCTGCATCGGGGCATTTCTGCTGGGGCACGCAGGCCTTCTGCGCGGAAAACAAGCGGTCACGCACTGGAAATATTGCAGCCGCTTACAGGCAGATTTTCCAGAGACACGCGTAAATGCGGACTCGATTTTCATCAGAGACGGCGGCATCTGGACATCAGCGGGCGTCACCGCTGGTATTGATCTGGCGCTGGCAATCGTGGAACGGGATTTCGGACACACGCTCGCCGCTGATATTGCAAGGGGACTGGTCGTCTTTCTGAAAAGGACAGGAGGCCAATCCCAGTACAGCAAAATCCTGGAAACTCAGGCCGGAATTCCCGACGGGCGTCTTTCGGACCTGCATGCCTGGATATCAGACAATCTCCACAAGCCCTTGCCCACCGAAACACTCGCTGAACAATTGGGAATGTCGACCAGAAGCTTTGTCCGCTACTACGTTTCCAAAACGGGCACCACGCCGCGCAAGGCAGTCGAAAATCTGCGCGTCGATACCGCAAAACGGATGCTGCTTGACTATCCTCTGCTGAGTATCAAGCGTATCGCCGACAAATGCGGCTTTCAGGGCGAAGAACGGATGCGAAGGACATTTGTCAGACAATTTGGTTCGACACCATCGGAATACCGCGAGAACTTTGGCCCAACTCAACAATAAAGGCTCTCCCCCTGATCGTGAGTGGAAGAGCCTCAAATCGTCAGAAGACTGATGTCGGCAGGCCAATATCGCTCCTGCAAACCCTATTTATTGTCACACAGGTTTTTACCCAAAAAGCGGCTCCCACTTTTCATTTCAATGCTCTAGAGTCTGTCAGGCTCAGATTGAACCAGACAGACTCTCGGTTCTTTTGGTTTCGTTTGTCTTTTCGGGAAAACAGGATTCCACTTTTCCCTGACAAACTCTAGATCGAAACCTTCCCCTCCAGACCGAGCCAACGGAACGCGATCAGATAAACCACGCCATTTGGACCCGCGGCAGACTTGTGAAGGTCATTGGCCGATAACATCAGTGCATCTCCAGGGCCGCAAACAATGTCACCCGACTCCAAGGAAAAGGTTATGTCACCCTGAAGGATGATCAGGGTCTCCTCATTCGGATGTCGGTGCCAATCATGAACTTTCCCGGGGCCATCGCGCTGAACCTCAATGCAACCTTGCTCGGGAACGATCCCCAAGATGTCAACGAGCGACGAAAAGTCCTTTGATATCTGTCTCACAACTTCGGTCATCACTTGCTCTCCATCTGCTGTGTTGGTTTATGTCCAGCGTCGCGAAGCGACCCAAAGGGGCACACCCTTGCTTCGTTAACATCGCCCAGAAAATATTGTTGATGCTCCAATATGCCGGGATCGCCATATCGGCCGAGAGATGGAGAAACAGACACAAAATCGTAATGTGCCAGCCTCTCCCGAACGGTGGAAAAAGCATTTCGGGCTGCCTTCTCCGTGCCAAGGATTTTTTCAAACACCCAGCGCGGCTGAAACGTCAGCATAAGCGAGCTGGCGCGTCGGCTTTGTCGCATGATGTGGGCCGGGGTGTTGCACACAACGAAAATTGGCTCGTCGGCAAAACAAAACTCCCATTCAGGCGACATCGTATTCGTAGGAATTTGGGCCGGCCACTCGTCCTGATCGTTGTCCGCAAGGTTCTTCAGGATCGCCCAAAAGCGTTTCTCGTAGTCATCAATCGACTCAATCCTTTCAACAGGCTTGGTGAATAGAACCAACGATGTATTTTGGCCAAATGTGCGCGCATTGCGCACGAACTCGGCGAGAGCAAGAGCCAATTGGTCTATGTCAACGATGTCTTGGAAGATATACCTGAGTTGATCCGCCTTGTAGCCTTGCACGCCAAAGATGCATGGATAAGGACGGCTTGAACTTTCCATACTCGTTGCGAATTCAGAGAAAATGATGTTTTGCCAAGATCCATTCGCGTATGTCTTCGCAACATCATCCCGATTTAATAAATTTTTATATTCCATATGGACCTCTTAAAATTTACCACAGATCCATAATATGGCATTTTTATTTCACCTTCCTGCCAAAATACACGCTTTTTTGCGAAAAACGCTATGGATATACGTATAGTAATTAAATTACTTCATAAAAGTACTACATATGAGCAAGCCTAATATTAACAGGCAGCACCATTGTGATCTGCATGAAATATTGATGTATTGCCCTTTTTCGACATAACCTGATGAGCAAGATTTTTTGTTGTGCGTCGGCTTTTACTGCGCGCGGTCATTTATCCGGCAGGCTTATGCGGCGCAAAGGTTTTCTGGTCGGAATGAAATCCGCAAACCACGTTACGATCATGGTGCCGGGCAATGACATCTTGGGAAAAGCAGTATCGAAAGCCCGAGCGTTCAGACCTTATCAAAGGCAAATACTGCTTTTTTGGACAGGCGACATCATCACGTCGAGCATATCAAATATCTTACTGCATAATTCCTTAAATCGGAATTGATTTAAGGAATTATGCAGCGGATATAAAGAGATACGCGAACCTTTGAGCGCCATATATGGCGCACGACCCTGTAGATCGAGATTTTGACGCTTTACAAGCAGTCCCTCTTTCTAACGAAAAAGCCTGCCGCGGGAGGAGGTGCGGCAGGCTTTCCGAAAAGAACCGAACAGCAGCTGGGAGGAGGAGCGCTGCCGTTCCAACAGACGCCCCTTGGGAGGAGGAGTGGGTCGTCTGAAACACAAAGCTCTGCGGGAGGAGATGCATTCTTTGTTAACTTGAAGATACCTGATTTTGCCGCACATAAAAGAGACTTTGCTGCACTGCAGCTATGCAAAATCTGCAAGCCGAGATTCCAACCGGGCACACAGCCGTTAACAACCAACAGATTCTAGTGCACTGACGCATTCACTTCGTTCATGCGACAGTGCACTAAACTTTTGTTTATGCATCGATTTTTCCAAAATCGGCTGAAGCCTCTGTTTGGATCGCTGCACTAGGGTGATGGTGGATGTAGAAAAAGAACATCGATCCCCGCGCGTGGCAATGCGATCGGCCTGAATGTCAGAATAGTGCTTCATTTGGTACTCGCGTGAGAAAAGCTGTGATGCCAGCGCCAGACGCGCGCTCGGTCCATGGATTGAATTGAAGCTTATTCAGTATACCAATGGAATTCAATGAAAAATTTCAAACATTTATCGCAAAAATAATATGCAGTTTGACGATTAAACAGACGTTATTTGTCCAATTTCTGTGCAATGCGTCGAACATGCTAACCTAAACAGAGGATCGATTGAAATTAGAATACATTTGGTGTACTGAAATAAAAGCCATTCGGGGTGGATTGCACCATCCCGAATTGCAAATGAATTGCGCGTCCAGGGACACTTCCTTTTTCAACGCGACGCGATTTTTCTCAACACACGCCTCAACGCTGGAACACCGCAATGACACCTTTTTTCGCTTTGGAAGAATATGAAGCCCGCTGGTCTCGGGTGATGCAGCAGATGCGGGTTTGCGGGTTTGAGACGGCCGTGGTTTTTGGTCGTGGGGGCGGTACCACAGACAATTGCGGCGATATTCTCTACCTCTCCAATCATTATGCCATCAGTGGCGGAACGGATTCGCTGATCTGGAGTGCCCGCTCCTTTTCCGCCATTATCCTGCGGCAAGGCAAGTTACCGCAGTTGCACATTGATGAACCCGAAGTCCGGCGTGATCTGGTGTCGATTGCTGATACACACTGCTCAAATCATCCGTTCAGAAGCGTTGCGAAAGCCTTGCGAGAGCAAGGTACTCAAGGGCGGGTCGCTCTGGTTGGAACGCAATTTATTCCCATCAAATATTATCAGCAATTGCTTGAAGAGGCCCCTGAGATTGAATGGATTCCTGCCGACGATCTGGTCCGGTCTGTGCGCCGCATCAAAAGCGCGCGAGAGCTGGAGTGTTACCGGATTGCCGGCGAAGGGGCGACGGCAGCTTTGAACCGCTTGATGGAGGGCTTGATCAGCGGCCTCTCCGAACAGGAGGCTGCGGGAGATGCGGCGCGAGAAGTTGTCAGGCGCGGTGGCCGCCTGCAAATGATTGGCTGTAACCATGGCGAAACGCTCGGCTTTGACCAGCGCTTTCCTCTGACGGGTTATAGTGCCGATACTCCGAAACCCGGCGATGTCGTGACTGGCACCATTCATGCGGCGTTTTTTCAAGGCTATTATCTTGATCCTGGCCGCACAGGTGTGCGTGGCAAACCAACGGCGGATCAGAGACGTCTGATTGAAGCTGCGGCCAATATTGTTCACCGTCTTTCCGACATGATGCGACCGGGAGCCAAATTATGCGATGTTGCTGCAGAAGGTGACCGCCTCACGGCTGCCTTTGGCGGATCGGTCTCGGCCATTATGAAGAATTTTCCCTTTTATGGCCACGGGATCGGGCTTGGTTTTGAACAGCCGCGCATTTCCACCAGCATGTCGCTTCCCTCAGATGAGGTGGTTGCCAGTATGGTGGTTGGCGTGGAATCCTTCCTGTCGCTGGAGGGCGTGGGGGCAGCTTTCTATGAGGATATTCTGATTATTGGTGCCGATGGGAATGAGCTTTTGACTCGATCGCCGAGCCATTGGTGGTAACAGGCCATGCATCCTTCCCGCATGATCAATGAAACCATGCGGGAATGGCTATTACAGAGACACTCAGCGAGCAAACACGCCGTCAAAATCCTTGAATCCCTTGACTTCAATGGGATTGCCGCTTGGATCGAAAAAGAACATCGTGCGCTGTTCTCCGGCCTCGCCCTCAAAACGGATCACCGGAGGAATATCGAAGGAAATATTGGCATCCTCCAAACGCTGAGCCAAGGCAAACCAATCATCAAGCGACAAAATAACACCGAGATGTGGCATCATCACCATGTGATCGCCAACCTTTCCGGTCCGGGTGACCTCAAATGGCTTGCCCAGATGAAGCGAAATCTGATGGCCGAAGAAGTCAAAGTCCACCCAGGTGTCCGTCGAGCGGCCTTCTTCACAGCCCAGAACATCCCCATAAAAACGGCGGGCTTCGTCAAGATTGGTGACATGATAGGCGAGGTGAAACAGTGAACGCATTGCAAGCTCCTTATTTGGGATTGAATAGATCATCAACAGATCGAGATGTTGCGGGAAAGGCTGGAGAGCGTTTCGGCTCCTGACGTCGTGACGATGACGGTTTCTGACGCGCCGACCGTCCACGTGCCATAGCTGCGCAAGGTGGCAGGCAGATGGAAAACCATGCCTGGCTCAATGATGCGGTCCACCCCGGAAAACAGGCTGAGAAGTGCGCCTTCGCCCCAATCCGGCGCAAAGGCAACACCCATGGAATAGCCGATGCGTTTGCGAAACGAAGCGGTATAGCCGGCTGCGTCAATAACCCGCTGGGCTGCCTCGTGCGGCACTGAGCAAGGCACACCGGGACGGATGGCGGCAAGTGCCGCATCCAGTGCGGCCAGAGCGCAATCCATCATCCGCCTTGCTTCTTGCGACGGCGTACCGATCCAGGCGGAGCGCATCAATGCAGAATGATACCGGTCATGGCTCGCCGCCAGCTCAAGAAAGACAGCATCGCCATGTTCCAGTTTGCGCCGCCGCCAGGTCATGTGGGGCAAGCCGCTGCGCGGGCCGGAAGAGACCAGAGGCTCCATTGCCATAACCTCCGAGCCCGCTCTTGTTGCCGCTTCCAGCATGGCGGCCGCGATTGCGTTTTCATCCGTCCCTGCTGCGCAGGCAGCAAGCCCCGCCTGCAATCCGGCTTGCGCATAACCGGCGGCTTTACGGATCGCCGTGAGTTCCTCCGCCGATTTAACCACCCGCAAAGGCGGCAAAATGGAAGAGCCATTTGGCAACACAGTCACACCGAACCTGTGTGCGATCGTCGCCGCAACCAAGGGGGACACAAACCACCCGTCCAGTTCCATGGCAGGATTGAGGATCGAGCGGTCCTTCAACAGTTGTACCAAAGCTGCCGCAGGCTCTTCGCCATCCTGATACACCACAATGTCGCGCAACCACGTATTGGCCACTGCACCGGCCAGCTCAAGCTGGCGCACCAGCAAAACGGGGTTGCCCTCAACTGGCATAACAAGGGCCTGAAATGCGAAATAACCGGCTGTCTGCCGTCCGGTGAGCCAGTAGATATTTTCCGGCCCCGTCACGATCAAGGCGTCGTGACCTGTCGCAGCAATGGCCGCGCGGGCGCGGTTCTGCCGCCCCTGAAACTCCGCCTCGGAGAATGCGGCCTCTCGGGCTCTCAAGTCAGAAAAAATATCCATAACTACCAGATGTCCTTGCCAGAGATCGTTGACTTTCGCGGCACTCAGGCTCAGTCAAAATGAAATTTCAGCTTCGATCGTGAAACCGCGGTATCCAGCTATCGCGATAACCAGCCCAAAAAACGGCTTTTCACGCTGTCAAAATGCGCTTCCATCGCCGCTCTCGCGCGGTCAGCATCACCGGCTTCAATGGCATCGATAACCGCGACATGTTCTCTCGCCTGTTCGGCGAAGCGGTCATGCGTGCGCGTAATGGTGCATCGTCTGGCAATATCGCGCAGTTCCCTCAGCATGTCTGGAAACAGCCGAAGCCCAGCGGCTTCGGCAACGGCATCGTGGAAATGGTCATCATCGATCCAGAAGTGATCGAAAGCCGCCTCCTGACCAGCCGCATAGGCCTGCATGACCCGGCGGGAGTTCTGAAGATTGTCGGTTAAAGGACGCTCCGCTGCACGGGCGGCGGCCGCACTTTCCAACAACCGCCTGATTTGGACAATCTCCAGCAACTGTTCGAGCGTAACGGTGCGGACCATCAAGGCACCATTGCTCAGGCGCGACAGAACCCCCTCTTTCTCAAGCCGCGAAACCGCGGCCCGCAGAGGCGTGCGTGAAATGCCGGATTCTGCCGCCAGACTGCGCTCCGTCAGCAAATCGCCGGTCTTGAACACACCTTCGAGAATGCGCTGTTTTACATCTCTATAAGCCTGTTGGGTCAGGGTTTCCTTGTCGTTCATGCTTCTTTTCCCTTACCGACCAGACCATACGCGGTGCAAAGTCTCAACGGCGCTGACCAAATCATCAACATTCATGGCTTCGTCCGGATTGTGACTGCCGTTCCAGTTGCGCAGAAAAACCATCCCGGCGTCCCACCCGGCCTGCGCGAAGGCGGCGGCATCATGTCCTCCACCCGATACCATCATGCGTGGGGCATAACCAAGCTTGACCACGCCCTGCTGGATCTCGGATGCAAGGGCTGCGGATAAGGCCACCGGCTGGCTGGAAGAGCGGGGACCAAGCAAAAAGCGAACCTTCCGGGCCTGTTCGATTTTGGCAATTTCATCACGGAAAAGGCCATCGACACGCTCCAGAACGGCAAGGTCATCGCTGCGAATATCCACACAGAAGTCCAGTCTGCCTGGAACCTTGGCAAAGGCATGTTCTGCGCTTGCGGCATCGACGCGCCCGAATGTGACCGCAAGGTCGTCTCCCTCGGCCAGCACGTTGCCCCAGACCCGGTCCATGGCTACCACCAGATCGGCAAAAGCGAAAACAGCATCAGAACGGCTTTGACGCGGTGCTCCACCGGAATGCGCCCACACCCCTTCAATCCGCGCTTGCCGATATCGCAAGCCACCCCGCACACCCCGCACGATGCCGAAGGGTTCACCGGCCTCATCGAGAACCGGGCCTTGTTCGATATGCAATTCCAGAAAACGAGCCGCAGAAAGGCCCGGCTGAGATAAAACGGAATCCGGATCCCCGCCCAGCTCACGCATGTGGTCAGCAAGGCTGCGTCCGCTGTCAATCCGGCAGGCCTGCATGTCGGAGGCGCTCAGAAGACCAAGGGCCGCGCGCGAACCAATGTAAGACACGGGAAACCAGACGCTTTCTTCCGCTCTGGTCACAGTGACAACAATATCGGTTGGCGGAGTTTCGCCCGTTGTGACAAAAGCGGTTGCCAGTGCCACGGCAGCGGCAACCCCGGCCTGACCGTCATACGCCCCGCCCAGGGGAACGGTATCAAGATGCGAGCCTATATAAAGGGGTTGTGCCTGACGGTTCTGGCCGGGCAAACGTGCAAAAAGATTGAGGGCGGCATCGCGTGTCACCGTAAGTCCGAGCGCCTCACATTCTTGCAGGACAATGGCATGTGCCGCACTTTCTTCCGGGCTGTAGGATGGCCGGGTAAAGCCCGGTCCCGGCAATGAAATTGCATTGATGCGATCAAGCAATCTCGCAATTGTGGTTGAGATGATCGATCGCGTCATGGCTCGACTTTCAAAGGTTCGTTCAGTGCCGTTGCCGGACGGGTGCCTGAGAGAGCCAGAAGCACATTGCTTGCAGCACCAACCGCCACACGCTTGAGTGCTTCAAGCGTTGTGCCACCCAGATGCGGGGTGAAAATCACTCGTCCGCTTTGTGCAAGCGGGCCAGAAGGTGCCTCATCAGAATAGACATCCAGCCCTGCCGCCGACACAAGCCCACGGTTAAGTGCGTCGGAAAGTGCGCGTTCATCCACAAGGCCCGCTCTTGCCGTATTGATCAGAATGGCACCCGGTTTCATCGCAGCAAAGGCTGCTGCATTCAAAAGATGGTGGGTTTCTGGCCGAAGCGGCGTGTGCAGTGATACGAGATCGGCCTCGCGCAGGCCATCGTGCAGCGTGCCCACGCGTTCAAAACCTTCGACATCCGCAACGCGCGGCGAATAAACCAGAACCCGCATGTCCAAGGCGGATTTCAGCATGAGGCCCAAGCCTGCACCTGTTGCACCCCAGCCAACAATCAGAGCTGTCTTGCCCGACAGTTCGGAAAACGATTCCTGCTCACGAAAATCGTCACGACCGGATCTAACGCTGCGGTCGGCTGCGGGAATACGGCGCGCAGCCGCAAGCGCCAATCCAAACGCCAGTTCGGACACAGATCTGGCGTTGGCCCCAGGGGTATTGCACACCAGAACACCGCAATCGGTCGCTGCCTCCTTGTCAACAGCATCATGGCCTGCACCATGAACAACAATGACTTTCAACTGACGCCCCGCCCGGATTACGGCGGCGGAGAGGCCCGCATTCCGGATGATGACAGCATCACAGTCTCCAATCAACCCTGACACGGTTTCCATATCCGCTCGCGGCGCGATAACGGGTTCGATCCCGGCCTCTCTCAGAAGCGCCAGTCCATCCGCGTGGACAGGTTGAACGATAAGACACTTCATCATTTGTCACGGCTCCGTTTTGCTGATGTTTCCAGCCGGGCAAGGATGGCATCCCGAGCATTGGTAATATGCGCCGTCATCAAGGCACCGGCTCTTTCACCATCAGCGTTCCGCAATGCGGCTATGATTCCCAGATGTTCGTCGCAGCTTTTCAGGAACCGGGCCGGAACCTGCGTATGATCAAACATGCATGTGCGGCGGCGCAGATCGTCGATCGTGCTCACCATCATGCTGCTACCGCCGCTTGAGGCAAATGTGCGGTGCAATTCATCATCCACACTGCGTTGTTCGTCCTCGTCACCCGGGCCATGGTCGCGCAAATGAAGGACACGGGCCTCCAATGCATCCAGAACCGCTGATGGCAGAGATGTTGCTTGTCTGGCGCAATGGGATTCAAGAATACCGCGCAGAAAGAAGATTTCCTCGACCTCTTCGGCAGAAAGCTGCCGTACTTTCAGAAAACGACCGTCCTGAAGGGCCAATCCTTCCGCCTCAATACGTTTGATGGCTTCGCGCACCGGTGTGCGCGACATGTCCAGAAGCTCACCCAACCGGGCTTCTTGCAAAACGTCACCCGGCGTCAACATGCCCGAGAGGATCATTTCGATGATTTTTCCATAAGCCTGTTTTGCGAGCGGTTGGTTCATCGACCTTTGTCTCCTGAAACATGATTCTGTTTCGATATTTCTAGCAGATTTGTCAGCACGTCCTGCAAAGCCTTATGCTGGGCAATCAAAAGCTCCTCTGCCTCTGCCTGCGAAATAGCCGTGAAGCGCACATGCTGCCTGCTGGGCATTTGCGCCAGTCTTGGTAAATCAATCGAGGCGATTGTTGCAATTTTGGGGTAGCCGCCGGTGGTTTGCCGCTCCGCCATCAGCACAATGGGTTGCCCTGATGACGGCACCTGTATCGACCCCGGACAGGTTCCGTCAGAGACAATATCGTGTCCCCGTTCCGCTGAAATCATCGGTCCCTCCAATATTTGCGCCATACGGTCCCGCGAAGAAGACAGAGTGAAGGACGAGCTGAAAAAAACACCACGGACATCTTCAGAAAAATAATCATCCTGAGGTCCGGGAATAACCCGGATCGGGCCAGACGATCGTTTCCAGGGAAGACCAAGGCGTCTATGCGCAGCAGGGGGTTGTGAAGACAGAGGCAACTGGTCTCCGGCCTGTAACTTTCGACCTCGATACCCCCCGAGGCCCGAGCGCAGATGGGTTGAACGCGAGCCGAGAACGGGCGTGACATCAAAGCCGCCGGCCACTGCCAGATAACCCCACACGCATTGACGACAGGCTCCTATCTTGAGAACCTGACCGGGGAAAAGATCAAAACTCTCCCAAGGGTAAAGTTTGACGCCGTCGATGGAAATATCGATATCCCCGCCCGTCACCGCACAGCGCGTTGGCTGCGCCACAGAAAAATGTCCGCCAACCGCCGCAAACTCCAACGCGGCATCATGTTGACTGTTTCCAACAAGTGCATTGGCGATGCGGAAAGAAGGGGCATCCATTGGACCGGAACCCGATACACCGGCATGGAGCCAGCCTTTTCGGCCTGCATCCTGCACGGTCACCATCGGGCCAGCCTGCTGGATCTCAAGACAGTTCATGATGTCTCAACCTTCACGATCTGGCATCCGTCGGCGATTGCGTGGTCCATCTCGCTGGCCTGCGAGGCGCTGATGGGATGAAACCGTACAATGTCTCCCGCCATCAGAAGAAAAGGATTCGGACGGGCTGGATCAAACACTCTGAGGGGCGTTCGTCCAATGAAGCGCCAGCCACTTGGGCCTGCAACGGAATTAATGCTGGCCTGCTGGCCGCCAATGCCAATCGAACCAGCCTCCACACGCTGTCTGGGTGCTGCCAGCCGAGGCGTGTGCAATATGTCCGGCAATCCACCGAGATAGGCAAAACCCGGCGCAAAACCGATCATATGAACACGATAATCAGCCGAGGCGTGCAGCTCTATAATTTTCTCTGGACGCAGGCCCTTCATCTCGGCGAGCGCATCAAGATCAAGGCCAGCATCCCCACCATACAGCACAGGCACAATGATCCGGCGCGAGGATTGCCTGCCGATGGGCAGCATGGACAATCTTTGCTGGATCTCCCGGCGAAGCGCCTCTCCACGAATGACAACGGGATCGTAAGTCACCATAACGGAACGATAGGTGGGAACCACATCATCGACCCCTGAAACAGGGGCAGAGGAAAAGCTTTGGGCAAGGGCAATAACACGTTCATTGACTGTGTCATTGATGCTGTCATGAAGCTCAATCGACAGCGCGCTATCGCCGCAAGCAAGAATGCGCGGATAGGTGTCAGCCGCCGGTTTCACTCTCTGATTGACCCTCATGCCCAGACTCGAATTCACATCCTCAATGTGTCTTGCTATTTCAGTATACCAATAGTATGTCAATGAAAAGATGTTTGAACGATCATGATCCGATCCATTGGCTCTATCGCCGATGAATGACTTTAATTTCCGGGAATATTTGGACTGATGAAAACGATCGACCTCAACTGTGACATGGGCGAAAGCTTCGGAGCCTGGAACATGGGTGAGGACGAGGCGATGATGGACCTCATCACCACCGCCAATATTGCCTGCGGTTTTCATGCGGGCGATCCAGTGGTCATGCGCAAAACCATTCTTGCAGCGAAAGCCCGCGGAGTCTCCGTTGGTGCACACCCATCTTTCATGGATCTTTACGGCTTTGGTCGTCGGCGTATCTCAGGTGAGCGGGCGGAAGATCTGGAGGCGCAGCTGATCTATCAGATTGCGGCTCTACAGGGTATGGCGAAAGCGCTGGCCTGGCCTGCAACTCATGTCAAAACCCATGGCGCACTTGGAAATATGGCCGCCGTTGATAAGGGCCTTGCAGAGGTTTGCGTGAGAGCGATCAAAGCTGTCGATCCTTCTCTCGTCTTTATCACGCTGCCCTATTCGGAGACGATGAAGGCGGCTGAAAAAGCGGAGCTGCACGTGGCCTGCGAAGTCTATGCCGATCGCACTTACGATAACACCGGCATGCTCACATCCCGTCAGAGCGATGGTGCCGTGATTTATGATCCGCAAAAAAGTGTGGATCAGGTTCTTTCAATGATATGCGATGGTATCATCCCGACAATTGGTGGCCAAAAGCTACCTGTGGAGGCTGCAACGATCTGTGTCCATGGAGACACGCCGGGTGCCGTCGATATGGCGCGCGCTCTTCGCGCTTCTCTCGCGCGGCATGGCGTAGAATTTTCACCTTTTTGCAAGCCCCAATTCTAACTCTTTGTTTTAACGCATTTCCAGGTGCGAAAATGCGATGCACTTCTGCTGGTCATGCTCTCATATGGGAAGAATAGTTTGACACGAACAGTTTATCTGAATGGCGAATGGTTGCCTGAGGCAGATGCTAAAGTTTCCGTTTTCGACCGCGGCTTTCTTTTTGCTGACGCAATTTATGAAGTCACGGCTGTGGTTGGTGGAAAGCTGATTGATTATGCCGGACACAGCCATCGTCTCCGGAACTCCCTTGCTGAGCTGGGCATTCAATGCCCTTTATCAGCGGAGCAACTGCTTGCGATCCACCGTGATATCGTTCGGCGCAATGAATTGAATGAGGGATTGATCTATATGCAGGTCTCCCGTGGCCCGGCTGATCGCGATTTTGCCTATCCATCCAAGGTAGAGCCAACCATTGTCCTCTTTACGCAAGCCAAGCCGGTGCTTGACAATCCAAGGCGCGAAACCGGCATAACCATTGTTACTGTGGCGGATTGGCGCTGGCATCGCCGCGACATCAAAACCGTACAACTCCTCTTTCCCTCAATGGCAAAAATGGAAGCATTACAGCGCGGTGCTGATGACGCATGGTTGGTGGAAGACGGCTTTGTAACCGAAGGCAGCGCAGCAACGGCCCATATCGTGACGCAAAGCGGGGTATTGGTCACTCGACCGCTTTCTCACGCCATTTTGCACGGCATTACCCGCGCAAACATCATCGAGCTTGCCCGTGGTGTCGGCATAACTGTCGAAGAGAGGGCGTTCACGGTTGAGGAAGCCCAAAATGCAGCTGAGGCCTTTATTACCTCAGCGACAAATTTCGCAACGGCTGTGGTGAAAATTGACGGAACCATCATTGGTAATGGCAAGCCGGGTCCGATTACCCGGAAAATGCGGGCTCTCTACGTTGAGAGCTGCTTGGCAACGGCAATTTAGGGGCTTTGTTGCATCGATCGGATTCAGGTGGAGATAACCCTAACCATGGCGTTGGTGCGCGGATCAGCTAATGAGCGTTGTTGCAGGGATGCCATGTT
>DNPN01000071.1 GCA_003501385.1 Rhizobium sp. | reverse complement strand
GTGCCCCCAAATACAACATGCCGTTGTCGGGGTGGAAGCTGCCCCGGCGCCCCGGTGGCTGGTATTGCGCCACCATTTCGGGAAAGCCGATGCCGAGGTTGACATAAGCACCGTCGGCAATGTCTTGCGCTGCGCGCCATGCGATCTGGGCGTTGGACAGCTTGATGTCTTCGCGTGTGTTGATGCTCATTTGTAAACCACCCCGGCGCGGATCAGCGCTTCTTCCTGTTGCGCATTGGCAATCTCGACGACGCCATCAACGAAAATGCCCGGTGTTACAATGATCTCAGGATCAATCTCGCCGGGCGCAACAATTTTGGAAACCTGCGCAATGGTCTTTTTCGCGGCCATGCACATCAGCGGGTTAAAGTTGCGGCCTGCCTTGCTGTAAATGAGGTTGCCGTGCAAATCGCCAATATGGGCTTTGACAATGGCGAAATCTGCCTTCAGCCAGCGTTCCTGCACGTAATGGCGGCCATCGAACTCGGCAATCACCTTTCCTTGCGCCAATTCAGTGCCATAGCCTGTGGGGGTGTAGAATGCGGGAATGCCTGCGCCGCCTGCGCGGATGCGCTCAGCCAGCGTGCCTTGTGGCACCAGTTCCAGCTCAATCTCGCCCGCAAGGTAGCGGTCGGTGAAGGCGCGGGGATCTGATGAGCGCGGGAAAGAGCAGATCATCTTTTTGACCATGCCCGCATCAATCATCGCGGCAATGCCGATGCGGCCATTGCCAGCATTGTTATTGATCACGGTCAGATTTTTCGTGCCCTTATCGATCAGGGCGTGAATTAGCTCGATGGGAGCGCCGGAGCCGCCAAAGCCGCCAATCATGATGGTCGCGCCATCCTTGATCTCGGCAACGGCGGCGGCCGCGCTTGCGATTGTCTTGTCCATGGGAACTCCCGTTCGTGATTGCGCCTGAATGTTTTTGGCGCGCCTCCGAGGTTGAAAATAGGCATGAGTGGATCGATCAGCAAGTTATTTGTGCGATAATTGACTTTTGTTCGATTATCGCACACAATGAAGCAAAGGGAGCGGGATATGCGCGAAACGGATATCATGGGTGGCTTTGCCAAAGGGCTGAAAATCATCGAAGTGTTTGATGAGCGAACCCAACGTCTGTCGATTGCTGAGGCCGCAAAACGCTCTGGCCTCGACCGCGCCACCACGCGGCGATGTCTGCTGACACTGTCCACCCTTGGCTATGCCGATTACGATGGAAAATTCTTTTCTCTGACGCCCCGAATTTTACGCCTTGGCCATGGTTGGCTATCGGCCACACCTTTGCCTGCGGTATTGCAGCCGCATCTTGATCAGCTCTCGGAAACGGTTGGGCAAAGCGCGTCTGCCTCGGTGTTGGATGACACTGAGATTGTGTATATTGCCCGCGCCTCGCAACGGCGGATTATGTCGATCAACCTCACGCCCGGCAGTCGGCTGCCGTGTTTTTCGGCCTCCATGGGGCGTGTGTTGTTGGCGGCGCTGCCGGAGGCAGAGGCAAAAGCGATGCTCGAGCGGTCAACCTTGATGCCCAACACCGCCTTTACCAAGACCGATCCTGATGTGCTGATGGCGGAGATTGCCGCTGTGCGCGCAAAAGGCTATGCGATTATCGATCAGGAGCTGGAAATGGGCCTTTGCTCCATTGCGGTTCCGGTCTTGGACTTTAGCGGCAAAGTGGTGGCTGCCATCAATATCGGCGCTCCGGCGGCCCTTATCCCGGCATCGGAAATGGTTGAGCGGTTTTTGCCAGCCCTTCTGGCCACGCAAAGTTCAATCCGGCCCCTGCTGCGGTAATGGATATCGGAAAAGCTCAGTCATTGCTGCCTGTTTTTGCTTTTCTGCCACCCGCCATGCCCTCGGTGTCATGCCGGTTTCGCGCACAAAAAAGCGTGAGAAATAGGCGGGGTCGTTGAACCCCAGATGCAAGGCAATGGTCTGCACCGGGGCGTGGCTGAAAATAAGCTCCTGCTTGGCGGTCTCGATCTGCTTTTGGGCGATCAGCTGTTGCAATGTCTTGCCGCTCTGGCTTTTGGCAACCCGGTTGAGATGGGTGGTGGAGAGGTTCAATTGGTCCGCGTAAAACTCTGCCCTTTGCTGCTGGCGAAAATGATTGGCAATAAGGTGGGAAAGCCGCGCCATGCGCACCTCATCTTGTCCCTGTGGGGCTGCTGGCTCATGGGTCTCCGGCGTCAAGAGGAGTAGCACGGAGGTGAGATAGCTTTCCAGCAGGGCATTGCGAATGGCTCTCGTGCTGACATATTCACGTTCAATTTTTTCCATTGTGGCATGGATGTGCGCACGATCGGGGTGTTCACCAAGATTGATCAGCATGGGGCGTGGGTACGTGTTGTGAAAATGGGTGCGGGTTGCGATGGGCAAGGCCGCAGGCAACACGGTGACAATCCCCCCTTTGATAGAACGTGAAAATCGAAATCCGTGATCAAATTGCGCGGGCACAACAATGGCCGTGGGAGGGCGTATGGCATGCACCTGACCATTCAGGGTCGCATCACCATCGCCGTCTGAAATGTGCAATATCTGCAAAAGACTGTCATGCCTGTGAATATCAATTTCAAACCGATGAATGCTGCTGCGCGAATAGAGCGTTTCGCAATGCAGCCAAAAATCTGGCTCTTTTGCGCTTTCCTCGCCGTAGAGACGATAGATTGGAACAGTGGCCATGGCCAACACCTCAATGAAGCATGTTCAAATAGTGCAAGAACCTGATTGAAAAGTCCATTGAGAAACAGAGTGCGACAGGCCAGTTTCTTGATAGGGAGCAATTTCAGGAGGAAATTATGCGCACTCAAGTCGTTATTATTGGCTCTGGTCCATCGGGCCTGTTGTTGGGGCAATTGCTGCACAAGCGCGGCATCGACACGGTGATTATTGACCGTGTGAGCAAGGATTACATTCTGGGCCGTGTGCGTGCTGGCGTCTTGGAAGAAGGCGCAGTGGCGATGCTGAAAGAGGCTGGAGCAGCAGCCCGCCTCGAAAAGGAAGGCCTGCCGCATGATGGCTTTTCCCTTGCCTTTGATGGGCAAGATCATCGCATCAATCTGTTTGAGCTGACCGGCGGCAAGCGCGTGATGGTCTATGGCCAGACGGAAGTGACCCGCGATTTGATGGATTGCCGCGCATCTGTAGGAGCCACCACAATCTATGACGCGGCCAATGTACAGCCGCATGATTTTGATGGCGAAAGCCCCTATGTGATCTATGAGAAGGACGGCGTCAGCCATCGCATCGATTGCGATTTTATTGCGGGCTGCGATGGTTTCCATGGCGTCAGCCGTAAATCGGTGCCGGAAAAGTCCATCAAGGAATTTGAGCGCGTCTATCCGTTTGGCTGGCTCGGTATCATGGCCGAAGTGCCGCCCGTGTCACATGAGTTGATTTACGCCAACCATCCACGCGGCTTTGCGCTGTGTTCCATGCGCTCCAACACCCGCAGCCGCTATTATGTCCAGTGCTCGCTGGAGGATAAGGTGGAAGAGTGGAGCGATGATCGTTTCTGGGATGAAATCCGCCGCCGTCTGCCCGCAGAACATGCGGAAGCGATGGTGACGGGACCGTCTTTTGAAAAATCCATTGCGCCGCTTCGCTCATTCGTCACCGAGCCCATGCGTTTCGGACGGCTTTTCCTGGCAGGTGATGCTGCTCACATTGTTCCACCCACCGGAGCCAAAGGGCTGAACCTCGCCGCCAGCGATGTCTATTACCTCAGTGAAGCGCTGATTGAATATTACGACGAGAAATCCTCGGCAGGCATTGATCATTATTCCGTCAAGGCGCTGTCGCGGGTGTGGAAAGCCGTGCGCTTCTCCTGGTGGATGACCACGATGATGCACCGTTTCCCCGATACGGGCGATTTTGGCCAGCGCATTCAGGAAGCCGAGTTGGATTATCTCGTGCATTCCAAGGCGGCGTCTACGTCGCTTGCTGAAAATTACGTCGGACTGCCTTATTAACCGCTCCCAAGCCCAGCTGCCGCATCGCGAATCGCATTCATGAGAAGCGATTGCGGCAGCGATGGGACGGTATCGGCACGCACGGTGAGGCCAACCGGGCCACGTGTGCTGGACGTATCAATGGGCAGGGCGCGAATGCTGCCCTCGGCGATATCGCCACTGACCACGCCTTCTGAAATAATCCATATGGCATCGCTGCTTTTCACAAAGGCGCGCCCGAATGCATCGGATACGGTCTCAATCTGGTTGGGCAGACCCGGAATGCCATTGGCAATCAGAAAATGATCAACGAAGGGCCGGATAATGGAGCTTTTCGTGGGCATCAGCACTGGAAAATCCCCAAAGCGCTCAAACAGATTGTGCTCAACGGCAAGCAAGGGATGACCTGCCCGCACGGTGAAAAGCACCTGCTCGGAATAGAGGTGCTCAAAGGAAAAACCCGTCATCTTTTCCGGGGCTGCGAGGCGGCCCACCACCAGATCCAGCTCACCAATCCGCAATTGCTCCAGCAACACGGCATTGTCGCCAGTGACAATCCTGATTTGGCTGCCGGTGTTTTCCGTCAGAAAACTGGTCATGGCTTTAGGCATAATCCGGGTCGAAACGGTGGGAAGGGCACCCACCCGCACTGGCGGCCCCATTTGGCCGCTGTCGGTTGAGACAGAATCAAGCGCTTGCCGCAAAGCGGTCATGGTGGCTCCGGCATGGCGCAGAAAAATCTCACCCTGACGGGTCAGCGCAATGCCGCGACCATCGCGTTGAAACAGGCTGACGCCCAGCACCTCTTCCAACTCGCGGATGGTTTTGGTCACCGCTGGCTGGCTGACAAACAGCGCTTCAGAGGCTTTTATCACGCTTTTACGGCGCGCAACCTCGACAAAGGTTTGCAGATGGCGGAACTTGATGCGCTGTTCGATCATGGCGGTCTCATAACCTATTGGTTATACAATTCGGTATTTTTATCATTTTACTTAACCGTATGGTCGTTTCAATATCAAGTCAGGAGGATGTGCCATGCAATTTCTAAAAACGGCAACAGCGGTTATTCACTACCGCACTGCGGGGCTTGAAACCGGCCTGCCGGTGATTGCCCTTGCCAATTCGCTCGGAACTGATTTCCGGATATGGGATGATGTTGTGGCACGTCTCAGTGACCGATTTGCCTTTGTGCTGCATGACAAGCGCGGCCATGGCCTCTCCGATGTTGGCACGGCTCCCTATTCGATTTTTGATCATGTGGATGATATGGCGGCCCTGCTGGATCATCTCGATCTCAAGAATGTCATTGTTGTTGGCCTGTCCGTCGGTGGTTTGATTGCCCAAGGACTCGTTGCCAAGCGGCCTGATCTGGTGAAAGCGCTGGTGTTGAGCAACACCGCCCACAAGATTGGCACAGACGAGATGTGGAACAACCGCATCAATGCCATTCAGGTCAATGGCATTGGCTCTCTTCTGGAGCCAATCATGGAGCGCTGGTTTACACCGCCGTTCCGCACCTCCGACAATGCGACCTATGCGGGCAGCTGCAATATGCTGCTGCGCCAGCCGGTCGATGGCTATTGCGCCACCTGCGCCGCCATCCGCGACGCCGATTTCACGGTGGCGGCCGGAAAAATTGCCGTTCCCACCCTCTGCGTTGTGGGCGATCAGGATGGCTCGACGCCGCCTGCTTTGGTGCGTTCCATGGCCGATTTAATTCCAGGCGCGGAATTCGCGACGGTTGAAAACGCAGGCCACATTCCATGCGTTGAGCAGCCGGAGGCCTATGTGACGACGCTTTTGCCGTTTTTGGAACGTGTCGCCTGAGGCGGGTTTATTTTACATCAGATTGGGGAGAGATATATGGCAGAATCGGAAGCTTATCGTCGCGGCATGGTCGTTCGTCGTTCCGTGTTGGGCGATGCCCATGTGGATCGGGCGGAAGCCAATAAAACCCCGTTTGACATTCCGTTTCAAACGCTGATCACAGAAAGTGCGTGGGGAACGGTGTGGTCCAGCGACCACCTGACCAAGCGTGAACGCTCGATGATCACCATCGCCCTTCTCGCTGCTCTTGGGCAGGATGAGGAGGTGGCCATGCATATTCGCGCCACCGTTAACACCGGAGCAAGCCGCGAGGATATTCGCGAAGCCTTGATGCATGTGGCGATTTATGCAGGCGTGCCTGCTGCCAACCATGCCATCAAGATCGCCAAGGGCGTCTACGCTGATATGGATCAAAAAGCCGCCTCTCAAAATGGCTGATAATAGCTATGGGACGTGAGTTGAAAGATAATTGAGGAGGAGAAAATATGAAAAATTCTTTGCCTGAAACCGGGCCTTTTTTTGCGCGGGACCGCTCCATGCATCCGCCTGCCTATGCGCCCGGGTATAAAACCAGCGTGCTGCGTTCACCGCAGCGGGCGCTGATTTCGCTGGAAGGCACCAAAAGCGAAATCACCGGGCCAGTGTTTGGCCACGGCATGCTCAACGATCTGGATAACGACCTGATCATGAACTACGCCAAACCCGGCGAAATGGCGATTGGCCAGCGCATTCTGGTGCATGGCCGCGTGCTGGATGAGCGTGGCGTGGGCGTGCAGGGCGCTCTGGTCGAGTTCTGGCAGGCCAATGCGGGCGGACGTTATCGCCACAAAAAAGAAACCTATCTGGCCGCGATTGATCCGAATTTCGGTGGTGTCGGCCGCACGATCACCGACGAGAATGGCTATTACTGGTTCAAGACGATCAAGCCCGGCCCTTATCCGTGGCCGAATGGTGTGAATGACTGGCGTCCGGCCCATATTCACTTTTCGGTGTTTGGCCATGGCTTTGCCCAGCGCCTGATCACCCAGATGTATTTTGAAGGCGATCCGCTGATCTGGCTGTGTCCAATCGTGAAAACCATTCCGGATGAAGACGCCATCAAGCGTCTTGTTGCTCCGCTGGATATGAATGCCACCATTCCAATGGATATGCGTGCCTACAAGTTTGACATTGTGCTGCGTGGACGTCGTTCCACCCTGTTTGAGAACCGCAAGGAGGGCAACTAACATGGTACAGTCGCTTGGTTACTTGAAAGAATCTGCATCACAGACCGCTGGTCCCTATGTCCATATTGGCTGCACACCGAATTTTGTGGGCATTCACGGTATCTTTGAAACGGATCTTGGCTCCGGCCCGCTGTATAACGACAAAACCCGCGGTGAACGCATCACCGTGCGCGGTTCTGTGATCGATGGCGGCGGCAATGTGCTGAAAGACGCGCTGGTGGAAATCTGGCAGGCCGACACCGATGGTCTTTACAACAGCCCGTCGGAAACGCGCGGCAAGGCTGATCCCAATTTCCTCGGTTGGGGCCGTTGCCCCGGCGATATGGCCACGGGCGAGTTTGTGTTTGAAACCATCAAGCCGGGCAAAGTGCCGTTCAAGGGTGGCACCTTCATGGCACCGCATATCACTTTCTGGGTGGTGGCGCGCGGTATCAACATTGGCCTGCAAACGCGGATGTATTTCCCCGAAGATGAAGAGGCGATTGCACAAGACCCGATCTTGAACCGGATTGAGCATAAAGTGCGCATTCCAACATTGATTGCCCGCAAGGACGGAAACGATTACGTTTTCAACATCATCCTTCAGGGTGAAAACGAAACCGTATTCTTTGATATTTGATGGTGCCATGAGCGTTAATCCCTTCAATCACGCCTTTTTGTCTGAATTGTTTGGCGATGCCGAACTCAGCGTCTGCTTCACGGCTGAAGCAGATATTGCCGCCATGCTGTCTTTCGAGATGGCGCTGGCACAGGCCGAGGCCGGGCAGGGGGTGATTGCAGCGGAGGATGCGGAAGGCATCGTGTCTGCACTATCGGTTTTCACGCCGGATATGCAGGCTTTGAAAACGGCCACCGCACGCGATGGGGTGGTCATTCCAGAACTTGTCAAGCAGATGCGCAAAGCGGTTGGCGGACAGGCTGCTGACAAGGTGCATTTTGGCGCAACCAGTCAAGATGCTATTGATACCAGCCTTGTGCTGCGCCTCAAGGCGGCAATCCTGATTTTGGATCAGCGTCTTGAAACCCTCATTTCTGCGTTCAGGCAACTGGATGCTGCGTTTGGCCTCCAGCCGCTGATGGGCCACACCCGCATGCAGCCCGCCATTGCTATTACCGTATCAGACCGGATTGCGGCTTGGTGGGCACCCTTGGAGCGACTTCGTACCCGCATTGCGGCACTGTTGGCGGATGGTTTTGCCGTTCAGTTTGGTGGAGCCGCAGGAACTCTGGAAAAACTCGGAGATAAGGGTGAGGCTGTGCGCAACGCTCTGGCGCATGAGCTTGGTCTGACGCCTGCCGTTCAATGGCATAGTCAGCGGGACAGGATTGTGGATGTGGCCGACCTGCTGTCGCTGATCTCCGGCACCCTTGGCAAATTCGGTCAGGATGTGGCTCTGCTGGCGCAGGGCGGCAAAGAAATTCAACTCAGTGGCGGCGGCGGATCATCGGCCATGCCGCACAAGCAAAATCCGGTTGCGGCCGAAACGCTGGTCACTTTGGCACGGTTCAACGCCGTGCAGATATCTGGCTTGCACCATAGCCTTGTGCATGAGCAGGAGCGCTCCGGTGCCGCCTGGGCGCTGGAATGGATGCTGCTGCCGCAAATGGCCGTTGCCGCCGGTGCCGCCACACGGACGGCACAGCACCTGATTGGCTCGATTGTGCGCTTGGGCGCTTAAACCGCTATTTGGTCACGTCAATCACCACTCGGCCACGGGTCTGTCCGGCAAGAATGGCCTCGGCCAGAGCGGCCAGGTTGGACATGGGCTCAATGCTGGTCATGGCTTTGAGCTGGTCGCGGTTAAGGTGTTGATCGAGAAACTCCCAAGCACGAATGCGCTTTTTCATGGGCGTCATTACGGAATCGACCCCCAGCAGCGCCACGCCGCGCAAAATAAAGGGCATGACGGTGGCAGGCAGATCAGCCCCTCCTGCAAGCCCGCACGCTGCCACGGCTCCGCCATACACGGTTTGGGCAATGACATTGGCAAGGGTGGTTGAGCCAACGGTGTCAATGGCCCCGGCCCAACGCTCTTTTTGCAAAGCGCCGCCTTTTTCTGAGAGTGTTGCCCGGTCCACAAAGCCGGAAGCCCCAAGGCCACTCAAATAATCATGGGTGTCTGGCCGCCCGGTGGAGGCCGTGACCTGATAACCACGGGCAGCAAGAAGGCTCACCGCGATAGAGCCAACGCCGCCGGCCGCTCCGGTAACAACAACCTCGCCACTGTCGGGCGAAATGGCACCCCAATCTTCCAGCGCCAACACGCAGAGCGCTGCGGTATAGCCAGCGGTGCCAATCGCCATGGCCTGTTCCAGCGAAAAACCGTCCGGCACCCGCAGCAGCCACTCCGGCTTGACGCGCTGAAAGCGGGTGTAGCCGCCGCCCTCGGTCTCCGTCATGCCAAAACCATTGACCGCCACCCGGTCGCCGGGTTTCCAATCGGGTGAACGCGATTCCACCACGGTTCCGGCCAGATCGGCCCCGGCAATAATCGGTGTGCGGCGGGCAATGCGGCCTGCGCCGGTAAAGGCAAGGCCATCTTTGTAGTTCAAGGTGGAGTAGGCAACCTCAACCAGCACATCGTGATCCGCGAGATCACTTAAGGAGAGTTCCCGGAACTGGCCTTTCGGCTTGCCATCGACCTGATCAATGACGATGGCGGTGAATGTGTCGGTCATGGTGCACTCCTCCTCAATGTCTTTGAGAGGAAATTGCCATGGTTGCTGCTGCAATGCCAGTGGCAATGCTCGCCAACAAAAACACGCATTTTGGCACAAAAATTTACCAAGCTGATTATTGTCTGTTTTCAATGGGCTGGCGGATTATCGTTAAAATCGTCATTTTCAGACCCACAGAAAAACAAGGGGTTAAGCGCAATAAATCGAAAGCCCTTCTGCGTTTTGCTGGCGCATCTCAACGAGTGGTTAACCTTTATTTTTTACTTCTCTTAGACAGAAAATAAGTCTTTCTCACTTGAGTATCAGGCACCATGCGTTTTCCAACACAGAACCACTCCCGTTCCGATGAGCACTCCGATCATGATGATCATGATGATGGAGCCGCATCCTATGCCGGTGATGCTCATGCTGTGATCCCCGAAAGTGCGAAAAAGACACCACTGGAGCCATGGCAATCGGCTTTTGTGCTAGGACCAAATGTGCGCTTTACCCGCACACCGGAAAGCGTGATTGCGCGCCGCCGCGAGGCGGAAGCCGAGGCGGAACGTTTGGCAGCCGAGCAGGCGGCCACCGCTGCCTTGCAGGCATCGCTGGCGCAGCAGAGGGCTCAGAACGCGCCAGCAGCAGCCCCCTCGCCATCTGGCGTTTTTGCATCCTCTGCGCCGACGAATTCCTTTGGACTGCCCAAGACCGGCAGCCCCTTGATTGTGCCGCGCC
Source organism: Rhizobium sp. (assembly GCA_003501385.1). GTDB lineage: Bacteria > Pseudomonadota > Alphaproteobacteria > Rhizobiales > Rhizobiaceae > Allorhizobium. The sequence goes on along the minus strand of DNPN01000071.1, from coordinate 1,036 downwards.
GCAATCCGCCACCGCGCCCGGTGGAGCCAAAGCCTGCGGAGGTTGTTGCTGAAACGGCGGCTGTTGAAGAGGTAGCCACCACCGTGGTGACAATTGCGCCACAATTTTCACCAATCGTCAGCGAGGGTGTTGACCAGCCTTTGGCCGAAGCGATTGTGACGCCAGAAGCCCTTGAGGCGACACGTCTGCGGCAGGCCGCTGCCGCCATGCGGATGCCGGAGGATATTGCCGTTCACATGCGCGCCGATGAAGCCGCAACGCCAAGCACGCTGGCTGTGGAAGTGCAGCCAGCATTGACTATCCATGCACAGAGAGAAGAAAACGTGGCTTTTGCTTCGGGTAAACTTGCAGTTTCGGACTTTGCCTTTTTTGAAATGATGTCCTTTGGCGATGAGGAGGGCGTTGTTGCCTCTGTCGCCGTGCCAGAACCCTATGTTCCGGTGTCCAAGCCCATTGGTATGCCGCTGTATGGTTCCGTTGCCGCTTTCTATCGTGAGATCAAGCTGAAGCGCGTGCCAAATGCAAAGGATATGCAACCCACTGTTCCTTTGCAGTTCCATACGTCTGCGTCTATCTATCCACCGTTGGTGCTGCCCGTGATTGCTGCAACGGTTGAGGTCGTGGCAACACCAGAACCGGTTATTGAACAGGTTGAAGCTGTTGTTGTGGTGGAAGCAGAGCCAGTTGCCGCGATTGTTGAAGCGCCTGTTGCGCCTCAGCCGGTTGAACCTCAGCCGATCAAGATTATGCCGGAAATTTTCGAGCCCGCGCCTGCGGCAATTGTCCCTGTTCGTACCTTCACGGAAAGCCCCCGTGCCAACCGCGCCATTGGCGGTTTGGAAATGAACCGCAACCATCCGTTTGATGGTGATTATGTATTCCCCTCCATCGGCGTATTGCAGGAGCCGCCAGCCGCCCGCGCCGAAGCCATGCTACCGGAAGCGCTGGAGCAGAGCGCCGGTCTTTTGGAAAGCGTGCTGGAAGATTTCGGCATTCGCGGTGAAGTGATTGATGTGCGTCCCGGCCCGGTGGTGAC
>DNPN01000105.1 GCA_003501385.1 Rhizobium sp. | reverse complement strand
CTCGTCCTCAACTGTGCGGCTCCATGCTATATCGCAGCTATCGTCATTTGGTGGACTTGATTGAGTCTGGAGCCTAAAGCCTGTGCTAGTGAATAGGATTCACTGCGACAGGCTTTATCTCTTATTTAGCCGCATGTACGTTATCGTTTTATTGAGGACAATAAAACGCGACATGCTTTAAGTTTAAAACTCGCTCCATCCGTCCGCCGACTTGGAGGACACGGCAACCGCAACCTTTGCCATCATGCTGCGTGCTGGTGAGGCCGCCGAATTGTGGGATGCATTGGCGAGGCTGACAGGCCGCCCTGCTGGTTTTTCCATTGCAGTTCCGAGCCTGAATTTTTCAATCAGCTCACGCAGACGCACGGTTTCCTGCGCAAGTGTCGCGCTGGCAGCATTGGTTTCTTCAACCATTGCTGCATTCTGCTGTGTGACATGGTCCATCTGGTTGACCGCAGAGTTCACCTCAGAAAGCCCGGTGGCCTGCTCACGGGCCGAGCTGGTGATGGCTTCCATATGCTCGTTGACGGTGACGATGTTTTGCTGAATTGTGCGCAAAGCTTCGCCCGTTTCACTCACCAGCTTAACCCCGGTGCTGACTTCGTTGGAGGAATTGCGGATGAGATCCTTGATTTCCTTCGCAGCCTGAGCAGAGCGCTGTGCCAGCTCACGCACTTCCTGTGCAACAACGGCAAAGCCCTTGCCAGCCTCACCAGCGCGCGCCGCTTCGACGCCGGCATTCAGGGCCAGAAGGTTTGTTTGAAAGGCAATTTCATCAATCACGCCGATGATATTGGAAATCTGATTGGATGAATTTTCGATGCGTGACATGGCTCCCACGGCATCATCAACCACCTTGCCAGAGCGTTCAGCATTCGCGCTTGCGGTGGATGCCGCATGTCGGGCCTCATCAGCGCGTTTGGAGGCATTTTTGACGTTTACAGTAATTTCATCCAGTGCAGCGGCGGTCTCTTCCAGCGAGGCAGCCTGTTGCTCAGTACGCTTTGAGAGGTCTTCTGCGCTCTGGCTGATTTCGCGGGTGCCATTGTCAATCTGGCCGGTGGAATGGGCCACAGCGCCCAGCGTGTTGCGCATTTGAATGAGGGCTTCATTCATCGTGCGCCGCAGGTCTTCAAAATCTGGCGCAAAAGGTTGATCCAGCGTGAAGGAGAGATCCCCATCCGCGAGCCGGGTCAGAGCTGTGGCAATGCTGTTAACGGCATTCACGCGGTCGGTCACATCGGTGGCAAATTTCACCACTTTGGTGACTTTTCCCTTATCGTTCAGAATGGGATTATAGGCGGCATTGATCACAACGATCTTGCCATTTTTGCCGTAGCGGGTGAATTCTGCAGATTGAACTTCGCCGCGACGCAGCGCGTTCCAGAATTCTTTGTAATCGGCGGATTTTGCATAGTCGGGACTGACCAGTATGCTGTGATGGCGTCCCTTGATTTCGTCCAGACGATAGTCAATGGCCTTGAGAAAATTCTCGTTGGCGGTGACAATCTCGCCTTCCGTGGTAAATTCGATAATGCCTTGCGAACGGCTGATCGCTGCCATCTGTTCTTGATAATCAAGATTTTGCAATCTCTCTTTGGCATTGGCCCATTCAACAGCGAAACCAGTTGTCTTGCCACCCTCGCGCAGCGGCGTGACAATCAGATCGAACGCCCGATGGCCAACCCAGATGGTTGCCTTATGCTGCGTTTTTAGAGCGCTCAGCATGTTGCGCTGATGGCTGGGATTTTTGTGGAAAATATCGATATTGCTGCCAATCAGCGTGTTGAAATCAAACCGGGGCAACTCTTTCTTCAAATCGGCCTCAGCCTCCTTGAGCAGTTCCATCACAGCGTCATTCATATAACGAATGTTCAGATTGACATCTGCAATCATTATATTCGCAGTAATCAACTTTAGCGAATTGGTCTGCATCCGCGAAACACTGGTCTTGCCGAACATTCTATCTCTACTCCCGCAAAAAAGCTAACACAGATACTAGAGATTGCCTTGGTGGACGCGGGCGTAAGCAGATTGCGAAGTCGCTCAATCTTCAGTGGATCTGTTTTGAAGAACACTATATACGCAAGAGTTAATATTTTAGAAATTTTGATGATAATACTTTGTTTACCCTGCCTTTTTGAGGGATTTGTATCGTGGCGGCACGAAAAGGCGCACTGCGCCAAATTGTGTGACAAAGCGAGCACCCTTCTGTCCAGAAGGTCGCGCCACACAAACAGACTAAAAATTGAAATCTTGCTTTGCTGAATGTGTTGGTAGCGGGGGGCGGACTTGAACCGCCGACCTTGGGGTTATGAATCCCACGCTCTAACCACCTGAGCTACCCCGCCACACATCGCCAAGAACTTTGTGAACAAAGCCTCGCCAAGCGATGGGCGGCTTATAAGTCGAGCATCCCAACAAAGTCAAGCGCTCAAAAGAGAAAAATGAAGATTTTGCAACAGTGCCTTTAAAAACAAGCGGTTATTGATTTTCAAAGGATTGCAAACACAGTACACGACTCAAGTCGTTT
>DNPN01000151.1:20768-30738 GCA_003501385.1 Rhizobium sp. | reverse complement strand
CACTTTTCCCTGACAAACTCTAACTTCCCACAAAACGAAAAATTAAATCAGGCTTAAATATATTAGAAATATTCACTTCGCAAACTCCAACACGAAGAAAATATATAGATATCAATAATTGAAGATTTTAAAAAACCGCCACAGGCAATGCTCGAAATCCTTTTGTTCTCATCAAGTTCAAACAAACCGCGAGATAGAGACAACTACCCGCCAATCAACGCCAGCCACTCATCCTCGGTCATCACTGCCACGCCCACGTCACGGGCTTTATCGAGCTTCGAGCCAGCCCCCGGCCCAGCCACCAGATAATCAGTCTTTTTCGACACCGACCCTGCCACTTTTGCACCAAGGCTTTCCGCTCTCGCTTTAGCTTCGTCCCGCGTGAAGCGCTCCAGCGAACCTGTGAACACCACGGTTTTGCCTGCCACGGGGCTGTCGCTCGCGGTTACGGCTTCTGCATCCTGCGGCGTCACTTCCTCCAGCAAGCGGGAAACAACATCCATATTGCGCGGCTCGTTGAAGAATTCGACGATAGAAGCGGCCACCACTTCGCCAATGCCATCTATGCTGTTCAGTTCGTTCCATGCCTCGCCAAATTTAGGAGCCGCGTCCTGCATGGCTTGGGCAAACGCGTTGTAAGAGCCATAGGAGCGGGCCAAAAGCTTGGCGGTGGTCTCACCCACATGGCGAATTCCCAGCGCAAAAATGAAGCGGTTCAGCGCAATTTCGCGCCGTGCGTCGATGGCGTCAAACAATTTGCGCACGCTGACGCGGCCAAAGCCATCGATGTTTTCCAGCCGGGTAAACACCGATGAATCCTGCCGCTTTTTCAGCGTGAAAATATCCGGTGCGGTGCGGATGTTCATCAACTCGTCCGGGCAATCAAAGAAGAAATCCACCTGCTTGGTGCCAAGCCCTTCAATATCAAAGGCATTGCGCGAGACGAAATGCTTGATGTGCTCCTTGGCTTGCGCCGAGCAGACAAAGCCGCCGGTGCAGCGGGTGACCGAATCCAGCTTGCCGGTTTTCTCGTTCTTCTCGCGCACAGCGTGGCTGCCGCACACCGGGCAGGTTTTGGGAAAGTCGTATTTCACCGACGTCTCTGGTCGCTTGTCCAGCACCACATCCAGCACCTGCGGGATCACATCCCCCGCCCGCTGCACAATCACCGTGTCGCCAATGCGAATGTCGTGACCTTCTGCGCGGATACGCTCACCGCCATTGCCAAGGCCCTCGATATAATCGGCATTGTGCAGCGTGGCATTGGTGACAACCACACCACCTACGGTGATTGGCTCCAGCCGCGCCACAGGGGTCAGCGCGCCGGTGCGACCCACCTGAATGTCGATGGCTTCCACCTTGGTAAAAGCCTGTTCTGCCGGGAATTTATGGGCTGTTGCCCAGCGCGGCGAGCGCGAGCGAAAACCAAGCCGCGCCTGCAAATCCAGCCGATCGACTTTATAGACCACGCCATCAATATCATAATCCAGATCGGCCCGTTGCAGGCCAATCTCGCGGTAGTGGGTGATGATCTCTTCCACGGACGTGAGCCGTCTGGTCAGCGGATTAACCGGAAAGCCCCAGCGCTTGAACACCTCCACCATGCCCCACTGGGTGTCGGCGGGCATCTCTGCCATTTCACCCCAGGCGTAAGCGAAGAATTTCAGCTTGCGGCTGGCGGTGATTTTGGCATCCAGTTGGCGGAGCGATCCGGCAGCGGTGTTACGCGGGTTGACATAGGTCTGCTTGCCTTGGGCTTCCATCTCTGCGTTCAGGGCCAGAAAGTCGCTCTTGGCCATGTAAACTTCGCCGCGCACTTCCACCACGTCAGGTGCATCGTCTGGCAGTTCCGTGGGAATTTCCTTGATGGTGAGGATATTGGCCGTGACATTTTCACCCGTCTCGCCATCGCCACGGGTGGCAGCAGTCACCAATTTTCGGTTTTCATAGCGGATCGACATGGACAGACCATCGATCTTCGGCTCGGCAGTGAAGGCAATGGAATTGTCCGGAATGACGCCGAGAAACCGATAGACGGAAGCCACGAAATCGCTGACATCCTCATCGGAAAACGTATTGTCTAGCGACAGCATGGGCCGCGCATGGGTTATTTGTGAGAAAATACCTGCAGGAGCAGCTCCCACCCGCTGCGAGGGGCTATCAACACGCAGCAATTGCGGAAACTGCGCCTCAATCGCATCATTGCGACGCTTGAGCGCATCATAATCGGCATCGGAAATTTCCGGCGCATCCTTGCCGTGGTAGAGCGCATCGTGATGGGCAATCTCGTTGGCCAGCCTTGCCAGCTCGGCCTTTGCCTGTTCTTCGCTCAACTCGGCGACAGTTATCGATGCATACGCCATCACACACTCCTGCTTTGATCCGCTCCGGTCTTACCCGAAATCCACCGAATGGGAAGATGAGATCACACCGTGACCCCATCCTCAACAGCTTGATGAAACTCAATCCACGCCTTCAGCGGCAGATGGTCGGATGCCATGCGCGCGAGCGGCGTATCATGCACCTGCATATCAACAATCAGGCCGGGGCGGTTGGCCATGATCCGGTCCAGCGCCAGCACGGGAAGTCTTGCCGGAAAGCTAGGCACAGGCGGCGGCAAGGGGCCAAACACTGGCTCAAACCGGGTGAGTGCTGAGCCGGGGCCAACCCGCCATTCATTGAAATCACCCATCAGCACCGTGGGACAATCATCGCTTTGGCGCATGAGATCGAGAATGAAATCCGCCTGCCTGCGCCGCGCCCAGCGCAGCAGGCCCAGATGGGCGGCAATGATGCGCAGATCCCGCCCCTCGCCCAGATCGATGTCGGCCACCACAGCGCCGCGTGGCTCCAGCCCCGGCAGCATCAAGGGTCGCACGTGTTTCACCACGCCTTCGCGAAAGAGCAGAACATTGCCGCGCCAGCCGTGGCTTTTGGGCAAGCCGTCCACGGGCACCAGGGTCAAACCCGTCTCACCCTTCAACCGCGCCAGATCCAGCAGGCCGCTGCGCTCGCCAAACCGCTGATCGGCTTCTTGCAGGGCCATCACATCCGGGCCAATTTCGCGGATTACATGCAGCACCCGCTCTGGGTCAAACCGGCCATCGGTACCCACGCATTTGTGCACATTGTAGGAGGCCACCAACAGGCCGGAGTTGCGCTGATGCACAACAGGTTCACTCGCTCTGCTGCGGTGCTTGCGCAAGGAGGTCAGCATCTGCGCGCGAAGGGTGAAATTCTGTTTCTTCATGCTGACCTAACAAAAACCCATCGCATCTATAGGTAAGGCGATCCAAGCCACAACACCCGTTGCAACAGCTTGAGCGGAAACGGCTGATTTTGCAACTCGGCTAGCGTCACCTCTTGGGCATCGTGCAGGCGCTCCGCAAAGCGGTTTTCCACAAAGCCTGCAAAATTCGGATCATACACCTCAAGATCAATCTCAAAATTCAGCCGAAGCGAGCGCGAATCGAGATTGGATGACCCCACAAACGACCATCTGCCATCCACCACCAGCAGTTTCGAATGGTCAAACGGCCCGGTGGAGCGGAAAATCCGGCAACCATTTTTGAGAATCTGCTCAAACTGACCATTCATCGCATAGCTGACAATGGCCAGATTATTTTTGGATGGCACAATGATTTCCACCGCCACCCCGCGCCGCGCCGCCGTGGCAAGGGCTGCCAAAAACACCGCATCGGGCAGAAAATAGGGGGACAGAATGCGGATGGAGCGCTTTGCCACCGAAAACGCCCCCGTCAGCAGTTTGTGGTTGTTTTCTAGATTCGAATCTGGCCCCGTCACCACAACGCGAGCAAAGCTGACAGCATTATCGTCTGTTTCCTCCAGGAGGGTGATCTGCCACGCACCATCCTCCAGCGCTTCACCCGTTTCAAAATGCCAGTCATCGGCAGCAACAGAGAAGAGATCAGCCACAATTGGCCCCGTGACCCTGAAATGCGTATCATGCGCCGCATGGGGGCCGGTGAAAGCATCGCGGATATTCATGCCACCCATAAATGCCATTGTGCCATCCACCACCAGAATTTTGCGGTGGGTGCGCAGGTTGGCATACGGCAGCCGAAGGCCCATGATGACCTTGCCGTTAAATGCGGCGACTGTCACGCCGCCATCTTCCAGATATTGCACAATGCTGGGCACGCTGTAGCGCGCACCCACCGCATCAATCAACACCCGCACCTTGACGCCGCGCTGATGAGCAGCAATCAGCTTGTCAGCCAAAATCTGGCCGATTTGGTCTCGGTCAAAAATATAGGTTTCCAGCAAAATACTGCGCTTGGCCGCATCAATGGCGTGGCCCATGGCCTCATAGGCAGTATCGCCCGTCACCAGCGGCACCACGTGGTTGCCGGAACTGAGAGGGTGCAGCAACACCTTATCCCCCAACCGCCGCAGCGCTTCCAGCCGCCCGCCTAGCTGGGCCTCAATCACCCCCTGCGGCACCACATGCCGGGCCAATGCGGCATTCAGCCGACGACGCTGGCGCGAGCGCTTGGCGATGTAAGAGGCGCGGCGCATCCGATTGACACCCGCCACCGCGTAAACCAAAGCACCAACAACAGGCGACAGAATGATAACGCCAACCCATGCGTTGGCAGAGCGAACATCGCGCTTGGTCATGGCAACATGTACGCAGGCCGAAACTTCCAGCACTGTGGTCAGGACGGCAAGCACATGCGGCCAATAGTTGGATAGAAGATCAAGCATAGATCACAGTTCCTCCACCCTTACTGCGCCGCAAACGTTCAACGATCTCCTGCCAAAAGCTTGGCTGCTGCCGCCCGCGCCTCGTCCGTGACAGAGGCACCAGCCAGCATACGGGCAATTTCTTCCACACGGTGGTCCGGGCCAATGGTGGCCACCGCCGTTGCAATCTTGTCGCCACCACCGCTGGTGGGGCCTTTGGAGATCAGCAAATGGGTGGCCGCCCGCGCCGCCACCTGCGGCGCGTGGGTCACGGACAGCACCTGCACCCGATCTGACAAGCGCTTGAGCCGTTGGCCAATGGCATCGGCCACCGCACCGCCAACGCCCGTATCAATTTCATCAAACACCAGCGTGGGGGCCGAGCCGCGATCGGCCAGAGCCACCTTCAAGGCCAGCAGAAAGCGTGACAATTCCCCCCCGGAGGCCACTTTCATAATCGGCCCGGGGCGCGTGCCGGGGTTGGTCTGCACGTGAAATTCTACCACATCAATGCCATCGGCCGAGGCGTTTTTGGGATCGGCCGTCACCTGCACCATAAAGCGGGCGCGTTCCAGTTTCAGAGCTGGCAATTCTGCCATCACCACATCAGCCAGCGCAGAGGCCGCATTCTGGCGCTTTTGTGAGAGCGATTGCGCAGCCGCATAGTAAATCACGCGGGTTTCACCGACCGTCTTTTCCAACTTACCCAGCTTGTCTTCGCCAGCATCCAGATCGGCAAGGTCAGCAATCATCTTTTCGGCCAAGGCCGGAAGGTCGGCCACCGCCACCGAATATTTGCGGCCTGCGGCACGCAACGCAAACAAGCGTTCTTCCACCCGCTCCAACTCGCGCGGGTCAAACTCGGTGCGTCGCAGGGCCGATTCCACCTCCATTTGAGCACTGGAAAGCGTATCCAATGCTGTACCCAACAGGCTGACAGTCTCTTCCAGCAAGCCCGGCGCTTCGGAGCTTTTGCGCTCCAGTCGCCGCATCATCGAGGCAATCAGCGGCACGGGTGAGGCATTGCCATTGAGGAACTCGCTTGCCTCGGAAATATCCCCGGCAATCCGCTCGGACTTCTGCATGCGCGAGCGGCGCTCGGCGAGGTCCTCCTCCTCGCCATCCTGCGGGTTCAACACTTCCAGCTCTTCCACCGAGGCCCGCAGATAATCAGCCTCGCGGGCGGCGGCTTCCACCTTGGCCTTGTGGGTCTTGTAACTGCGCTCGGCCTCGCGCCAGCGGCGATAGCTATCACCAAGGGCCAACGCTTCTTCGGTGAGCCCCGCAAAGGCATCCAGCAACATGCGGTGCGCGCCGGTATCCACCAGCGCCCGGTCATCATGCTGACCATGAATTTCCACCAGATACTGGCCCGCTTGCCGCATCAGCTGCACGCTCACGGCCTGATCGTTAATGTAGGCACGGGTGCGCCCATCCGCCGATTGCACTCTGCGGAAAATCAGATCGCCATCATCATCAATAGAGTTTTCGCGCAAGAGTGCGCGAGTCGGATGCACCATGGGCACATCAAACACCGCCGTCACCTGCCCCTTGTCTTCGCCATGGCGCACAAGGCCACCGTCACCGCGCCCGCCAAGGGCCAGTGACAGGCTATCAAGCAAAATAGATTTACCCGCGCCGGTCTCCCCGGTGAGGACGGAGAGGCCCGCGGAAAAACCAAGATCTAGCCGCTCGATCAAGACAATGTCGCGGATCGAAAGCTGGACAAGCATGAGTGTTCACATCTCTTGGGCGACGATGAGGGACAATAAGAAACGATCAGGAATCCTTGGTGAACAGCTTTTTGCCCGCCTTGGAAATCCAGGATTCCTGAGTTTCACTCGGCGATACACCACCGCTCTTCAACAGGTCGAAGCTATCCTTGTACCACTTGCTGTCAGGATAGTTATGACCCAGCACAGCGGCAGCCGTCTGCGCCTCCTGCACCACGCCCATGGCGTAATAGGCTTCCACCAGGCGCGCCAGCGCTTCTTCAATCTGATTGGTGTTGGAATATTGCTCAACCACAACGCGGAAGCGCTGAATGGCGGCCAGATATTCCTTACGCTCCAGATAATAACGGCCAACCTGCATTTCCTTGCCGGCCAGCTGGTCACGCGCAAAGCGCATCTTCACTTGCGCATCGGCAACATATTCCGAGGTCGGATAATCCTTCACCACCTTGTTCATGGCTTCAATGGTGCGGGTGGAGAATTTCTGATCCTGCGTAACACTGGCAATCTGCCGCCAATTCGAAAGACCGATCAGATATTGCACATAGGCCGAATCTTTCGTGGACGGATACAGCGTCAGATATCGATTCCCGGTGGAGATCGCCTCAGCATATTGATTCTGGCGGTATTTCACAAAGGTGCTCATCACGAGCGCCTTTTGCGACCAATCCGAGAACGGGTTCTGCTTATCCACTGCGTCGAATTTGCGGCCCGCTTCAGCAAGATTGCCAGCCTTGATGTTGGCAAGCCCCTGATTGTAAAGCGTTTCCGGCGGATCGGTCTCCATACCCAGTTTGGTGATATCGATATCCTTGTCCGTCCCGCAGGCTGTCAACAGCACGGCAGACCCAAAGATAGACAGGCAAACAGCCGCAACACGTGCAGTTTGACGAACCATGGAAGACTTCACTTCACTCATACGACAGATCCCGATTGCAGCGGCGCTCAAAAAGCCATCGCGTCCGCAAGGCGTTTTTAGCCATAAAGACTAGACAAGGGCAACGCAATGCTCATCATTTAACGCATTTTTATGGCGAGGCACCAAATTGCCATGTTTTCCAAGAGATTTAACAGACGGATAAACGCTTTTAATACACCTTAAAATAAAAGTGGCACCATTCGGTGCCATTTTTAAAGTGAGTGATTCGGTTTATGCCGTCCACGGAGCAAAGCCGGGAGCATTCACCGCCACGAACTCGCGGGCGCGAGCCTGACCACGACGTGCACCGGGAGCCTCGACAACTTCATAAGCACTGGGGTCAGACAAAAGCGCCTTCAGTGCCATGGAGTTCATCTTGTGGCCGCCACGATAAGAGCGGTAGGAGCCGATAAACTGGGCACCCGCCAGAGCCAGATCGCCTACAGCATCCAATGTCTTGTGGCGGGCGAATTCATCCGCGTAACGCAGACCTTCGACATTGACGACCTTGTCGTCATCCGAAATCACCACAGAATTCTCAAGCGAAGAGCCCAGCGCCAGACCAGCAGCCCAAAGACGCTCGACATCACGCATGAAGCCGAATGTGCGAGCACGGGACAGTTCACGCTTGAAGTTCTCAGGCGTCAGATCACCCTGCCATGACTGGCGACCAATCAGCGGGCAATCAAAATCAATCTCGACTTCAAACCGTGTGCCTTCATAGGGGCGGAACTCAGCCCAGGAAGCACCGTTCTCGACGCGAACTGGCTTGACCACGCGGATATAACGACGCTTCACATCGAGGCTAACAATGCCCGCCTGCTCAATGGCATCGATGTAAACCGCAGAGCTGCCGTCCATCACCGGCGTTTCAGGGCCGTCCACCTCCACAATCAGATTGTCCAGACCCAGCGAGTAAATCGCGGCCATCACATGCTCAACCGTTGCCACCCAATTTGCGGGAGAGAAGCCAAGCACGGTGCTGAGATCGGTGTTGCCGACCTGCGAAGCAACAGCGCGCAGCTCTGTCACAGAGCCATTGGCGTGCTGGCGATGGAAAACAATTCCCGTATCGGCGTCGGCAGGTAAAAAGCTCATTGTCACAGGCTGACCGGAATGGACACCAATACCCTTGAGGGTCGCCGGTTGAGCAATAGTCGTCTGGAAGCTCAACAAACCGATTGCCATGGACATTCTACCTTTCAAAATACGCCAAGCCCGACAACTCAAACCCCCGGGCCGCTCTTTATCAAACCCACTGCCTGACCCGTTTTGGGATTGCAGCGTTTTTGCTCTGTTGAATGGGATATACGGTTAGAATCCTAACATTCCAAATCAATGTTTCTTTCCGATTGTTACGAAGTCGTCGATTCCAAAAAGCGCTAAGAAATCTGTGGATTACGAAGGCTTCCTCACACGAAAAAACCCGGGTTTATCAAACCCGGGTTTAAAAATCTGTGAATTACCAGACTGATCAGTTCGACTGACGGCGCAGGAAGGCTGGAATCTCCAACTGATCATCATCATGCGACGTCCGTGCCTGCGGCACCTGACGGCCCTGATCGTCCAGATTGCCACGGCGTGGCGCATAAACACTGGCTTCTGGCGACAGTGGGCGGCGCTGCTGTGGTGCAGCAGCAGGCGCTGCTGGAGCCACATCGGCGTCTTCCTGACGGCCAAGCGACGAGGTGATGCGACGCAGCAGACCCATAGGGCCGCGATCTTCAGTGGCCTGCGCAGACGCTGGCTGGCTGCGGTGTTCCATCTCAGCCTGTACGACGGGAGAGAAGTCTTCCACCTTCGGCATGCGCACAGGCTCTGGCTGACGCATCACCGGAGCAACCGGCTCCTGACGGAAAGCTTGTGGTGCTGGCTGCTGAACGGGCGCAGGCTGTGGAGCCGGTGCGCGAACAACAGGCTGCTCAGGAGCTGCGAAAGACGAGAACAGCTTGCTCTGTGGGCGGAAATCATCAACCGGGGCAGCGGCAGTAGGAGCTTGTGCCACGATTGGAGCCGGAGCCTGAACAACAGCATCCTGACGGGCCAGAGCAATTTCCAGTTCACGCTCCAAAGCAGCTTCCGCTGCACGGATCTGATCTGCAATCGCATCACGGGCTGGCTGGGCAACAGGAGCTGGAGCCGCAGCAACAGGGGCTGGCTGCGCCACTGGGGCCGGAGCAGCAGGTTGCGGTGCAAAGGCAGCCGATGGGCGAATCAAAGGCTTGGCAGCCATGCTGCGCATTTCAGCGCCGCGGGCTTCCAGAGCGTTGGCTGCACGGTCGATGCCGGTGGCCACAACAGACACGCGGATCAGGCCTTCCAGCGCTTCGTCGAAGGTTGCACCAAGGATGATGTTGGCGTCGGCATCGACTTCTTCGCGGATACGGGTTGCGGCTTCGTCGACTTCGAACAAGGTCAGATCGCGACCGCCGGTGATGGAGATCAGCAGGCCCTGCGCACCCTTCATCGAGGTTTCGTCCAGCAGCGGGTTGGCAATAGCCGCTTCCGCAGCCTGCAACGCACGGCCTGGGCCGGATGCTTCGCCAGTGCCCATCATGGCGCGACCCATCTCACGCATCACCGAGCGAACGTCGGCGAAGTCGAGGTTGAT
>DNPN01000151.1:4614-20505 GCA_003501385.1 Rhizobium sp. | reverse complement strand
TGATCAGGCCTTCCTTGACCATCAGGTCAGTGATGCAGGCAACACCCGAATAGAGAACCTGGTCAGCCATGGCGAACGCATCAGCAAAGGTGGTGCGATCATTGGCAATGCGGAAAAGGTTCTGGTTTGGAATGACGATCAGCGTATCAACTGACTTCTGCAAGGCTTCAATGCCTGCTTCGGCCAGACGCATGCGACGGCCACCTTCAAAATGAAACGGCTTGGTGACAACACCAACAGTGAGGATGCCCTTGTTGCGCGCAGCCTGTGCGACAACGGGCGCTGCACCCGTGCCAGTACCACCGCCCATACCAGCGGTAACGAAGCACATGTGGGTGCCGTTGAGGTGATCAATGATCTCATCAATGCATTCTTCGGCAGCAGCGCGGCCAACTTCTGGCTGGGAACCGGCACCAAGACCTTCTGTGACGCTGGCACCGAGCTGGATGATCCGCTCTGCCTTGGTCATGGTCAGCGCTTGTGCGTCGGTGTTGGCCACAACAAAGTCCACACCCTGAAGACCAGCGGTGATCATGTTGTTAACGGCATTGCCGCCGCCGCCGCCGACGCCAAAAACGGTGATGCGCGGCTTCAGCTCGGTAATGTCTGGCTTATTCAGATTGATGGTCATTGTACCCGTTCCTTCTTTCCCTGGCTGCATCGCCACGCTAGCCATGTCGTCTCTGTCTTCTGATCTTGTGCCTGCACTCGGAATCAATTCTCGTCCCGCTCAGGCGCAGGCCCTTAAAAACTCTCTTTTAACCATTGTCCCACGCGCATCATGCGGCTGTTGCCGGAACCAGAGGAGAAGAAACCTCCATGGCCCACGGCAATTTCCTGATCGGCCACCTGCGGATAGATCATCAGACCCACCGCCGTGGAAAACGCTGGCCCCTTGGCTGCCACAGGCAAGCCAGAAACCCCCATTGGACGGCCAATCCGAACGTTGCGGGCAAGAATGCGCCGCGCCACTTCGGGCAGGCCGGTCAACTGACTTGCGCCCCCGGTCAGGACGACTCGCTTGCCGACCACCGGGCTAAAGCCCGATGCATGAATCCGGTCGCGAATCATTTCCATGATCTCTTCAATACGCGCTTGAATGATTCGCGTCAGCAGGGAACGTGGAACTTGTGTCGGTAAATCGCGATCATCTTCGCCAATCGGCGGAATGGACACAACTTCACGTTCCTCAGACCCGTTTGCAAAAGCCGATCCGTGTACCACTTTCAGGCGCTCGGCATCTTCAATGCGGGTGGACAGGCCACGCGCCAGATCGGTGGTAACATGATGGCCGCCAATGCCAATCGCATCCGTGTGGATCAGTTTGCCTTGGGCAAAAACCGAAATTGTCGTGGTGCCACCGCCCATATCAATGGCGGCGCAGCCCAGCTCAACCTCATCATCCACCAAGGCTGCAAGGCCGCTGGCGTAAGGGGTGGCAACCAGACCTTCCACCGTCAGGTGGGCGCGGTTGATGCACAGTTCCAGATTTTTCATCGCGGCGCGCTCGGCGGTGACAACGTGAATGTCAACACCCAAGGCATCGCCATACATGCCAAGTGGATCGATAATGCCGCGCTCTCCATCCAGCGAAAAGCCGGTTGGCAGCGAGTGCAGAATAACCCGGTCACGACGCTGCGATTGCTGGCTGGCAGCGGACAAAACACGCTTAAGGTCAGCACGTTCCACTTCCTGCCCGCCCAGATCGATGGTGGCAGTGTAAACGTCAGAGCCAATACGGCCTGCGGAAACATTGACAATCAAACTATCAACCGTCAGCCCGGCCATACGCTCGGCAGCATCAACGGCCAGACGCACAACGCTTTCCACCGCATCCACATCTGAAATCACGCCGGACTTCATACCACGCGAACGCTGATGGCCAATGCCGATAATATCAACATGATGGGTGCGACCCGGCAGCACATCGCTCTCTTTGCGAGGCGACAGGCGGCCAATCATGCACACAACCTTGGTGGAGCCGATATCCAGCACCGACACAACATGGTGGCGCTTGGAAGACAAAGGCTTCATGCGCGGCAAACCAGAAGAAGACGAACCAAAAATACTCACGTGTCCTTCTCCACTTTGGCGAGAGCCTTCCCACGGGCTGTCACGGCTGCCTGACGACGTGCCAGAGCTTCCGGCGTCAGTTCCACGCTCATACGATCCGGAAGGCGCAGATCCACCGATGCAATATCGCGCTCCAGCAATTGCTGCTCGTTTTGCATACGAACCAGACGCTGCAATGCTTCAGCGACATCATCTTCCGGCAGCTTCACCACCACACCATTATCCAGATGCAAATCCCAACGACGGTCAGAAATCCGCACATACGCCTTCACGCGCGATGCGATTTCTGGCGCACCTGCAAATTCGGCCACCACGTTTTTCGCCTCAGATTCGGCATCGCGACCAACAAACAGCGGCAGATTTGCGAATTTATTGTCGCGGAGTGGTGCAATCACGCTGCCATTCTCCTCGATCAGCGACAAATCACTGCCATGCTGCCAGATGCCGAAGGGCTGACGCTCCTTGATGTTGAGCAGAATGGTCTTGGGATAAATCTTGCGAATCTCCACCGAGGCAACCCATGGCAGAGCTGCAACCCGGCGGCGCGCATCATCCACATCCAGCGATACCAGCGAGGTTGCGCCATCCAGCCCAAGCGATTGCAGCACATCGATTTCAGAAATATGCACATTGCCAGCCAGCTTGACGTTATCAACGGCAAAGCCTGCGGTTGAGGTCATGGTTTCCGAAAACGTTGGCCAATAGCCGCCACGCTCAATGCCATAGCCACCAACGGCCAGCACGTAAGTGGCCAGCGAAACCTTGCCAAGATGACGCGGCAGCTCAACCTTGCCCGTGCACAGCGACACAATGAAACGCACCATGCGGCGCACTGGGCGCGGCAGGATAAACGAGCCCTCTTCCGCCAGCACCACAGGGCGGCTAGCGCGCACCGCCCGACCTTTCCCTGATTTTTTGGCGCTTACCGTGAGCACGAAGCATCCTCCACAATCCAACTGACAAATTCACCAAAGGTAAGGCCAGACTGAATGGCCATTTCAGGTAACAAAGAGGTTGGCGTCATGCCGGGCTGGGTGTTCACTTCCATCCAGATCAGCTCGCCATCTTCAGAAAACCGGTCATCATAACGAAAGTCGGAGCGACTCACGCCGCGACAGCCAATTGCTTCGTGCGCCTTAACTGCCAACTCTTGTATTTTTTGGTAAATTTTCGGTGAAATTTGTGCCGGAATGACATGCTCCGAGCCGCCAGCAGCGTATTTCGAGTCATAATCATAAAATGTATTGGCTTTTGCGATGATTTCCGTCACCGCCAGCGCCTTGCCGTCCATCACACCGCAGGTCAACTCGCGCCCTGCAACGTATTTTTCGACCATGACAACATCGCCATAACGCCAATCACTCGACCCAATCACCTGCGGCGGATGCGACTGATCTTCCTTGACGATCACGACGCCAAAGCTGGAACCTTCCCGCACCGGCTTCACCACATAAGGTGGCTCGATGGGGTGAACATTGCCAATATCAAAGCGTGACATGCTACGGCTGAAGGCTATCGGAATACCCGCAGCAGCAGCCACTTTTTTGGCCTGCACCTTATCCATAGCCAGCGCAGAAGCCAGAACACCCGAATGGGTATAGGGAATTTCGAGATATTCGAGCAACCCCTGAATGGTACCGTCTTCGCCGTAAGGACCATGCAGGGCGTTGAAAGCCACATCGGGCCGCAATTCCTGCAACACGCTTGCCACATTGCGAGACACGTCAACCCGGGTAACGCGATAGCCCTCTTCTTCAAGTGCCGCAGCGCATGGATTGCCACTGGCGAGGCTAACCGGCCTCTCCGAGGAAAATCCACCCATCAATACAGCAACATGCTTCTTAGACATTCACGCACCCAAACAAAACCGATGACTTCCTTGACCTATCTTGCGCCAGAGTTACGGCGCGATTCGCACGAACTCCTGCACATGCTTAGATAAAGACTGATTAAGGTTAATGAACCGTTTACTTTGATTAACTTCTCAAAGATGGCACCGGCGCGCGCGTGATCGCTGAGGCGTCACAATTTTGCAAAAATTGCCGCAAAACGCTTTCTTGAGACGGAAAGTTGCGTTAAACGCCAGTCATCTTTTTGTGAACTCTCAATGGACACACGAATTATGACCGATGCGATACGCAATGTGTCGCCGTCCAACGCGCCGTCTGCGCCCGCTGCATTGAATTCTCCTGCACGGGTCCTCACGGCGAGTTTGGTTGGCACCACAATCGAATTTTTTGACTTTTACGTCTATGCTACCGCAGCTGTGCTGGTTTTTCCGGTGCTGTTCTTCCCCAATAGCGACCCGATGACGGCCTTGCTGGCATCTTTTGCCACATTCTCCATCGCCTTCTTCGCGCGGCCTCTGGGTGCTGTGGTCTTTGGTCACTTTGGTGACCGTATCGGGCGCAAGGCAACGCTGGTGGCGGCGCTGCTGACCATGGGTGTCTCCACCGTGGTCATCGGCGTTCTGCCGACCTATGGGCAGATTGGCGTTTATGCACCGCTGCTGCTTGCACTTTGCAGGTTTGGCCAGGGCTTTGGCCTTGGTGGCGAATGGGGTGGTGCTGTGCTGCTGGCCACCGAAAACGCCCCGGAAGGCAAGCGCAACTGGTACGCCATGTTCCCGCAGCTGGGCGCTCCGGTTGGCCTGTTCTTGTCCTCTGGCATTTTCTGGCTGCTGTTGCATGTGATGTCCAAGGACGATTTGCTGGCCTGGGGCTGGCGCGTTCCCTTCCTTGCATCGACCTTGCTGATCGCAATCGGCCTGTGGGTTCGCTTCTCGATCTCTGAGACGCCTGCCTTCAAAAAGGCCATGGAAGCCCATGAACGAGTGGCTGTTCCGGTTGCTGAAATCTTTGGTAAGTACAAGCGCAGCCTGTTCCTTGGCACATTTGTGGCACTGGTGACGTTTGTGCTGTTTTACATCGGCACGGCGTGGCTTCTGTCTTACAACATCAAGGTGTTGCAGATGCCCTTCCTCGATGCTCTGGAAATCCAGATCATGAGCTCGGTCGTCTTCGGCATTTTCATTCCGCTGACCGCCAAGGTCGGTGACAAGATCGGTCGTCGCAAGTCGCTGATTGGGATCACCGTGTTGATCGGTGCCTTTTCCTTCCTGCTGCCCGTGCTGTTGACAGCTGGTGAAGTCGGCGTTGCCATCTTTGCCGCAGGCTCCATGGCCTTGATGGGCATGACCTATGCGCTGATTGGTGCAGCCCTTTCGGCTCCCTTCCCCACCAATGTCCGCTACACCGGTGCCTCGCTGACCTTCAATTTTGCAGGCATCGTCGGCGCATCGCTGGCACCCTATGCTGCGACATGGCTTCAGGCCAACTACGGCATGGCCTATGTGGGTTATTATCTTGGCCTTGCAGCATTGATCACGCTGCTTTGCATCTTGGCTTCGCGCAAGGGTGAAGTTTAAGCTTTACTGAAACAAGCTGAATCATATTCATAACAACAAAAAAGCCCGCCAAGTCATTGACTTGGCGGGCTTTTTTATTCGACTTGCAACTTATTCAGAAGTCACGCCCAAAAACGGCTCAACTTCACGGCCCGGCATGAACAGCCCCAGCCGCTTGATTTCCCATTGCAGCTTGATGCCGGAGTTTTCAAACACCTGACGGCGAATGGTTTCGCCTAAGTATTCCAGCTCATAGGCTGTGGCTTGGCCCGCATTGATCATAAAGTTGCAATGCAGCGACGACATCTGCGCGCCACCAATCATCAAACCGCGACCGCCAGCTTCATCAATCAATTCCCAGGCCGAATGGCCTTCCGGGTTCTTGAAGGTTGAGCCGCCGGTCTTTTCCTTCACCGGCTGTACGGTTTCGCGGTGCTGGCGCACGGCGTCCATCTCGGCACGGATCTTGGATTTTTCATCCTTGTAGCCTTCAAACAGGCCACTGACGAAAATCAGACCGTCCGGCGCAGAGGAATGGCGATAGCTATAGCCCATATCGGCGTTGGACAGCACATGGATATTGCCCTTGCGGTCCACTGCCTCAACTTCCACCACGCGGGCAGCCGTCTCGCCGCCGTTGGCTCCGGCGTTCATTTTCAACGCGCCGCCGATGGTGCCGGGAATGCCATAATAGAAGGCAAAGCCGCCGATGTTATTGTCCATGGCCATGGCCGCAATGTGCTTGTCGGGGCAAATGGCACCAGCCCGAATGCGGTTTTCGCCCTCAAGCTCCAGACCGCCAAAACCCTTGGCTGACAGACGCAAGACAACGCCCGGAATACCGCCATCGCGCACCAACAGGTTGGAACCCACGCCAACCACCGTCAGTGGCACATCGTCCGGCAACAGGGCCAGAAATGTAATCAGGTCTTCCTTGTCATGGGGCTGGAACATCAGCTCCGCCAGACCGCCAGCCTGAAACCACGTCACGCGATCCATCGGCGCGTCCGGTGTCAGCCGGCCTCGTAACGCATCTACTCCCGGCCCCAAGCGGGCCAGCAACTTTTCCCCATCGACCTGTCTCATTCCGACTTTCCCGAAAGCGCTTCCAATTCTTTGGGCAGCGCCGCTGCCCACTGTGTAATATTTCCTGCACCCAAGAGGACCACAAAATCACCCGGTTGCGCAATGGTTGATATGATCGAAGCCAACTGATCAGGTGAGGCTAAAGTGCGTGCATCGCGGTGACCGCCCGATTTTATCCGGGAAACAAGGGTTTCTGAGTCAAAACCTTCAATTGGATCTTCCCCAGCTGCATAGACAGGCGACAGAAAAATACTGTCCGCATCGTTGAAGCAATTGGCAAAATCATCAAAAAGGCTGGAAAGGCGCGTGTAACGGTGCGGTTGATGCACAGCAATGATTCGGCCCGAGCAGGCCTCACGCGCGGCTTTCAGCACCGCTTTAATCTCCACCGGATGGTGACCGTAATCGTCAAACACCTGCACGCCATTCCATGTGCCCGTCAGTGTGAAGCGACGCTTGACGCCACCAAAGGAAGAAAGGCCCTTGCGAATGGCTTCTTCCGAAATGCCAAGCCGATTGGCAACGGCAATTGCCGCACAGGCATTGGACACATTGTGGCGACCCGGCATGGGCACCACCAGATCCTTGAAATTGAACACCCGGCCGGTGCGACGACGGCGAATTTCCACATCGAACATCGACTTGGTGCCATCAATCCGCACATTGGAAAAACGCACATCGGCCTGCGGATTTTCGCCGTAGGTCACAACCTTGCGGTCTTCAATGCGGCTGACCAGCGCCTGGACCTCAGGATGATCCAGGCAGAGCACGCCAAATCCACGGAACGGCACATTTTCCACAAATTGGCGAAAGGCGGCGCGGGCCGCATCAAACGTGCCGTAGTAATCCAGATGCTCAGGGTCGATATTGGTAACAACCGCCACATCGGCAGGCAATTTCAGGAAGGTGCCGTCCGATTCATCGGCCTCCACCACCATCCACTCGCCCTCGCCCATGCGGGCGTTGGTGCCGTAGGCATTGATAATGCCGCCATTGATAACGGTCGGGTCCATCTGGCCTGCATCCAGCAACGCGGCCACCATGGACGTGGTGGTGGTTTTGCCATGCGTGCCGCCGATGGCAATGGCATTGCGAAAGCGCATCAGCTCGGCCAGCATTTCGGCACGGCGCACAATCGGCAGCAGTTTTTCGCGGGCAGCGATCAATTCCGGATTGTTGGCCTTAATGGCGGTGGACACCACAATCACTTCCGCCTCGCCGAGGTTCTCGGGCTTATGGCCAACAAAAACCTCAATGCCCTTGGCGCGCAGGCGCTGCACATTGGCGCTTTCAGATTGGTCTGATCCCTGCACCCGATGGCCCAGATTGTGCAGCACTTCGGCAATACCGCTCATGCCGATTCCGCCGATCCCGATAAAATGGACCAGACCGATACTTTTCGGCATTTTCATGTGTTTATTCCTTTTGCGCTGTCACTTGATATGTTTCCGGCACTTGATGTATGTCCGGCAATAGACTCAACCAGGTTGGCAAGCAAGCCTGCGGCCTGTGGTTGCCCTGCCTTTGCAGCGGCTGCGGCCATTTCTGTCATTTTTTCCGGGCTGGTCATCCATGCCTTCAATTTAGTGGCCAGCTTTTCCGGGGTCAGTTGTGCCTGTGGCACCACCACAGCACCGCCAAGGCTTGCCATGCCTGCGGCATTGGCTGCCTGATCATGGTCGAGCGCAAAGGGATAGGGCACCAGAATGGCGGGTCTGCCAATCACGGCAAGCTCAGAGACGGTAGAAGCGCCTGACCGGGAAATGACCATATTGGAGCGCCCGATGCGCTCGGCCATATCGCCGAAGAAAGGCGAGACTTCGGCGGGCACCTTGAGCTTGGCATAGCAGCCTTCAACCTGCGCCACGTCCTCTGGCCTTGCCTGCTGTGTCACCACGAGACGTGAACGCAATGTATCATCCAGCAAGCAAATGGCGCTGGGCACGGCATTGGAAAAATGCTGTGCGCCTTGGCTGCCGCCAAACACCACCAGCTGGAAGGGATCACCATCGCCAGACCCCACATAGGCCGTCTCAGATGCCGCCAGCACGGCGGGACGTACGGGATTGCCCGTCACCACCGTTTTGTTGGCATAAGCGCCGCCTGCGGGCAAAAAGCCGCCTGCAATCTTATCCACTCGGGATGCCAGAAATTTATTGGCGCGGCCCATCACGGCATTCTGCTCATGGATCAGCGTTGGCACATGCATGGAACACGCTGCCATCAGAGGCGGAATGGTGGGATAGCCACCAAAACCCACCACGGCGGCGGGCTTGAGCTTGGCAATCAGCTTGCGTGCCGCACGATAGCCGCGCCACAGCGTCAAAACCGCACGCGCAACAGCAACCGGGTTTTTCGAGCCAATGGTGGCCGAGGGCACAACATGGATCTCATCGGCCGGGAATTTGCCCGCATAGCGCTCTGCCCGGCTATCGGTGACCAGATGCACGCGATAGCCGCGAGCTTGCAATTCATGCGCCAGTGCTTCAGCCGGAAAAACGTGACCGCCAGTGCCACCTGCGGCAAGAAGAATCAAACCTTTAGACATAGTTACTCCGCCGCGACGCCTGCGGAGCGGAACAAGCGCCGCTCCTGAGATCGCTGTTCTGGCCGATGGCGGGTGAGCGCCAAAATGAAACCAGCCGTGATACCAATGGCCACCATGGACGAGCCACCATAGGAAATCAGCGGCAGCGTCATGCCCTTTGCGGGCAAAAGCTCCAGATTAACACCGATATTGATCATGGACTGCACGCCGATCTGCAACACCAAACCGGCGACGGCAAAACGGTTGAAGTCATTTTTTTCGCGAAACGCATGTTTTAAGCCCCGCACCACCAGAAAGGCAAAGATGGCCACCAGCACCATGCAGAATGCAATGCCGAATTCTTCGGCAGCAACCGAGAAGATAAAGTCGGTATGGGCATCGGGGATGATGCGTTTGACAATGCCTTCGCCGGGACCAACGCCAAACCAGTGACCGCGAATAATTGCCTCACGCGCCGTATCCACCTGGAAAGTATCACCATCGCCGGTGAGGAAGCGGTCGATACGTCCGGCCACGTGCGGCATGGTGTAATAGGCCAGCGTCGAGCCAAGACCACCGCCAACCGCCAGCAGCACAATGAAAATCCACGGCACGCCTGCCATAAAGAACATGCCGCCCCAGACCACGGAAGTCAAAACCGTTTGCCCAAAGTCTGGCTGAACCATCAGCAGCGCTACCACCACCATGAACAGCAGGATGGCAAAGAAATTGCCCGGAATTTCCGGCTGGCGGGCGTGCTCGGCAAACAGCCATGCACAGACTACCACAAAGGCGGGCTTCATGAATTCGGAGGGCTGAATGGAGAGGCTGCCGAAATTGATCCAGCGGTGCGCGCCCTTGACCTCAGGGCCGAAGAACAGCGCCAGAATCATCAGACCAATCGCGGCCAGCAAAATCAGCAAGGCCGCACGGCGCACCTGCCGGGGCGTGAGAAAGGAAAGGCCCACCATGGTCAGCAAACACGGCACGGTAAACGCCGCCTGTCTGCGCACAAAGTGGAAACTATCCAGCCCGATGCGCTCGGCAACGGCAGGCGATGCCGCAAAGGACAGCATGAAGCCAATCCCTAGCAGCACGATGAAAGTGATGAGAAAAACGCGGTCAATGGTCCAGAACCAGTCGGCCAACGCGCCTCTTTGTGCGCGGCTCACCATGTCATTTTTCTCCTGAGGGCTGTTGCACCAACATTGTCACGCCGTCGAGTTCAGACACGAGAGCGACAAAGGCATCACCCCGCACTTCAAAATTCTTATATTGGTCGAAGCTTGCGCAAGCCGGAGATAGCATGACCGCGACATCTTCGCCATCAACCCCAGAATCCACAGAAGCGTCAGTTGCGGCATGAATAACCGCCCGGTCCAGTGTGCCGGAAATTTCAAATGCGACATCATTGCCAAGCGTGGCCGCGAATTCGGCGGCAGCCTCACCAATCAGGTAAGCCTTGGCAATGCGGGAAAACAGGGGCTGAAGGCTCGTGATGCCGCCCGCCTTGGGCAGGCCGCCTGCAATCCAGTAGATACGATCATAGCTTGAAAGTGCGGGCGCAGATGCATCAGCATTGGTGGCCTTACTGTCGTTGACAAACACCACCTTGCCCCGGCGTCCAACAGGCTGCATGCGGTGCTTCAGTCCGGCAAACGACGCAAGCCCTGCCCGTACTTCGTCTTCTGACAAGCCAACAGCAAGGCAGGCCGCAATGGCCGCTGCGGCGTTCTGGGCGTTGTGACTACCGCGCAGGGTGGAAATACCATTCAGGTCAGCCACCAGGCCACCGCCCTGCTCCGTTCCCAACAGAATGCGATGGCCACCATTATAAAGCCCTTGGGCCACCGGCTGGTTCTTGGAAATGCGAACAACCTGACGGCTGGCATTGTCCAAGCGCTCGGCAATGCGGCGCGAATGGTCATCATCCACCCCCACAACAGCCAGATCACTGCCCTCCACTAAACGGTCCTTGATATCGGCATAATGCTGCATATCGCCGTGACGGTCGAGGTGGTCGGGGGTGAGGTTGAGCATGATGCCCACGGTTGGGTTCATGGTTGGGGCCAGATCAATCTGGTAGGAGGAACATTCAATCACATAATAGCGCTTGGCTTTGGGCGACTCCAATGTCAGCACCGCCGTGCCGATATTGCCGCCCATCTGCACATCCTTGCCACTCTCGCGCAGGATATGAGCAATCAAGGCCGTTGTGGTGGATTTGCCATTGGTGCCGGTGACGGCAATAAACGGGCAATCGGGCGCATTTGCACGCCGTTCGCGCACAAACAACTCAATATCACCAATGATGGCAACGCCAGCCGCACGGGCCAGATCCACCGTCCAGTGCGGTTTGGGATGGGTCAGCGGAACCCCCGGAGACAGCACAAAAGCGGCCAAGCCGCTCCAGTCAATCCGGTGAAGATCTTCCGCTTTCAGGCCCGCGATGCGGGCCTTCTCAACACTGTCGGGATTATCATCCCACACCACCACATCCGCGCCGCCAGCTTCCAATGCTTGCGCTGTGGCAAGGCCAGAGCCGCCAAGCCCAAACAAGGCAAGCTTTTGATTTTTGAAACTGGTGACAGGGATCATGATGGCCTCACCGCAGCTTCAGGGTGGACAGGCCAAGCATGGCAAGACCAACGGCAATAATCCAGAACCGGATCACGACCTGACTTTCCGTCCAGCCCTTCTTTTCAAAATGGTGGTGGATCGGGGCCATCAAGAACACCCGGCGCTTGGTCATCTTGTAATAGCCCACCTGAATGATCACCGAGAGGGTTTCCATCACAAACAGACCGCCAATGATAACCATGACGATTTCATGCTTGGTGGCTACGGCAACCGTGCCAATCAAGCCACCCAGCGCCAGCGAGCCGGTATCGCCCATGAAAATCGCTGCTGGCGGTGCATTAAACCACAGGAACCCAAGTCCGGCCCCGATGACAGCGCCGAGAATCACCGCAAGCTCACCCGTTCCCGGCACAAAATTGATCTGCAAATAGCCTGCAAACACCGCATTACCGGCCAGATAGGCAATCAAACCAAAGGCCGCAGACGCAATCATCACTGGTACAATCGCCAGACCATCGAGACCATCGGTGAGGTTCACGGCATTGCCCGCCGCCACAATCACGAAGCCGCCAAAGGCAATGAAGAAATAGCCGAGATTGAGCAGCACATCCTTGAAGAAGGGAAAGGCGACCGATGTGGCCACATGTGGCCCTTGCGGCGCAGACACCTTGGCGGCCTCCATCATGAAAAACACCGCAATACCAGCAATGAGAAACTCGATGCCCAGACGCGCCTTGCCGGAAAAGCCCTTGTCCGACTGTTTGGTGACTTTCAGATAATCATCGTAAAAGCCAATGGCTCCGAAACCCAAAGTGACCAGCAGCGTTGCCACCACATAAACATTGGACAGATCAGCCCACAGCAGTGATGCGCCAACAATGCCTGCCAGAATCATCAACCCGCCCATGGTGGGCGTGCCTGCTTTTTTGAAATGGGTCTGCGGACCATCCGCGCGGATAGGCTGGCCCTTGCCCTGCCGGATGCGCAGGGAATTGATGATCAGCGGTCCGAACAGAAACACAATCAGCGCGCTGGTAAACATCGCGGCCCCGGTCCGAAACGTGATGTAACGAAACAGGTTGAAAAATTGCATGTGGTTCGCGAGGTCAACAAGCCAGATCAGCATGAAGGCACTTTCCAAAGGGTCGTTTCGGCCTGAATCAGATCATCCGGGCCGAAAAAGGAACTATTCTGGGCGGGGGGTGTCGTCCAATGGGGGATACTTGTCAAGCAGTGCCGCAACAATCTTGCCAAAACCAAGGCCCAGAGAGGATTTGACCATCACAACATCGCCGCCGTGAACGGTGGCACTCGCATAATCAGCCAACTCCTGGGTGGTTTCGAACCAGACGACGGAAACGCTCTCAGGCAATTGTGTCTTCAAAGTCGCCATTTCAGGGCCTGCCAGCCAGACGTGTTCAATGCCTGCGGCCAACAGAGGGCCGCTCAATTCGGCATGAAGCTCGCCTGACAGCTCGCCCAGTTCCAGCATATCGCCCAAAATTGCAATCCGGCGACCATTACCGCCGGGTTGGGCTGCGGCCAAAACGGCAATGGCTGCCCGCATGGATGCCGGGTTGGCGTTATAGCTCTCGTCAATCAGGGTCAGCAAGCCAGTGTCAGTCCGCAGCTTGTGGCGCTGGCCACGGCCTTTGACGGCTTCAAGATGGGCCAGCGCGTGAATGGCTCCATCCATATCCGCACCCAGCAGGTGCACAACACCCAAAGCCGCCATGGCATTTTCGGCAATGTGACGACCGGGGGCTCCAATCACCACTTCGCGGGTTTCGCCATCAATCACGGCCCAGACAGTAGAGCTTTCCGCCCCGCCATCAAATTCCGCTAAGCAAAACTCTGCCTTCGCATGCTGGCCGAAGGAATGAATGCCGTAAACATCCGCCTCACGCGCCTTGCGCTCCAGATATTCAAAATAAGGATTGTCGCGGTTGAGAAGCACCGTGCCACCATCCACAAGGCCTGCGAAAATTTCGGCCTTGGTATCGGCAATCTCATCCACGCTGGCAAAATTGCCTAAGTGCGCAGGCGCAATCGTGGTGATCACCGCCAGATGCGGGCGTACCATTTTCACCAAAGGCGTGATTTCGCCGGGGTGGTTCATGCCAATCTCAAACACGCCAAAGGCAGCAGTTGCTGGCATTCGCGCCAAAGTCAGCGGCACACCCCAATGGTTGTTGAAGGAGGCAACGGCCGCATGCACTTCACCGGACGGCACCAGCACTTGACGCAACATTTCCTTGGTGGTGGTTTTGCCCACCGAGCCAGTCACGGCAATAATATGGGCACGTGAGCGGATTCTCGCGGCCAAGGCCAATCTGACCATTGCCTGCAACACGTCTTCCACCACAATCATCGGCACGGTCAAGCGGCCAAGGGCGGGCAGTTTGGATTCATTGACCACCATCAGGGCGGCACCATTGGCAACGGCGATGCTGGCGTAATTGTGCCCGTCCACCCGATCGCCCTTGATGGCGAAAAACGCCTCTCCGGGCTGGATGGTGCGGCTGTCAATGGAAATGCCGGTGACACCTTCGGGCATCACACCCAGTGGCCGCCCCTGCATGGCAACCACCATCTCTTCAATGGTCCAAAGAAAGCTCAAGGGTGAAATTCCTCCATAGCTTTACGGATTTCAACATGATCCGAGAACGGCAATCTGACTGTACCGACAATCTGGCCTTCCTCATGGCCTTTGCCCGCAACAATCAACGTATCGCCGCTCGATAACATCGCAACACCCGCCCGAATGGCCTGAGTGCGATCTGCAATTTCAATGCCTTTGGGTGTTGCTGCCATGACTTCCGAGCGGATGGTGGCAGGTACTTCGGAACGCGGATTGTCATCGGTGACAATCACAATATCCGCCAGACGATTGGCAATCTCACCCATGATCGGACGCTTGCCCTTATCGCGGTCGCCACCGCAGCCAAACACCGTAATAATACGTCCGCTGGTGAAGGGCCGCACCGCTGTCAAAACATTTTCAAGCGCATCCGGCTTGTGAGCATAATCGACATAGGCCAGCGCGCCAGCCTTGGTCTGGCCAATCAGCTCCAAACGACCAGCAGCGCCGTGCAACGTCTCCAACGCCTTCAGCGCGACATCAACAGCCACGCCCGTGGAGATGGCAAGACCTGCCGCGACCAGCGCATTGGCAATCTGGAAATCGCCCGCCAAGGGCAAATCAACTTCATAAATGCTGCCATTGTGATGAATTTCGGCCAATTGCTTGTGCCGGGAATGCTCCACACGCTTGAGCGTCAAAAACGAACCTGCCCGGCCAACAGTGCGTACATCATGGCCTGCTGCGGTGGCCACCCGAATGGCCTCACCCGACCACTCATCATCGGCAAAAATCACCGCAGGCAAGCCTTTGGGCAAGAGCGTATCAAACAGCCGCATCTTGGCGGCCATGTAATGCTCTACGGTTGGGTGGTAATCCATGTGGTCGCGGCCAAGGTTGGTGAAGGCCGCCGCCTTCAAAACCACGCCATCCAGACGGCTTTGGTCCAGCCCGTGGCTGGAGGCCTCCATGGCAGCATGGGTGACACCTTCGTCAGCCAGTTCTTTCAGCAGCTTGTGCAGCGCCACGGGATCGGGCGTGGTCAGCGAACCATAATCATTGCGCGTGGACGAAATCACGCCAGTCGTGCCAATCTGCGCACTGGGAAATCCGGCAAAAGCCCAGATTTGCCGCACAAACGAGGCCACCGAGGTTTTCCCCGCCGTGCCCGTCACCGCCACCATGGTCTGCGGCTGCGCACTATGAAAGCGGGCTGCGGCCAAAGACAATGCGCGGCGCGGCTGGTCGGTCACCAACACCGGAACACCTGCCGCAACAGGCACACCGGACAACACAACACTTGCGCCATTGGCCACAGCATCGGCAATAAATTGCGCGCCATCAGCTTTCACACCCGCCACGGCCACAAACATCATGCCCGGCTTCACCTTGCGGCTGTCCACTGTGATGCCTGTGATGTCGAGATCGGCCAGCGCACCATCAAGCGGGCCAACCAATTCTCCAAACGCACCGTCAGCTAGATCTCGCAGTTTCATCCGTTCCATGTCCCCTTCTCGTCAGACTGTATCAAAGCCCGGCTATCCGATCACCTGTTGCAGCCTTAGAGTCTGTCAGGTTCAGATTGAACCAGACAGACTCTAAACTCTCTTGTTTTCGTTTGTCTTTTCGGGAAAACCG
>DNPN01000151.1:0-4342 GCA_003501385.1 Rhizobium sp. | reverse complement strand
CACTTTTCCCTGACAAACTCTAATATGACACCATCATGTCTTTTCCAGCCGAGCCAAAATCCGGTTCTACACCGAGAATTGGGGCGGTTCTGCGGATGATGTCACGAACAATCGGCAAAGCTGTATAAGCCGAGATGGTACCGCCCTGCTCCCCCGTCAAAGGCTCATCGATAAAGCTGAGCACGACATAGCGCGGCTTGCTCATCGGAAAGGCTCCAAGAAAAGCGTTGAAATTCAGCTTGCTGTCATAGCGGCCATGCACAACCTTGTCGGCGGTGCCGGTTTTGCCACCCACATCGAAACCGGGGACACGCGCTCCGCGACCCGAGCCATACAATCCATTATATTCAAACAGATAGCGCATATCCGCACTGGTGGATGGCTTGAGAACAGCCTCCGCCACTTCGTCCGCCTGCTCAACCGTGCGCGGCAGGAAGGTGGGTTCAATCAACCGCCCGCCATTTAAAAGCGGCGCACCCGCCACTGCCGTTTGCAACGGCGTGGTGGCCACGCCGTGGCCGAAGGAAATGGTGATCGAATTGATCTTTTTCCACTCGCGTGGTTGCGACGGCATTTTCACTTCCGGCAATTCGGTTCTCATCTTGGTCAGCAGGCCAAGACGATTCAAATATTCCTTTTGCTCAGGAATACCGACAACATCGATGATTTTTGCGGTACCAATGTTGGATGAATACTTGAAAATATCCGGCACGCTTAGAAAACGGCTCTGACCATGGAAATCCTTGATCGTGAATCCACCCATCTTGATGGGATAGCGCGCATCAAAACTATCGGTCAGCTTGATCTTGCCGGTATCAAGCCCCATGGCCAGCGAGAAGGATTTGAAGGTGGAACCCATTTCAAAGGTGCCGTTCGACATCCGGTTCAACCAGCCATCCTTGGCCCCTTCTTCCGGCTTGTTCGGGTCAAAATCCGGGTAGGATGCCATGGCAATGACCTCGCCAGTATTGGCATCCAGCACCACGGCACCCGCAGACTTGCCCTTGAAATTCACCTGGGCTGCCGCCACCACATCATGCACAATATTCTGCACCCGCAGATCAATGGAGAGCTTGATCGGCTCCAAACGGGCATTGCTGGTCATGCCCAGATCGGCAAGATCGGCAAGGCCTTGATTATCAATGTATTTTTCCATCCCGGCCATGCCGCGATTATCGATATTGACGAAGCCGACAATATGGGCCGCCATCGATCCACCGGGATAAAACCGGCGAATTTCCGGACGAAAGCCAATGCCGGGAATGCCCAGCGCCAGAATCTGGCTCTGCTGCTTGGGGGTCAATTGCCGACGCAGCCATTGGAAATGCGATTTGGCCGAAAGTTTGCGATACATGTCCTTGGCGTCAACATCGGGCAGCACGCTGGCCAGTTTTTCCACGGCCTCATCGACATCAACAATCTTATGCGGCTCGGCAAACAGCGACACGGTGCGAATGTCGGTGGCCAGCACCTGCCCATTGCGATCCAGAATATCGGGCCGTGCTGCCATCAACCGATCCGGCGGCATGATGCTGGATGTGTTTTCCGAATGGGCATAGCCATATTGCACAAGCCGCCCGCCAATAATGATGTAAGCCGCCGCAAAGCCAAACATCAGCAGGCCCACGCGCCGGCGCGCCATATCCGTTTTGCGCTTGCCCACACCGTCAAACGCACGTGATTTGCTGCGCAGCACGCTGGTGCGGCTCACATCCGTGGAGAAATGTGCCTTGCTTTTCACAGACATCATGCGAGACAAAAATGACATTAGCGCCCCACCGATCCAGTTACGATCTGATCCGTTGGCTTGTCCATGGGCTTGGGCGTGGGAATGCCACCCTCGGCAACCTTGGGAGCCGGAATCTGGGATTTCAGCATCGGCAATTCGTTGGCACGCGCCAGCTGATTGGGGTCAGTCTGCTGAAGCTGCAATTCGTCATGATAGACGTTGGTAAGCTTTTCCAGCCGATTGGGCTGGGTCAGCAAAGCCCAGTCGGCCTGCAACAGCTCAATCGTGTCTTTTTCCAGCTTGATTTCCGCTTCGATGCGCCGGAGATCCTGCACCTTTTCATCAGTGTTGTGCTTGATCTGGTAGGTCACGGTGGCCGCCGCCGCCATGGCTCCAATCATGATAAGGTCAAAGGTTCGAAGCATCGCTCAACCTCCCAGCCGTTCGATCTCAGCGAGATCAGGCAGATCGAAAATCGAAAAATCGGCCTTCATGGCGGGATGCGCTGTCCTGATGGCAGCGCGCAGTTTGGCAGAACGGGCACGCGGATTGATCTCCGCCTCGTCTTCGCTGGCAGCAACCAGACCCTTGCCCACAGGTTCAAATGTGGCCAGACGCTCAACTACCATGGGCAAATGGCGCGAGCCTGTTGCCTTGCCGGAACGATCCGAGAAGAATTTCTTGACGATGCGGTCTTCCAGCGAATGGAAAGTGACAACCACCAGCCGACCGCCGGGCTTCAGCGCCCGCTCGGCGGCAAACAGGGCCTGCGCCAATTCGCCCAACTCATCGTTCACAAACACGCGGAGCGCCTGAAACACGCGGGTTGCAGGGTGGATCTTGTCCTTGGCCTTACGCGGCGTGACAATCTCGATCATGCCTGCCAGATCGCGGGTGGTTTCAAAGGGATGGGTGGCACGGCGCTTTTCAATGGCACGGGCAATGCGGCCAGACTGTTTTTCTTCACCGAGAAAGCCGAAAATGCGGATGAGGTCAGTAACTTTGGCCCGGTTGACCACATCGGCAGCGGAGACGCCCGTGCCCGACATGCGCATATCCAACGGACCGTTTCTCTGGAAGGAAAAGCCGCGCTCGGCCTCATCAATCTGCATAGACGACACACCGATATCCAGCACAATGCCATCCAGCCCGCCTTCGGGGGCAAAACTGTCCAGCGCAGAAAACTGCGTGTGATTGAGCGTCAGATGCCCCGCATGGGCGGCAACCATGGCCTGCCCCGCCGCAATTGCTGTGGGATCGCGATCGAGTGCCACAACATCGGCACCCGCCTTCAGAATGGCCAAGGTATAGCCACCAGCCCCAAAAGTGCCATCCAGAATGACTTTTCCGGCTTGAGGCTCCAGCGCATCGAGGACCTCTTTGAGAAGAACCGGAATGTGACGAACCGGTCCGCCTTCGGCTTCAGTATTCCCTCCGCCAAGATCCGTCATCATTCCGCTTCTCCGTCTTAACTGGAGCTGGACCGCCTTAGCCCGAACTCCCTCCTGGCAAGCGCTTGCGCCTCGTGAAACGCCTGCGGCTGCCACACCTGAAAATGATCCGAACGACCCACAAAGGTCACTTCGGTTGTTATGCCCGTAAAGTCGCGGAAGAAATCCGTGACCATCAATCGCCCCTCGGAATCGAGGCGCGTAAACACGCCGCCCCCGTGTATCAAGAGCGACATCTCGTTCGCAACCGGCGAAAATGGATCTTCCGCAGCAATCTGGCGCTCGTACCGCTCGAGCAGATCCGGACCGCCGACGCTGATCGCCGGAAACACGAAATCCTGAAAGCAGTAGAGCTCCTGAATTTCGCGATTTGCCAAGACAGCACGGAACGCCGCTGGCACGGAAACCCGCCCCTTCGCATCGATCCGATTTGTCGCATTGGACAAGAAGCGATTCATCGCGCTTTACCGCCGCTCCCTGTCCCTCAACGCGGATCACACACCCGCTACTCCGAGAATGCACTTGCGCAAGTACGCCCATTGCCAAGCCGTGAAAACGGGGATGCAAGACCCTGAAGGCCTGCCTCTCAGCTTCACATATCGGGGCATCAAATCGCCCCTCGGCAGTGCAGGTATGGGATAGCATGGGACCATATGGGCGTCAATGGGAACAGGCCCGCCAAGACGGACCACGGCATCGAAAATTTATAACCCGTTAAGATTAATGAATAGTTATTACGTCAACGCACGCAGCGGACCCGCCCCAGACTCGCGAAGGTGGAAATGAAAATATCAAGCCCTTGATAGAAATTGTATTTTGGCATTTTTCGCAGCAAGGGAGCCGATAAAATCCCGCAGCATCACCAAAAAAATAAACACCAGTCGGCCTGTAAGCCGGGTTCTGTATGGCCCCGGTTTCCCGGAACGTGGCAGCCATTCATCTGGGACGACGCTTGCGCGTCGCCTCTCGCAACCCACCCGGATGACTGGCCCGAAAACCGGCTGTAGTGCCACTTTCGCAGCACCCGCGTCATCCCTATTCGGTCTTGCTCCCGGTGGGGTTTACCATGCCGTCCCTGTCACCAGCGACGCGGTGGGCTCTTACCCCACCCTTTCACCCTGACCTCGATAAACGAGGCGGTTTGCTTTCTGTGGCACTTTCC
>DNPN01000064.1:5172-5631 GCA_003501385.1 Rhizobium sp. | reverse complement strand
TTGTGGTTGAGCATGATGAAGATGCTATTTTAACCGCAGATTACGTGGTGGATATTGGCCCCGCAGCAGGCATTCACGGCGGTGAGGTGATCGCCAAGGGCACGCCGCAAGATATTATGGCCCACCCAAAATCGCTGACAGGCAAATATCTGACGGGCGAAATGGGCGTGACTGTGCCCGCCAATCGCCGCAAGCCAAAAAAAGGCCAACAGATCAAAGTGGTTGGTGCGCGTGGAAATAATCTGAAAAACGTGACCGCTGCCATTCCGCTGGGCGTGTTCACGGCTGTCACGGGCGTGTCTGGCGGTGGCAAATCCACTTTCCTGATTGAAACACTTTATAAATCTGCCGCTCGGCGGGTGATGGGTGCGCGCGAAAACCCTGCCGAACACGACCGGATTGAAGGTCTGGAATTTGTGGACAAGGTGATTGATATCGACCAATCGCCGATTGGCCGCA
>DNPN01000064.1:4699-4883 GCA_003501385.1 Rhizobium sp. | reverse complement strand
GGCCGCACGCCCCGCTCCAACCCCGCCACCTACACGGGCGCGTTTACCCCGATCCGGGATTGGTTCTCCGGCCTGCCGGAAGCAAAGGCGCGTGGCTATCAGCCGGGGCGCTTCTCCTTCAACGTCAAGGGTGGACGCTGTGAGGCCTGTCAGGGTGATGGCGTGATCAAGATCGAGATGCACT
>DNPN01000064.1:0-4430 GCA_003501385.1 Rhizobium sp. | reverse complement strand
TCCTGCCGGATGTCTACGTCACCTGTGATGTTTGCCACGGCAAGCGCTATAACCGCGAAACGCTGGACGTGACGTTCAAGGGCAAATCCATTGCTGATGTTCTGGACATGACTGTTGAAGAGGGTGTTGCCTTCTTTGATGCCGTGCCAGCCGTGCGCGATAAATTGAAGGGCCTGTTTGATGTTGGCCTCGGCTATATCAAGGTTGGCCAGCAGGCCAACACCCTGTCGGGCGGTGAAGCGCAGCGCGTGAAGCTGGCCAAGGAACTGTCCAAGAAATCGACGGGTCGCACGCTTTACATTCTGGATGAGCCGACCACCGGCCTGCATTTCCATGATGTGGCAAAGCTTCTGGAAATGTTGCAGGAGCTGGTCAATCAAGGCAATTCGGTGGTGGTGATCGAGCACAATCTCGAAGTCATCAAAACCGCCGATTACATCATCGATTTCGGCCCCGAGGGCGGCGATGGTGGTGGGCAGATTGTGGCGCAAGGCACACCGGAAGAGATCGTCAAGGTCGAGGCCTCCTACACGGGCCACTTCCTGAAGGAACTGCTGGAACGGCGCCCAATCAAGAAAACCGAAGCTGCGGAATAAGAATCAGAAGGAAGGCTGGCTATGAGCACGGGAACGATACGCACGGGCATTGGCGGCTGGACGTTTGAGCCATGGGAAGGCACGTTTTACCCCGAAAAGCTGGCGAAGAAGCGGCAGTTGGAACACGCCAGCCGCCAGCTTGCGGCCATTGAGGTCAATGGCACCT
This sequence comes from Rhizobium sp., assembly GCA_003501385.1. GTDB lineage: Bacteria > Pseudomonadota > Alphaproteobacteria > Rhizobiales > Rhizobiaceae > Allorhizobium. Next base: position 3,668 of record DNPN01000064.1, on the reverse strand, counting down.
ATTATTCCAGCCAGAAGCCGGAAACCTTTGCAAAATGGGCGGCGGATGTGCCGGAAGGTTTTGTGTTTTCGCTCAAGGCCAGCCGCTATTGCACCAATCGCAAAGTGTTGGCCGAGGCTGGATCATCCATCGAGAAATTTCTCGGACAGGGTATTACCGAACTTGGCACCCACCTAGGGCCCATTCTGTGGCAGTTCATGGGTACCAAGAAATTCGAGCCCGAGGATTTCGAGGCGTTTTTAACGCTGCTTCCCAAAACATGGGATGGGCTGCCGCTACGGCACGTGGTGGAGCCGCGCCATGCGAGTTTTCAAGTGCCGGAATTCATCGACATGCTGGTAAAGCATGATGTTGCTGCCGTTTGCGCTGACCACGCCGAATATCCGATGTTTGCCGATGTGACGGCGGATTTCGTCTATGCGCGGCTGCAATGCGGCACGGATGATGTTCCAAGCTGCTATCCGCCAGACCAGATCGACGTTTGGGCCGAGCGTTTCAAGACCTATGCGGCAGGTGAGACACCGGCGGATTTGCCAAGGATTGCGCCAGAGAAAGCCGTTGAGAAACAGCCCCGCGATGTGTTTGCCTTTTTCATCACCGGTGGAAAAGTCAATGCGCCAGCGGGTGCGCAGATCCTTCAAAAGGCGGCGTCAGCCTGAAATGGCTTGACCGCCAGCACCAGATCGTCGGCGGTCAGCCCCTCACCGGCGCGCAGTCCTGCCGCTCCATGCAGATAGACACCTGCGGCGGCGGCCTCAAAAGCGGGCATGCCTTGCGCCAAGAGTCCGCCAATAACACCTGCCAGCACATCACCGGAACCAGCAGTGGCAAGCCACGCTGGTGCATTTTCGTTGATCAGCACCCGCCCGTCAGGACTGGCGATGACTGTATCTGCCCCTTTATAAACAATTGCTGCGTTGGCGCGCTTTGCCGAGACTTGGGCTTTTTCCACTTTTCCAAGGCCCTTATCCGCCGCAATATCGGGAAAAATACGGGCAAACTCACCCTCATGCGGGGTCAGCACCAGATGCACTGTATCGCCGGAAAAGACGTCAAACAACACGTGCGGCGCGTCCCGAAAGGAGGAAATGCCATCAGCATCAAGCACCAACATGCACTCGTTCAAGGCCAGCGCAAACGCCCTCGCCTTTTCACCAGTGCCAAAACCCGGACCCAGCACAAAAGCACCCATGCGCCGATCTTGTAGGTAATCTTCAACGCCCGCAACATCATCGACCTGTTTGACCATAACGGCCGTGGTCTGGCAGGCATTGACCGCCAACGCCGCTTCTGGCGAGGCAATTGTTGCCAATCCAGCACCCGACCGCAGTCCAGCCATGGCCGCGAGGCGTGCGGCCCCTGTGGCCGGCATCGAGCCGGAAAATACCGTCAGGTGTCCACGTGTGAATTTGTGGGATGCGCCGGATACGCGCGGAAGGCTCTTGCTCCACATCGCGGGCGTATTAAGCGCTATCACGCCCCGATGATTATCGAGGATACGGCGTGGGATGCCGATGTCATAGACTTCAACAGTGCCACAGAATGCCCGCCCAGGCATGAGCACATGGCCGGGCTTACGGGTCATGAACGTGACAGTGTGAACGGCTTGAAATGTCACCGGCCTTGGCTGCCCTGTCAAGCCATCCAAGCCGGAGGGTAAATCAACGGCAATCACCGGAAGTTCTGCCTCCGTGACCCTTGAAATCAAGTCAATCATCGAAGGATCAAGATCGCGCCCGAGCCCTGCGCCAAACAGCGCATCAATCACCACATCGCCGTGCTCTGGTACGTAGTCTTCCATGCGCCGCAAAGGCCCGCAGTACACAGCAAAGGCTTTGGCTGCATCACCCTTGAGGCGCGCCGGATCACCCAGATGAAACACGCAGACTGTGACGCCACATGCACGCAAGGCTTCTGCCGCAATATAACCATCACCACCATTGTTGCCGGGGCCGCAAAACACCACCATCCGCACACCTTGCGGATACAACCGTAGCGCGGCGGCGCTGACCGCCTGACCTGCCTTTTGCATAAGGCCAAAACTGTCGAGTCCAGACGTGGCAGCGTCATGATCGACCTCACCCATGGCCGCTGGTGTAATCAGGTGGTTAAACGACGTTTTCTTCATGCCCGCTATTAATGGTCAAGCGGCCCATCAGTGCAACAGTTAAAATAATCAGCAAGAGACCAATATTTATGCATTTGCTTATCATTTAGGCTATTCTTCGCGCATTATTTTTGCTCACTGCCCACAAGGAACCAAAAAATCAAACTTTCGAATAGTCACAAATTTTAGGCACTTACCTCTGGTGTTTTGCTGCACTTTGGGCAAGACTGCACCTGCAATGCGCGTGATTTTCTGTTTTCTTCGCAATAAGTGGATAAAATTGGCACGGAACGTGCATCAACGCAGGGCAAACAGGGTAATCCTGCATCAAAGAGGGAAGCGGAGATACATTTTCTCATGAAAAAGATCGAAGCGATCATAAAGCCTTTCAAGCTGGACGAAGTGAAGGAAGCCCTTCAAGAAGTGGGCTTGCAAGGCATAACGGTCACCGAGGCAAAGGGGTTTGGACGTCAGAAGGGCCATACAGAGCTCTATCGCGGCGCTGAATACGTGGTGGACTTCCTGCCAAAAGTTAAGGTTGAAGTCGTATTGGCCGACGAAAATGTTGACGCCGTCATTGAAGCCATTCGCAATGCTGCGCAAACAGGTCGCATTGGCGACGGCAAGATTTTCGTATCCAATATCGAGGAAGTCGTCCGGATTCGCACAGGCGAGACGGGCATAGACGCTATATAACGGCGGTCGGGCACAGGGAGGCCCTGCCGTAATTCGTCATCAATCGAGGAATATAATAAATGACGACCGCACACGATATTCTCAAGCAAATCAAGGACAATGACGTCAAGTTTGTTGACCTGCGCTTTACAGACCCTAAGGGTAAACTCCAGCACGTGACCATGGATGTGGTCTGCGTGGATGAAGATATGTTTGCCGATGGCGTAATGTTTGACGGCTCGTCCATCGGTGGATGGAAGGCTATCAACGAATCCGACATGGTGTTGATGCCGGATGTAGACACGGTTCACATGGACCCGTTCTTCGCACAGTCCACAATGGTCATTCTCTGCGACATTCTCGATCCTGTTTCGGGCGAATCCTACAACCGTGACCCGCGCGGCACTGCCAAGAAGGCAGAAGCCTATCTCAAGGCGTCGGGCATTGGTGATACCGCCTTCTTCGGTCCAGAAGCTGAATTCTTCATTTTTGATGACGTGAAGTATAAGGCTGACCCTTACAACACGGGCTTCAAGCTGGATTCCACCGAGCTGCCATCCAACGATGACACCGATTACGAGACCGGCAACCTTGGTCACCGTCCGCGCGTCAAGGGTGGTTATTTCCCTGTGCCGCCCATCGACAGCTGCCAGGATATGCGCTCGGAAATGCTGACTGTTCTGAGCGAGATGGGCGTAACGGTTGAAAAGCATCACCACGAAGTGGCCGCTGCCCAGCACGAACTCGGCATCAAGTTCGACACGCTGGTGCGCAACGCCGACAAGATGCAGATTTACAAGTATGTTGTGCATCAGGTTGCCAATGCTTACGGCAAGACAGCAACCTTCATGCCAAAGCCAATCTTTGGCGACAACGGTTCCGGCAT
>DNPN01000053.1:38479-38653 GCA_003501385.1 Rhizobium sp. | reverse complement strand
TATCGGCATATTTGCCCTGCGGCACAAAACAGATGTCCTGACTATCGGCCTTTTGCGCCACCACAAGGCCCATCTCCTCGGCAAGCTGGCGTGTTTCGGCTTTGGAGAGACCGCCTAGCGGAAAGCGCAGGTAATCAATCTGTTCTTGCGTGGTGGCAAACAGGAAATAGCTCT
>DNPN01000053.1:34498-38222 GCA_003501385.1 Rhizobium sp. | reverse complement strand
AGGAAATAGCTCTGGTCGCGCTCGCTATCGATGGGGCGAAACAGGGCGCGGTGGCCGGGATCGTTTGGCAAAGGCAGCGAGCGCGAGCGGATGTAATGGCCAGTGGCCAGTGCGTCGGCTCCGAGTTCTTTGGCGGTGGCCAGAAGATCGGCAAATTTGACGGTCTGATTGCAGGCAACGCAAGGAATGGGCGTTTCGCCTGCAATATAGCTGTCCATGAAGGGGTTGATCACGGTATCGCGAAAGCGCTGCTCGTAATCCAGAACGTAATGGGGAATGCCCAGCGTTTCGCACACACGGCGGGCGTCATCAATATCCTGGCCTGCGCAACAGGAACCGGCGCGGTGCACGGCAGCGCCGTGATCGTAAAGCTGAAGCGTAATGCCCAGCACGTCATAGCCTTCACGTTTCAAAATTCCGGCCACGACAGAACTGTCAACGCCGCCTGACATGGCAACGACAACGCGCGTATCTTCCGGTCTTTTGTCAAAATCCAGCGTATTCACGGGGCTATATCTCTCAAAACGTCGAGAAGACCGTCAATCTCGATGATAAAATACCAGATCGCGGTGCATGCGCCATGGCTGATCTTTCATTTCGGTCTATTCTTGAGGGATATAGAAAGGAATGCGGGCGTATGCAAGGCCGCTGCGAGAGATGCCCTTAGAATCCGTTCAACTCTGCCCTATGCCGCTGCATGGTCAGAAAGCGGCGGTAGTCCTGATCATAATGGCTTTTCAGGGCGGGATTGGGCTGGATCAACCGGCCCTTTGCACCCATGGCGGTTCCGGCCTGTGTGAGATCGGCATAAAGCCTGCCTGCGGCAGCGGCATTGATGGCGGTGCCAATCAGCACGGCATCGGTGTCATCCGTCACCATCAGCGGATAATGGGTGACGTCCGTGTAAAGCTCTACCAGCAGCGGATTTTTGACGTGGCCGCCGGTGAGATGCAGGCGAACAGTGCCGTGTTGATCGGCGGTCAAGCTCTCCAGAATCTGGCGAAGGCCAAGGGCGATGCTGACGCACGCGCGCCAATAGAGGCGGCATAAGCCATCAAAACTGGCATCCAGCGTCAGGCCGCTGATCACGCCCGTCAGGCCGGGGTCGGCAAAGGGCGAGCGGTTGCCGTGAAAATCGGGCAGTATATTGAGTTTTTGCGCGAAGGCGGCTCCTTCCAGCGCTCGCAATTCGCCAATGCGGGCAATGACACGGCGATGGTTGTCGATGGTTGGCTCGCCGCCTTGCCCATGCAGGCGCAACAGATGGTTCAGCAACGCACCGGTGGCTGATTGTCCGGCTTCTGAGAGCCAGAGGTTTGGGAAAATTGCGCCGAAATACGGGCCCCATATGCTGTAGCCGTGGGTGGGTTTGGGGTTGAGCGCAATCAGGCAGCTGGATGTGCCGCCGATCAGCGCGATGGGGTGGGTGTCCGGCTGGCTCAGGTTTGCTGCACCCAAAACCCCAAGCGCCCCCGCATAGGCATCGACCATGCCAGCGGCCACGGGAATGCCTGCATCCAGCCCCAAGGCGCTTGCGGCATCGGGTGAGAGGAAGCCAATGCTTTGCCCAACGGGTACGGCCTCATGGGGCAGGCCCGCGCGTACCATCAGGTCATCAAGGCCAATTTGTGTTAGGAAATCCTGCTGCCAGCCGGGTTTGGTGTGGCCGAAGAAGCTCCATTTGGATGTGAGGGTGCAGAGCGAGCGGGCAGTGCTGCCCGAGGCTTTCCATGTGAGGAAATCGGCGAGATCAAAAGCATGGCCAAGCTTGGCCCACAGATCAGGCCGGTGGCGTTTCAGCCACATCAATTTGGGAATTTCCGCCTCTGGCGACATGATCTGACCATTGTGGGCCAACACTGGATGGTCGAGCGCCGAGCATTCCGCCGCTTCCTGAGTGGCGCGATGGTCTAGCCATGCGATGGTGTCGAAGCCTTTACCATCGATGGTGTTGAGGCACAGCGGCTCACCTTTCGCATCGCGCAGCACCAGCGAGCAGGTGGCATCAAAACCAATGGCGGCAATGGAGGCGGGGGCAATGCCCGCTTGCTGCAAGGCGGCTTTCACGGCAATGCAACAGGCGGCCCAGATGTCGTCTGAGCTGTGTTCTCCCAAGTCATCCTGAGGTCGAGACAGGATGATGGGGTGTTCGCAACGTGCCAGCAATTGCCCGGTTTTGGTGACGACGCCCGCACGGGCGCTGCCGGTGCCGACATCCACCGCAATCACATGATCTCGCATGGTGTTTTGTTTCCGCCCCACGTTGTTTACCGGATAAATTGAACCAGATTTGCCATGGCGTCAAATTTGGCGTCCGGTTTTAATCTATCAATGCTGTTGTGGTAGATCGCGCCTGTTGCATGGCCGCCGCCGGTAAAGGCAAGGGCCGTCATGTTTGCTGCACGGGCGGCAGTGAGACCCGCGGGGCTGTCTTCCACTACCACGCATTGGTGCGGGGGTGTTGCCATTTTCTCGGCGGCATAGAGAAACAGATCCGGGGCGGGTTTGCCGTTTTTCACCATGGTGGCGCTGAAAATATGGGGCTGAAAACGCTCAATCAGGCCCGTCACACTGAGCGAGAGCGCAATGCGATCCGGCTGGCTGGAGGAGGCCACGCACCAATGAATGCCCGCTTTGCTCAGATCATCAAGGGCTTTGTGCAGGCCAGAAATGGGCCTTAAATCCTGCCGGAAGCGTTCATAGAGATGGGTGCGCAGGCCGGTGAGAAAGGTTTCGCCAATGGCAAATGAAAATTCCTCGCGGGCTGTGTCCACCACGGTTGCCATGCTGCGACCCAGAAAATGGCGATAGACATAATCTGCATCAATCGCCACGCCTGCCTTTTCAAACTCGGCCACCATGACCTCGACCGAGATCGGCTCGCTATCGACCAGCACGCCGTCGCAATCGAAAATCACCAGCTTGGTGGCCGGGTCATGCATGGTGTCATCCTTTGCAGCATTTCCAGCAAAAGTGGGAACCGGTTTTGCGTCCGGAAATGCGTTTATTATTTAAGTCGCTGCAAGATGCCCATCAATGTAGCTTTGCAGGGTCTGTGCTGTGCCATGGGTGCGAAGGTGTGAGAGTGCTTTTGCAAAGCGCGTCTTGAACAGTTCATTTTGCCCCACGGTGCCGAAAATATCGTCCAGCGTCAGGAATAGCAGCGGATCTTGTCGTGACGCAATGGCGGTTTTTTGCAGGCGCTCCGCGCTGGCATCGTTGAACACAATCGGCTTGCCGCTATCGGATGTGCCTTCAAAATAATGGCACCATAGGGCAGACACTAGCGAAAGCCCCACTACATCCAGCCCCTTGGCGAGACGATCTGCCGTGGAGGGAAGAATGAATTTTGGCTGACGGTTGGAGCCGTCTTGTGCCAGGCGTGGAATGGTGTCGCCAATTTTGGGGTTGGAGAAGCGGCTTTCGATCAGCGTGGCATAATCCTGCAAGCTGGTGTTGGGAACGGGCGGCACCACGGGGATGATTTCATCATGGGTCAGCTTGGCAAGAAAAGCTCGGATCAGCGGGTTTTCCATGGCTTCGTGGACGAAGTGAATATCCATCAACGCTGCCGGATAGGCAATGGCAGCATGGCCGCCGTTGAGAATTCGCAGCTTCATCAGCTCATAGGGGGCAACATCTTCCACAAAGGTGACGCCAACCGCTTCAAAGGCAGGGCGACCAAGCGGGAATTTATCTTCCAGCACCCATTGCTTGAATTCCT
>DNPN01000053.1:33360-34258 GCA_003501385.1 Rhizobium sp. | reverse complement strand
TCCAGCACCCATTGCTTGAATTCCTCGCAAAACACGGGCCATGCATCCTCAATGCCGTAAGCATCGCGGGTGATGTCAATCTCGCGCGGGCCGGTGGCGGGGGTGATGCGGTCCACCATGGAATTGGGGAAGGCAACGTGGTGGTGAATCCACTCGGCAAAATCGGGATCGGAAAGTTTGGCAAGGCCGATGATGGTCGCTTCCGTCACCTCGCCATTGCCGGGGATGTTGTCGCAGCACATCACGGTGAAGGGCGGAATGTTGGCTGCACGGCGGACCTTGAGGCCTGCGATGATCAGGCCGAAGACGGTTTTAGGCTGGTCGGGGTTTTGCGCGTCTGCCACGATGGCCGGGTGCTTGGGGTCGAAATGGCCGGTGGCGGGATCGATGAAATATCCGCCTTCGGTGATCGTCATGGAGACGATGCGAATGGCGGGATCGGCGAGCTTTTCAATGATGCCGTCAAAATCCGGTGCCGCGATCATATCCACCATCGGGCCGGTGACGGTGGCGGCGCTCTTGGCCACATCCTGTTCCACCACCGTGGTCAGGTAGTCTTGGCCTGCCAACTTGTCTTTCATCGTGGCGTCGGAGGGAAGCACGCCCGCGCCAACAATGGCGAAGTCTAGGTCTTTGCCGAGGTTGAACAGCTCGTGCAGGTACACCGCCTGATGAGCGCGGTGGAAATTGCCCACGCCAAAATGAACAATGCCGGGGGTGAGGGCATCGCGGGCGTAGGTGGGGATAGCGGCCTTTGGGGCGGCGTCGGGCAGGGTGGAGAGTGAAAGTTTTATGGTCATTGGGTTATGTCCTGAATGAATTTGGGGAAATGGGTGAGGCTAGGAGATGGAGCGTGTGGCTTAGTGGCTTCGCCCCCCTCATCCGGCTGCCGCCACCT
>DNPN01000053.1:1609-33091 GCA_003501385.1 Rhizobium sp. | reverse complement strand
CTTCTCCCCGCTGGGGAGAAGAGGCAGGTTGCACGGTCCCATGCTTTATTCTGTCGAGGTTTGCTGGGAGCGGTTCTAAGTGCTTGCTTTTTGAGTTCTGCCCTATCGACAATGTCTCTTCTCCCCAGCGGGGAGAAGGTGGCGGCAGCCGGATGAGGGGGTGCGAAGCCCATGCAGCAAAACACCTCAGCAAACAGACCATCTCAGCTCATCCAATTGCCACCATCGACGTTATAGGTCTGGGCCACCACGTAATCGGCATCGCTTGAGGCCAGAAAAATCGCCATGCCCGTGAGGTCCTGCGCTGTGCCCATGCGGCCAAACGGAACAGCCTCACCCACCAGCTTTTTCTTCTCGCCGGGGGCGCGGTTTTCATGTTTGGCAAACAGCGCATCCACACCATCCCAATGCTCGCCATCGACCACGCCGGGGGCAATGGCGTTGACATTGATGCCATGCTTGATCAGGTCCAGCCCGGCCGATTGGGTGATTGAGATGATGGCTGCCTTGGTGGCGCAATAGACCGCCACCAGCGCTTCGCCGCGCCGTCCGGCCTGGCTGGCCATATTGATAATCTTGCCACCCTTGCCACGGGCGATCATCGACTTTGCCGCCGCTTGCAGCGTAAACAGCGATCCGGCGACATTGATGGAAAACAACCGATCATAGCTCTCGCGGGTGATGTCCACGATGGGTGCAAGATCAAACAGGGCGGCGTTGTTGATGAGGATGTCCAGGCCGCCCGTCTTGTCTTCCACAGTCTTGATGGCGGCATCAATGGAGGCCTGATTGGTCACATCCAAATGCACGGCATAGGCTTTTTCGCCAATGGCTTTCGCCGTTTCCAATGCCCGTTCCATATTAATGTCGGCAATGGCAACCGTGGCACCTTCACGCACATAGCTTTCCGCAAAAGCACGGCCAATACCACGAGCCGATCCGGTAATGAGGGCGGATTTTCCGTTTAATCTGCCAGTCATGCTGCTAATCCCTGTTCGTTAAAACGATGGATGCGGCTGTCATCCGGGGTGATGAATACCGTGTCGCCATGGCGAGCGGTGAAGTCGCCGTCCGCACGGGCAGTGAGGTGGCCAAGGCCATCAACATCAACGTGCAAATGGGTGTCAGAACCGAGATGTTCGGCAATCGTCACCTTGCCTTTCCACGCGCCATCGGTGGTGGAGAGCGTCACATGTTCCGGGCGCACGCCGATGGTGGTCGCTCCATATTTCGCGGCTGTCTCGCCGGAAATCAGGTTCATTTTCGGCGAGCCAATAAAGCCAGCCACAAACAGATTGGCGGGCTTATGATACAGCTCCATTGGCGAGCCGACTTGCTCAATCCGGCCCTTGTTGAGCACCACAATCTTATCGGCCATGGTCATGGCTTCCACCTGATCGTGGGTGACGTAAATCGAGGTCGCGCCCAGCTTCTGGTGCAATTCGGTAATTTCCAGCCGCATGTTGACGCGCAGGGCCGCATCCAGATTGGACAGCGGCTCATCAAACAAAAAGCACGATGGCGAGCGCACAATCGCCCGGCCAATCGCCACGCGCTGGCGCTGACCACCGGAAAGCTGGCGCGGTTTGCGGTCGAGATAATCTGTGAGGTTGAGGATACGGGCGGCATCCGTGACCTTCTTGTCAATCTCGCCCTTGTCCATGCCCGCCATTTTCAGCGGAAAGCCGATGTTGGAGCGCACACTCATATGCGGATAGAGCGCATAGGATTGAAACACCATGGCAAGGCCGCGCTCAGACGGTTTGCGGTCTGTGGCGTCGGTGCCATCAATGAAGATCTTGCCGCCGGAGGTATCCTCCAGCCCGGCAATCAGCCGCAGCAGGGTGGATTTGCCGCAGCCGGAGGGACCAACAAACACAACGAATTCGCCATTGTTGATCTCCAGATCAATGCCGGGAATAACCTTGTGCTCGGCAAAGGCTTTCGAGACGTTTTTAAGCTGAATACTGCCCATAGTGTGTGATCCTTATTTAACCGCGCCAAAAGTCAGTCCGCGCACCAGCTGTTTCTGGCTGAACCATCCGAGCACAACGATTGGGGCAATCGCCATGGTGGAGGCAGCCGAGAGCTTGGCGTAAAACAGGCCTTCGGGGCTGGAATAGGAGGCGATGAAGGTGGTGAGCGGTGCCGCAACTGACGTGGTGAGATTGAGGGTCCAGAACGCCTCGTTCCATGATAGAATGATGTTCAACAGCATGGTCGAGGCAATGCCCGGCACCGCCATCGGCGTCAGCACATAGATGATTTCCTTGATCAGGGATGCGCCATCCATACGGGCGGCTTCGAGAATTTCGCCGGGAATTTCCTTGAAATAGGTGTAGAGCATCCAGATGATGATTGGCAGGTTGATCATGGTCAGCACAGCCACCAGACCGATGCGGCTATCGAGCAATCCGCCATCGCGAAACAAAAGATAGATCGGAATCAGCGCGCCCACAGGCGGCATCATCTTGGTGGAGAGCATCCACATCAGCACATCCTTGGTGCGCTTGGTGGGCGAAAACGCCATGGCCCAAGCCGATGGAATGGCAATGGCCAGGCCCAAAAGCGTGGAGCCAAAGGAGATGATCACCGAGTTCATGAAATGAGCAAAGTAATCAGAGCGTCCCTGCACCTCGACATAGTTTTCCGTGGTCCAATGGAAGAACAGAAACACCGGAGGCGAGGCGATGGCATCGCCTTCGCTTTTGAAACTGGTGAGGAAGGTCCACAGGATCGGGAAGAACATCAGCAAGCCAATGGCCCAGGCAATCAGGGTAAAGGTTAGCTTACGCTTGGTTGATATTGCGCGTGCCATTGATCAGCTCTCCAGGTTCTTGCCGATGAGGCGGATCAGGAAAAGGGCAACGATATTGGCCAGCACCACAGCCACAATGCCGCCAGCGGATGCGCCGCCAATGTCAAATTGCAGCAGGGCCTGATTGTAGATCAGATAGGTCAGGTTGGTGCTGTCGGTGCCGGGGCCGCCATTGGTGGTCACGAGAATTTCGGCAAACACCGAGAGCAGGAAGATGGTCTCGATCAACACCACCACGGTGATGGCGCGGGCCATATGCGGAAGCGTAATATAGATGAATTTCGAGATCGGCCCTGCGCCATCCATCTCGGCGGCTTCCTTCTGCTCCTCACTCAGCGATTGCAGGGCGGTGAGCAGGATCAGTGTTGCAAACGGCAGCCATTGCCAAGCAACAATGATGATGATGGACAGCAGCGGAATGGTGGCCAGCCAATCCAGCGGCTCCAGCCCAACGGCCCGGAAAGCGAAGGCAAACAGACCGTTCACCGGGTTCATCAGCATGTTTTTCCACACAAGGGCGGCAACGGTTGGCATGATGAAGAAGGGCGAAATCACCAGAATGCGGACAATGCCTTGGCCAAACATCGGCTGATCCAGCAGCAGTGCCAGCGCAATGCCACCAATGATCGAGATCGCGAGTACGCCGCCCACCAATATCAGGGTGTTGGTGAGCGCTGCAAAGAAGGCCGGATCGGTGAGGAAATATTCGTAATTCAGCAGGCCGACGAATTCATGCACGCCGGGCATCAGCAGATTATAGTTCAGCACCGAGAAATAGATGGTCATGACCAGCGGCACAATCATCCATGCAAACAGCAGGAGAACGGAAGGTGCCATCATCCATCGGGCCGAGGAATGGGTATGGGTCGTCGCCATGTCTGCCGCGCCTCTTTGGGGGTGTTGGAAATTGAAATGTTGTGCTTTGGGATACCCCCTCTGCCCTGCCCTTGTGGGGGAGATGGCGGCAGCCAGAGGGGGTATCACGAGGGCAGAAAGGGCCTTTTCCCCTTACTTCTTCGGATAACCCGCCTTCTTCATCTCACGCTCGGTCAACGTCTGCGCCGTCTTCAGCGCCTGATCCACCGTGGTCTGCCCCGCAAGTGCCGCCGAGAATTGCTGGCCAACGGCGGTGCCGATGCCCTGGAATTCTGGGATCGCCACATATTGCACGCCCTCATAAGGCACAGGCTTGACGGTGGGGTGCTTGGGGTCTGCCGAGTTGATGCTATCCAGCGTCATTTTGGCAAACGGTGCTGCCTTCTGGTAATCGGCATTGGCATAGAGCGAAGTGCGCGTGCCCGGAGGCACATTGGCCCAGCCATCCTTCTCCGCCACCAGCTTCAGATAGTCCTTGCTGGTTGCCCAGGCGATGAACTTTTCAGCGGCTTCAACCTTCTTGGAGCCAGCCGGAATGGCGAGGTTCCAAGACCACAGCCAGTTGCCGCGCTTGCCAAGACCATTATCGGGAGCCAAAGCAAAGCCGACCTGATCGGCAACCTTGGATTCCTTCGGGTTGGTCACGAAGGATGCTGCAACCGTGGCATCAATCCACATGCCGCACTTTCCGGTTTGGAACAGGGCGAGGTTTTCATTAAAGCCGTTGGAAGACGCACCGGGAGGGCCGTCTTTCTTCATCAGGTCCACATAGAATTGAAGGGTCTTTTTCCACTCCGGCTGATCAAACTGTGGCTTCCACTGTTCATCAAACCAGCGCGCACCAAAGGAATTGGACATGGCAGACAGGAAGGCGATGTTTTCACCCCAGCCAGCCTTGCCACGCAGGCAGATGCCGTAGACTTCCTTGGATTTGTCGGTGATCTTGTCGGCGGCTTGCTTGATAAAGTCCCATGTGGGAGCTTCCGGCATTTTCAGGCCTGCTTTTTCAAACAGATCCTTGCGATACATCACCATCGAGCTTTCGGCATAAAACGGTGCGGCATAAAGCTTGCCATCGACGGTAAGGCCAGAGCGCACCGGCGGCAGAAGGTCGGCAGCGTCGTAAGCTTTGTCGGCACTCAACTTGTCCAGCGGGGCCAGCCAGCCCTGCTTGCCCCAGATGGGTGCTTCATAAATGCCAATGGTCATCACGTCATACTGGCCGCCCTTGGTGGCCACGTCAGTCGTAACCTTTTGGCGCAGAACATTTTCTTCCAGCGTCACCCACTTCACATCAATGCCGGGGTTTTTCTTGGTAAAATCATCCGTCAGCTTTTGCATACGGATCATGTCGCCATTGTTGACGGTGGCAATCGTCAGAGTTTCGGCAGATGTCGTGCCAGCCAGAGCCAACACGGAACATGTGCCGAGCAGAATTGTTTTCAGTGTCATATCTTCCTCCCAAGAAGAACAAGGCAATCTATCGAAAAATGACGATTGTGACCCAGCGGAATTGCCCGGGACCATAGCGCCATCAGCTGATCTTCATCAATCAATCTGAGCATTCGCTTAGACGTTGGGCAATTACTCGACTTATCGAACGAAATGTCAATGGTAATTCGTTGTTGCGGTGCCGAAGTGCTTGCAAATCCAGAGGGGTAAAAGGGGCATGTCGGTTCTGTGCGTCTCGCGAAGTGTTGCGTGTGATGGACCCCAGGTATTTTATATATCGGCAGATGCAAAATCATTAAATAAAAATATAACAATATCAAAATGTATTTAAATCAAAATACGTCTTCTTTACATTCCTCTAATAAATGCACCAATAAATAAAATCGATTTAAATGTTCAATTTATGATGTGTACTCATTTGCATCTTTATATATTTTGTTATTTACATGTTTTTGTTCTTCTATATTTAATACTTTGGATTTTATCATGCATTTGATCGGGTTTTTATCAAATCGGCTCATTTTGCCGATTTTTCTGCTTGGATTTTGGCTTCTACCTGCTTCGGCTCCTGTGTGGGCCATGGATGTCGATGAGGCACGCCACCTTTTGCAGCGGCTCACTTTTGGTGCCAGTCCTGTTGACATCGCGTCACTTGCCAAACTCAGCCGTGAACAAGCGGTTGATCGGATTCTTGATAGTCTTGAGGATCCAGATCAGCCCGATCCGCCACCGTTTGTTTCTCTGCCAAGACCAAATTATTGGGCAAATGGTTGGGAAACACGCGATATTGTGCTGCAACGGGTGGCAGAGCGTGATCAGATGCAGGCGCAGTGGATTGAGCATATGATCACCAGCAAAACGCCTTTTGCCGAGAGATTGGCATTGTTCTGGCACAATCATTTTGTCTCACGCTTTGATCCGGGGCGGGTTAGTGCGCCTTTGTTTGATCAGATTGCCCTGTTTCGTCGGGAGGGGGGTGGCAATTTTCGGGTGCTGTTGCGCGATGTGCTGCGCGATCCAATGATGCTGACCAGTCTGGATAATGTCTGGAACACCAGCAGCCATCCCAATGAAAATCTGGCGCGTGAACTGATGGAATTGTTCACCCTTGGCATTGGACATTATGATCAGCAGGATGTGCGCGAGGTGTCACGGGCGCTGGCGGGGCATGGTGTGGATTTTGATGGTGGCTGGACGTATCGTTTTGCGGTTGATCAGGCTGATACAGGGCAGAAAACCGTTCTGGGTCAGATCATTCCGGCAGGGACTCAGGATAATATTGATCGTCTCAGTGATATCCTGTTGGCCCAACCGGCAACGGCTAATTTGATTGCCGCCAAATTTTACACCGCATTTGTTTCCATTCGCCCCAATCCGCAAGCGACAGGCCGACTGGCGGATGTCTTGCGCGATCATGACTATGAATTGCGCCCCTTTTTGCGCGCCCTGTTTCTCAGCCCCGAGTTCTGGAGCCCGGCCAATCGGGGCGATTTGGTGAAATCGCCGATTGATCTGATTGTCGGCTTCAGCCGCACGTTTGGCCTGCAGCTGCCTGATGACATGATTTTGGTGGACTATCTCGACAAACTGGGCCAGACGCCGTTTATGGCCCCATCCGTGGCGGGCTGGCGTGAGGGTACGCCATGGCTGAACACAAAGACGATTGCCTATCGGCAGCTGATTGTTTCTCGGTTGTGGGATGCGCTGCGCGTAGCGGATCGCACGCCTCGTTCGGGCGATCTGGCCATTCGTTTCAGCTCGGAATTTATTATGACACCCACCGTGTTCACGGTGAAGGTGAACGGGGCTGAGGTCGCGACCCTGCGGCAAACCATTGGGCTCGATTTGCAAAAGCAGAGAGCCAAGGGTGATAATGGCACTTTGAAACCCATGTGGGAAACGGCAATTATCCCGGCCGCAAACCTGCCAGCTGATATCCGCAGTGTCGAGATCAGCCATATGTCCAGCGACCCGGACAGTCATCTGTATGTTAATTGGGTGGAGGTGAATGGTCTGCGCTATCTGCCTCAGAATGGCCATTGGAACCCATCAACGGGCTCCTGTTCCGCCGCGCCGCCCGGTATGTTTTACTGCAATATCGGTCTGGTGTTTGACATTGTGCCCTTTGATCAGCGTCAAGCGGTGATTGACGATCTGCGCGCAGACCACAACAGTCATATTGAATATCATACGGCAAGGTTGCAATTTGCGAATGCGCCCGCGCATCAGCCGATGTTTGAACAGGCAATTCGCGAGATGGTCAACGCAGAGGACCGCGCCATCCCCGGCCAGCAGAACGTTTTGCAGCAATGGCTTTTGGCGCGACCGGCCTTGCAGAAACTTGCAGAACACCCAGACCCGAAACCTGCCATTGTGCAACCGATTGCAATGACAGTGCAGGGGGGGACAGTGCAGGGGGGGACAGTGCAGGCGGGGACAATGCAGGTGGGCACGACACGTGCGAACGCAGCTGAAATATCAAACCCCGCTCAGGAATGGGGCGAGCTCGCCCGGATCATGACGATGGATGCCGCATACAATCTTAAATAGTTTTTATTGTTGTTTCATTGGTGGAGTTTCTTTTCATGACGTTTCAAGATCATTTATCCCGACGTCAATTTGCATCCTTGATGGGGAGCTTTTTATCCTTGGCAACCATGCCTTTGTGGGCACGGCAGGCTCTGGCCGCTGCCGGTCCAGACGTTGCGCGGGCTGCACGCAGGCTGGTGTTTGTGGAATTGTTTGGTGGCAATGATGCGTTGAATACATTGGTGCCCTACAAAGACCCGATATACTATCATCTGCGGCCAACGATCGGGCTCACGGGGCAGGAGATTCTGCCTCTGAACAGTGATATGGCATTCAATGCGGCTTGGCGGCAAATGGCTGATCTCTATCACAATGGTGAAATCGCCATCATTCAGGATGTCGGCTATCCCGACAGCAACCTGTCGCATTTCAAATCTGCAGAGATCTGGGCGGGCGCATCCAGCAGTGGCATTGCCCATGGCGGCTGGATTGGCCAGACGCTGCAAGCCAACAGAGCCAAAGTGGGGCCATTCGATGCTGACGGGGTGGTGTTGTCCGGCAATCAGGATCTGCTTGAAGGTGAGGGCATGCACATTCTGACGGTTGATAACAAGGACGCATTGCGTGCCGCGCCGGCTGAGGGGCCTGTGCCGATCAATGCGGATGAAGATCACACGGCTCTGGCCTATCTGACCCAGCTGATGGCCGACCAGCAGCAGGTTATTGCGCGTGTGGCGGCCAAACTGCAACGCAGCAACCGGTTTGAAGCATGGTTCACCCACAATTATTACATGGATCCCATTGACGCCCAGACGGCGCTTTTGCTCTGGATGATCGACAATGATGTGAAATCCCCCCTGTTCAAGATCAGTATTGGCGGCTTTGATCAGCATTCCAATTTGCGTGGGGAACACGAGCGCTTGCTTGGCAAGGTTCAGAGCACGTTGATGGGGTTGCGTCGTGGACTGAACGATATTGGCGTGTGGGACGATACATTGGTGATTGTCCATTCGGAATTTGGCCGCAGACCAGCTGAAAATGCCTCTGGCGGTACCGATCATGGTTCCTGCAGCCCTGTCTTTCTGATGGGGGGTGGGGTAAAGCCCGGCCTTGGCGGCACCCGCAGTGATCTGGAGAAGTTGGATGCGCAAGGCAATCCGGTGTTCACCACGGATTTCCGCAGTGTCTATGCATCGGTGATCGGAGACTTCTGGCGGTTTCCGGTGAATCCGATTGCGCAGCAGGGATTTGCGCCTCTGGCTCTGTTTTAGACCATGTCCCTATCCACTTTTGCTTCGCTGATTGGGTTTCCCGGACAGGAGGGGACGTCACCCATAAAAGCAGTGGCATTGTGCTTTGCGGTGGCCCCGGTGTTCTACAGAATCGTGCGTTTTATCAAACGCATGTAAGATGCTGTAACACTTTAAATCTGCTTCATAATTCTCTCATCAAATCGAGTCCGGTTTAAGGAATTATGCAGTAAGGCTCGACCTATTTAAAGGATATTCCAGTGATATTGTATTCTCTCGTTGCGCTTGAACGTGCAGCCGAGCAGGCTTTGCCTTTGCCTTTGCCTGTTTCTAACCCGTCACACGTCTCTGACCTATCAGATGACTACCGCCTCAGAACGGTCTGGCTTGATGAGCAATCACCCGATGGGTGTGATGTCCTGGCCTGTCTGACGCTTTATAATGAGCCAGCCGAAGGCTTGGCGACCACATTGACCTCGCTGATTGACAATCAGCGCAGTCTGACCAGACCCACTCACGAGCCGATACGGCTGGAGGTGGCGATTGTGCTGGATGGACGTGATCGCATTCATCCTGAAACCGAAGCCCTGCTTCATCATCTTGGTTTTGATCTCGACCGGGGTTTGGATGTGGAGCACACTGACAGGCAGGGTTTGCCGCTGTGTCGGCTTTTGGTGCAAACCCGCGCCGTGATGATCTCTCAGTTGCATCCCGCTTTGCAGTATGGCGGGATGGACACCGAGCATGAGAGCCTATGCGTGCATCTTGCGGTAAAAACCCGCAATCAAGGCAAGCTTGACAGTCATGCTTTTTTCTTCTGGAGCCTTGTGGAGCATCTGAAACCACATTTTGTGTTGCAGATTGATGCCGGCTCCAGAGCGGCCCCAGATTGCCTGGCGTTATTGATGGACAAGATGGCACAAGAGCCGCAATGTGCAGCGCTTGCCACCAATATTGTCATGGAGGGCGCGGCACTGAGCAATTGGCTGCAAAGCTGGCAGCAAGCAGATTTCATCTGGCAGAAATTGTCTGAATGGCCCATCGGCAATGGCTTGGGCTATCTTGAAGTTGTGCCGGGGCAGGCCAGTCTGTTCAGGATGTCAGCACTCAAACGGGGGGATGGAGGCGATCCTCTTGCGGCCTATCTTCGTGGTGTTTCCGGGGCCAAAGGGTTGATGGAAGCCAATCTGTTTTTGGCAGAGGATAGAATTATCGGGGCAGAAATCCTGAAAAGCCATCGGGATTGCACCATTCGCTATCACCATAATGCTCATCTGGTTACGGATGGCTGCGCGCTGGTGGGGGAGTTGTTGCGCCAGCGTCGCCGCTGGACCAATAGCACTCTGGTGGCGCGTCTTTCAACAATCTCCAGCCTTGCCGATGTGGTCTGCAACGGTGGTGTTCCTCCGGCTCGGCGATGGTCTCTGTGCCTGGGGCTGATGTGGAGCTTTATGCAACTGCTGTTGCAATGGTTTATCCCGGCGGCGCTTGCACTTCTTGTGTCGTTGGCTGCGGGGCTTTTGGATGGGCTCGACACCCAAGTTGACACGCACACCGTCGAGCATAGGCTTTGGGCACCGATGATGGTGGCGGGTGTCATGCTGTTTTGGCTTTATTGTTTGCTCAGCATGCAGGCGAGAGAAAACGGCAGGCCGTTGGTTGCCTGGCTGCATACGCTCTTGCATTGTCTGGGTGTCGCGGTTCTGTTCGGTTGCACGGTGGTGGGTTTTGTTCTGTGCTTGATCCGGATCGATCCTGTTCTGCAGCTGGGTGTCATAATGGTTGGCCTTCTTCTGCTTCTCGCTGTGTGGTGCCATTCCCACCAGAAGTGGTCGGATATGGTCCGGGTGTTTTGGCTCTATATTCCGGCCGCTCCCGTCGCAAATTTCTATTTACTCACCTATGCCCTGGCCAATTTCCATGATGTCAGTTGGGGCACCAAGGGATTGGTTGCGACCGTGAAGAAGGAGATTCCCTCCAGCTGGCGCTGGAAGCAATGGCAGCTTTTGACCGGGTGGTTTGTAAGCAACGCTATCGTGGTGGGATTGGTTGTTGGTTTGGTGCCGGGCGGCGCGATAACCGTTTTGCAATGGGCCTGTCTGCCGGTCATCGGACAGATCACAACGGCATGTTCTCTGCTGTTATGGTCAAAATGTCAAAGACCGGAACCTGTTCTGCCTGTCGCCGAACAGCAAAAAGCCACCTTGGCCTATGCGAGTGTGGGGTAGGCAATCACACTGTTAAAGCGCGGCGCATTTTATTGGATTCAATAGAGCCACGCTTTATCTTTGTTTTTTGCGCATGTCGCGTTCAACGGATCCCAGCTGAGCGCGACATGCTAGAGTCTGTCAGATTGAACCAGACACACTCTAAGTTCTTTTGTTTTCGTTTGTCTTTTCGGGAAAACCGGAGTCCACTTTTCTCTGACAAACTCTATAGCAAAAACCGCGCCGCATCCTCATCGGTAATCAGCGCATTGATGTGACCGCCCGTCACCGCCGCCAAAATCGCCGCATGCTTGCGCTTTCCACGTGCCATGCCAATCACGGTGGAGGTGTCGCGGGAGGGTATTGCCATGCTGGCCACCCGCTCATTCACCGGATCATCCAGCAATTGTCCCTTGGCATCAAAAATCCAGCCGCAGATTTCACCGGTGGCACCTGCATTCAGGAGGGCCTGCATTTCAGCCTGTTTCAAAAAACCATCCTGCAACAGTGGCGCATTCAGCGTTATCTCACCAATGCCGACAAAGGTGACATCGGATTTTTGTCCCAGTGCAATGGTGGGAGCCACCAATGGCTGGCGATGCAGCAGATCGCGCTCTTCTTTTGACGAGACAATCACGGGCAGGGGCATGGGAAAATGCGGCGCTTTCACCGCATCGGCCATGGAAAAGATGACGTTGAAATAGGCCGCCGATCCATCCGGGCTGATATTGCCGGTCAGCGAAACAATCTTGTGCTGCGGACATTCCATGGCCGATAATTGGTCAATCATGGCGCGCAACGTGCGGCCTGTGCCCATGGCGATAATCAGCGGTTCCGGCTTTTTCAGCCAGCGTTCCAGTTCGGCGGCTCCGGCCTCGGCAATGCCGGTGGGGCTGGCGTCCGAGCCGGGATCGGTGGGCACGACCTCGACTTGCTTGAGGCCAAATTTTTGCTGCACAGCACTGGCCAGCTCCAGACACTCGGCAATCGGATGATCAAGCCGAACTTTCACAAGTTTTTCGGCCACGGCCAGCGATACAAGCCGCTGAGCGCTTTGGCGAGAAATGCTCATGGCGGCTGCGATTTCATCCTGCGTCTGGCCAGCGACATAGTAGAGCCAACCCGCGCGGGCGGCATCGTCCAGCCTTGCATTCGAACTTGTTTTACGTGCCATATCCATCATCTCCCGCTCTGAGGTAGACCCGAAGTTTCGCATCTGTCAATCGGGCAGCGCCTTTGCACAGGCAAACGTGTCTTGAGTTTTGCATCCATCGCGGGCTATGACCAAAGCGATCAAAGACACTGATTAGAGTCATGGAGGAAGACCAATGCCCGCACCCGTCAATGGTTTCAAACAGGCATTACAGGGCCGCGATGTTCTCTATGGCCTGTGGGTGGCGCTGGCCAGCTCGCATGTCGCTGAGCTATGCGCCGGCTCAGGCTATGACTGGATTTTGATTGATGGCGAGCATGGCCCCAATGACATTCCGTTGATTGCCGCGCAATTGGCAGCCTCGGCCCATCAACCTGCTCATAAGATCGTACGCCTCGCTGTGGGTGAGACGTGGTTGATCAAGCAGGCGCTGGATATTGGCGCACAAACTTTGCTGATCCCTATGGTGGATACGCCGGAACAGGCATTGAATGTTGCGAAAGCCTGCCGCTATCCGCCCGATGGTATCCGGGGCATGGGCGCAGGCCTTGGCCGCGCTTCGGATTTTGGCCGGGTGAGCGATTATGCGGCTTCCGCCAATGATCAGGTCTGCCTGATTGTGCAGATTGAAAGCCGTCTTGCCATGGATAATCTGGAAGCCATTGCGACGACAGAGGGTGTGGACGCGCTGCTGATTGGTCCCTCGGATTTGGCCGCCGATTTCGGCTTTCCGGGCAAGGCCAATGCGCCAGAGATTTATGCGGCGGTGGAAAACATCATCGCCCGCACCAAATCGCTCAATAAACCGATTGGCATCATGACCACCGATCCGGTGATGATTGATCTTGCCCGCAAGGCTGGTGCGCGGTTTATTGCAACCCAAAGCGATGTCGGTCTGCTGGTGGCCGCCGCTGCCAATCATCTGAAAACGGTGAAGGGTGAGACGGGTGACGCGATCAGCGGCAGCTATTGATGGGAGAGCATCTGATGGCACAGGCAGGTCTTCGATTGGAAGAAAGCTGGAAAGCCGCCGTTGGCAACGAATTTGAGCAGCCGCATATGCAAAGCCTCAAGCAATTTCTGCTGGAGGAAAAACAGGCCGGAAAGCATATTTTCCCCAAAGGGGCCGAGTATTTTCGTGCCCTTGACCTCACCCCCATCGGTCAGGTGCGGGTGGTGATTTTGGGACAAGACCCTTACCATGGCGCAGGTCAAGCGCATGGTCTGTGCTTTTCGGTGCAGCCCGGTGTACGTATTCCGCCATCGCTTTTGAATATCTACAAGGAAATGGAAAGCGATCTCGGCATTGCCCGCGCCAACCACGGTTTTCTGGAACATTGGGCGCGGCAGGGTGTACTGTTGCTCAACAGCGTTTTAACTGTGGAAGAGGGCCGGGCAGGCTCGCATCAAGGCAAGGGCTGGGAGCGGTTTACCGATCGTATCATCCACGCAGTGGCTGAGGAACGTGAGCATGTGGTGTTCATTCTCTGGGGTGCTTATGCGCAGAAAAAGGCGGCATTTGTTGATCCCAAGCGGCATCTGGTGTTGAAATCCGTGCATCCATCGCCGCTGTCCGCCCACAATGGTTTCTTTGGCTCCAAGCCGTTTTCCAAGACCAATGCTTACCTGCAAAGCCACGGGCTGGAGCCGATTGATTGGCAATTGCCTGAAAAAGCGCAACCAAGTTAGGCTTGCGGTTGGGTGCTGTTTGCCGATAGTCTCATGCCAAACAATTCACCGGAGGCACTATGAGCAATCACCTGAAATTCTTCATTGACGGCGAATGGGTAGACCCGGCTGTTCCAGCCACGCTGGAGGTGATCGACCCTTCGACTGAAGAGGCTTACACCACCATTTCCATCGGCTCCAAGGCCGATGTTGATAAGGCGGTAGCGGCGGCCAAGAAGGCGTTTGCGTCGTTTTCGCTGTGGTCGGTGGAAGAGCGCTTGGCGCTGCTGAATCGCATGCTGGCGGAATATAACAACCGTTTTGAAGATATTGCCAAGGCTGTCAGCTTTGAGATGGGCGCGCCCTTGTCATTTGCGCGCGAGGCCCAAGCCTGGGCGGGTCGCGCCCATATGGAAGCCACCATTGCCGGGTTGGAAACCTTCAAATTCTCCGAGCAGCGCGGTGGCACCATGGTGGTGAAAGAGCCAATTGGCGTTTGCGCGCTGATTACGCCTTGGAACTGGCCGCTGAACCAGATTGTTTGCAAGGTTGCTCCTGCCATTGCCGCAGGCTGCACGGTGGTGATCAAGCCATCAGAAATCGCGCCGATCAGCGGCATTATCTTTTCCGAAGTCATGGAAGCCGCAGGCGTGCCCAAGGGCGTTTACAACATGGTCAGCGGCAATGGGCCGGATGTGGGCCAGGTTATGGCGGGCCATCCGGATGTGGATATGGTGTCGTTCACCGGCTCCACCCGCGCCGGTATTATCGTGGCCAAGACCGCTGCCGAAACCGTGAAGCGCGTGGCGCAGGAACTGGGCGGCAAATCGGCCAATATCATTCTGCCCGATGCGGATTTTGAGCGGGCCGTGCGCAAGGGCGTGCAGGGCTGCTTTGGCAATTCCGGCCAATCCTGCGATGCACCCACCCGCATGCTGGTGCCAGCCGATCGCCATGATGAAGCGCTAACTTACGCCAAATCCGAAGCCGAAACCTTTGTGGTGGGTGATCCCCGCGCAGATGATACCGTGCTGGGTCCGGTGGTCAGCCAGATCCAGTTTGACAAGATCCAGCGGTTGATCGAAGCCGGGATTGCCGAGGGGGCAACGCTGGTAACAGGTGGTCCGGGGCGGCCAGAAAACCTCAACCGCGGTTATTATGTCCGCCCAACCATTTTTGGCAATGTCTCCAATGACATGACCATTGCGCGAGAGGAAATCTTTGGCCCGGTTCTGTCCATCCTGCCGTACAAGGATGAGGATGAGGCCGTCGAAATTGCCAATGACACCGTCTATGGTCTGGCAGCTTACGTGCAATCGACCAATATAGAGCATGCGCGGGACGTGGCCAAGAAAATGCGGGCCGGTTCCGTCTATCTCAACTACCCGGATTGGGATACGTTTGCACCCTTCGGTGGCTATAAACAGTCCGGCAATGGCCGTGAATATGCCGATTGGGCGATCCATGATTTCCTGGAAATCAAGGGCATTGTGGGCTGGAACGCATGAAGCAAGTCTTCAATCCGCCTTCGGTGCGCAAACCCTTTGGCCAGTATAACCACGGCCTGCTGGTGCCGCCGGGGGCAAGCCTTTTGGTCACATCCGGCCAGCTCGGCATTGCCCCGGATGATACCATTCCAGCGGATGTCGAAGGCCAAGCGGTGCTATGCTTTGAGGCCATCCGTGCGATTTTGGCGCAAGCCAGCATGTCCTTCGCCGATGTCCTTCGCATTTCCGCATTTGTCACAAGGCGCGAGGATTTCGCGCCTTATATGGCGGTGCGTGACCGCTATACGCTGGAGCCAAAGCCGGTTTCCACCCTGATTATTGTCAATGGATTTACGAGGCCGGAGTTTCTGGTGGAGGTGGAAGTTACCGCTGCAAGGATGGGATGACGTTTAAGGATTTTCTCCCATAAATAGTTGAATTGTCTTCGGCGATTGCCGAAGACAATTCAAAACAATTGTTTATCTTCGCGCCATCTTATCTTGTGGGCGTGAAGGGGAAATTTCATGAAAATCATTCTGGCTGCGGCATTCATGGCCGCTTTTCTACCATCGGTATCCTTTGCCGATACGCTGGTGTTTCCAAGCGATGCGCCGGTGGCGCGCATTACCATTCCAGCGGACTGGGAGCCAAAGGAAACCGAAACCGGCGTTGATGCCACCTCGGACGACGGCGCTATCTATATTTCCGTGGATGTCGCCAATGCCAAAACCAGCGACAAAGTGATTGATGACGCCATTGCGTTTCTTTTGAAAAACGGTGTCAAGATTAACGGCTCCACTCAGAAGCAGTCCGACGAAGTCATCAACGGCATGGATATGAGTAATTTTGACTGGACTGGGACCGATAAGGAAGGCCCTGTCAATGTCAGTCTATCCGTTGTGTCGCCCAAGCCCGGCAAACTGCTGGTGATCACCTATTGGGGCTCCAAGGGCACGCAGGAAAAGCATTTTGACGAGTTGCAGGAGATTATCGCTTCGCTGAAGCCTTCGAATTAAAGTTTGTCAAGGAAAGCGCCATGCCTTTGATAAAGGCATGGCGCTGTTTTTCTCAGGCTACGTCAGCGTTTGACATAGTTTTTCCACGGATGGGCTTCCTTGAAACCCAAAACCTCGCGGATTTTCCGGTTGGACAGAGGGGCCTCATACTCACCCATCTCGCGCAAAATCGGGGTGTCGGGGCAGTATTTGGCCAGAAATTCTCTGGTTGGCAGATCAGCGGTGATGGTGTCATTGACTGCATTGAAGACCTGATAGCCCAATCCGTCTTTTTCCAGACACAGGTGAACGATCTCACCCAGATCCCGCGCATCAATATAGCTCCACGCATTGCGCTTGCGCGACATCGGATTGTCGAGCCAGGTGGGAAATTTGGCGTAGTCCTGCGGCTCAATCACATTGCCAATCCGCAGCGCATAGACATCGGCCCCATAGCGCATGGCAAAGGCGCGGGCGGTTTTTTCATTCACCACTTTCGATAGGCCGTAGCTGTCCATCGGGTCGTTGTCGTAGTCTTCTTCCAGCGGAAAACCATGGTAATCCTTATCGCCTTCGGCAAAGCAGACGCCATAGGTTGTCTCGCTGGAGGCGATAATCACCTTGCGCACCCCCAGCTTCATCGCGGCTTCCAGCACATTGTAGGTTCCAAGCACATTGGCTGCAAATGTTGCGTTGTCGGGTTCAATCAAGACCCTTGGAATGGCTGCGAAATGCACAACAGCGTCCGGCGCGGATGGCGGGCTGCCTGCCTCAAATCCCTCAAAACCAAAATGCGTGGTCAGCGCATTGAACACCTGACCGCTTTGGGTGAGATCGGTGATCAGCGTGTTGACGCCGGGCATATCCAGCGGTTTGAGATCGAGATTGAGGACCGAATAGCCCTTGTCAACCAGATGTGGAATGGCGTGATGGCCAGCCTTGCCGCTGCCGCCAGTGAATACAATGCGCTTCGTCATGTTTAATCTCCCACTTCTCCAGATGTGCCGTGCCCATATGTAGCGTGCTTTGGCTGGCTGTCGAGATGGTCGAAGCAATCGCTGTTTTTGTTAAAACCGCTCCATCTCGCGCCGCACCTTGTCCATAAAGGCGGCGCGGGTCTGCTCTGTGCAATTGTTCATATCGTAATGGGCCATGAATTTCACCGGAGCGCCAATTTTGATCTGGACACGGATCACGCGATTGATGATCTTTTTCGGTGGATTTCCGGCCAGAAACGCCCGCATGGGCGTGGCCCCGTAGGTGAGCACTGCGGCCATTTTGCGAATATGGCGCAGCGTTGGTGTGAGCTTGCCATCTTCAAGATCAAAGCTTACCCCCATCAGCCACACCCGGTCGAAATAGCCCTTGAGCATGGCCGGAAAGCCGAAATTCCACACGGGCGTGACTATCACCAGACCTTCTGCTGCTTTCAGCCGCTCGACATAGGGTTTTACCAGCGCGGTGTTTTCCGGGTACTCATGATAAACGCGCCGATCATGGGCAGTGAGCACAGGATCAAAGCCCTCGTCATAGAGGTTGCAGCCGTCCACCTCATGGCCCGCTTTGGTCAGGCTCTCGACGGTCTGGTTATAGAGGGCGCGGCCATAGCTCTCAGTGACGGGGTGGGAATGTAAAACAAGCACACGCATGACAAAGCTCCAGTTTTTCGCCTGCCCAATGAGGGCAGGCTCCAAGTGAAAACGTCCGCGCCGTTTGTCCTAATCCATCCCATCCGCCGCCCAAGCCGGATTGAGATGCACCATGTCTTGCACATGAACAGGCATTTGCTTGTCAGGAGTACCTTCGGAAACTATATACTGTGGCGGTATTATTAAGCCTCTCCAAACGCTTGCAGGCCGGGGAAGAGGTAATTCTTGCCCGCCTTGAAATCAAAATCGGGATTGTCCCACGCAATCATCTTGCCGGGGTTGAGCAGGCCCTGCGGGTCCGTCTCTTTCTTGAAAGCCAGCTGGGTTTCATCGGTCTGCTTCATGCCGCCTTCTTCCAGCGTGTAGCGATGCGGATTGAAGATCGGGCAGCCGTTTTCCTCGTGGATGCGAATGATCTCTTCCAGCCGTTCCTTGGTGGTGTAGCGCACCAGCGGCAGGCCTGAGCATTGAATCTGACCATCAAACTTCAAAAATTCCAGATGGCCGATCACCTCGTCACCGAAAATCTCGGTCATTTTTTCCACTTTGGCCACATGATCCGGGCCGGGATATTGCACCTGCAGATAGGTGATGGATGGGTCCACCTTCAGCGCCCGCAACGTGGTGTGGTTCCATGCCAGTTCATAGGCGTGCGGAATGCCCTTCATGCTCTCAACAGTGTCGGAGCGGAAGCGCACATCGCCCTTCATCTTCTCGGCATAGGCCAAGAATGGCCCCATGGAATGGGGAGCCACCATCAGCACCACAACCGATTGGCCTTCCTTCAGCCAAGGCTTGTGACGGGTGAAATACTCAAAAGGAACGGGAGCGGCAATGGGTGCCACTTCCTTCAGCAGAATGCCATTGCGATGGGTTAGCCCATCGGCAAAGCGCACGGCCTCCATGAAAGTGTCGTAGCCAACAATCACATCCACCCAGTCGTAAGCCGGGGCCAGCGGCATTTCCACCTCGGTGATAATGCCATTGGTGCCATAGGCATGGCTAACCTTTTGCAGATCCCAAGCCGAGAGTTCCAGCACCCGTGGCTCGGCTTCCATGGTCACCACGCGCAGGCGCAGGATATTGCCCAGATCACGCAAGCCCCCCCATGTGATCGAGCCAACGCCACCAGAGCCACCAGCGACAAAGCCGCCGATGGTGGCCGTTTGTGCAGTCGACGGATGAAAGCGCACTTCCTGACCCGAATGGGCTTTGGTCTGACGATCCAGTTCGGCAATGACAATGCCCGCCTCGCAGATCACCCGGCCGGGCTGAATGTCCTTGATCTTGTTCATATTGATCAGGTTGAGCACAATACCACCCGATAGCGGCATGGCCTGACCATAATTGCCAGTGCCCGCACCGCGCGGGGTCACGGGCACACCATGGGCATGGGCCACTTTCAGGGTGCGGATCACCTCTTCTTCGCTGATGGGCGAGACAATCAGGTCTGCGGTGACGTGATCGAGTTCCTCTTTCAGAATCGGCGAATACCAGTAGAAATCCCGGCTCTTTTGCTTGACCAGCGCCGGGTGATCCTCAACGGCAATGCCTTCGAGTTCCTGTTTGATTTTTGCATAATCCGGCATGGTTCAGCTTTCTATCAGTTCATCGAGTTCACGATAGTCGGGGAGGGTGGCGTCAATGGCCTTTCCAGCGCGTATCACAATCCGGTTGCTTTGTGGGCGCGAGAGAAATTCGCTCCAGTTTCGTGCAGAAAACAGCACCAGATTGGCCGTGGCACCGACTGCAATGCGGCCATGGTCTGGCCGTTTGAGAATATCGGCAGGGGTGCGGGTCACAATGCGGGCGGTGGCATCCAGCGGGTGGTCGAGATGGATAATCCGCACCGCCTCGCGCAGCACTTCCACGCAATCGAGATCGCCATAGGCATAGAAGGGGTCGCGGGTGTTGTCGGAGGAGACTGCTGTTTGCACGCCTGCCGCCGTCAGCTCATGGAATAGCGTGACGCCCCGCTGGCGCGGCGTGCGGCCAGCGTGGCGATCTTGCAAATACATGTTGCACATTGGCAGGGACACAACGGCGAGACCAGCTTCCGCCACCTTATCAATGGTGGCCTTGGCCACGTCATCACTCTGCTGGGTCAGCGAGCAGCAATGGCCGACCACGACCGTGCCGTCAAACTTGTTGCGCAGCTTGGCTTCGGCCACGGCTTTCAGCGCCAGCACGGAGGCATCCTGCGTTTCGTCCACATGCAGATCAATGTCGAGGCCGTTGTCAGCGGCTGCCCGGAACAGCAGGTCTAGGCGCGCATCCAGATCCGGCACCATCAGTGTCACACCGCCGAGAATGCCTTTGTGTGCGACCACGACCTCAATCAGGTCTTTAAAAAACACCGGATTGGTGATCTCATCAAAGGGAAAAAGGGCTGCGGCCTGAAGGTCGATCTTGCCTTTCCACGCCTCGCGCACCTCAGAAAACACCTCGTAGGAAATGCGATGTTGCGGGGCTAAGCTATCCAGATGGGTGCGGATCAGGCTGGTGCCATGGGCATAGGCGCATTTCAGCGAAAACTCCATACGGGCGCGCACATCGGCCGCATTCCAGTTTGCTTCGCGGTCTTCTTTTACCGCGCTCAACGCGCCCATAAAATCGCCGCTCACATTGGGCTTGCGCGGCCAGATATGGCCCTTGTCGAGATGGGTGTGCATATCAACGAAGGTGGGAAAGATCATGCCATTGCCCATATCTGTAAAGGGCAGTTCAGCAGGGGCTGTGCCGGGGGGCAAAATGGCCTCGATCTTGCCATTGGCAATCAGCAGATCAACGTGGATCAGGCCCTCGTTGGTTGGGGCGGTGAAACCATCGACCGTGATGGCAGGCAGGGTGGCATTTTTCAGCGCAAAACGCGGGGCATCGGGCAGGGTCACAAAGGCTTGGCGCATCAGTTTTCTCGCTTGATACTGCTCTCATGCCAGCGATGCAGCGTGAGCCAGGAGATGAAGGAGGTAATGGCGAAGATGACGACGCCGAGGCACGAGAGCAAAATCAGAGCGGCAAACAGCCGTGGAATATTCAGCCGGAATTGTGCTTCCAACAGGCGAAACGCGAGGCCTGAACCCGCCCCCGCCGAGCCTGCTGCAAACTCTGCCACCACGGCGGCAATCAATGCCAGCCCGCCGCCGATGCGCAGGCCGGTCATGAAATAGGGAAGCGACGCTGGCAGTTTCAGATAGATCAGCGTTTGCCAGCGCGAGGCACCATAAAGGTCAAACAGGTTGAGCAGATTGTGATCAACGCTCTTTAGCCCCTGCACCGTATTGGACAGAATGGGGAAGAAGGCCACCAGAAAGGCGCAGATCAACAGCGCCGATTGCGTGGTGGGCGCATAGATCAAAATCAGCGGCGAGATGGCAACAATCGGCGTGACCTGCAAAATCACCGCAATCGGGTAAAACGCCAGCTCAATCCAGCGCGATTGCACCAGAAAAATCGCCAGACCACCGCCGCCAATCAGCGCCAAGGCCAGCGACATCAAGGTGATCTGCGTGGTCACCCACAGGGCAGGGCCAAGCGTGCCCCAATCATTGTAAAGCGAATTTGCCACGGCAATAGGACCGGGCAGAATATATTGCGGCACCTCGGAGACGACCACGCCGATGTGCCAGATGAGGACCAGGAGAACGACCACGGCCACAGGGATGATGATCCGCAGAATTGTTTCACCATGGCGCGCTAGAAAATTACGATTTTTTTCCGTCTGCTCCATGGCCATTAATGGTGCTCCTGTGCTGCATTCAGAGGAAAGCCAATTGCTTCAATGAGAATGTTGGAGGCTTTTTCGCAGACTTGCCGATATTCTTCCGAGGTACGGTAATGGGCATCTCTTTCAAGGCTGGTGCTGATGCTGAAATCTGCATGCACCCGACCCGGCCGGGCCTTCATCACCACAATGCGGTTGGAGAGATAGGCGGCCTCAAACACCGAGTGGGTGACAAAAATCACCGTGATGCCTTTTTCCTTCCACAGCCGCAGCACATCGTCATTGAGTTTTTGCCGGGTAATTTCGTCCAAAGCGGCAAAAGGCTCGTCCATCAGCAGCAGTCTGGGCTTGGTCACCAGCGCTCGAGCAATTGACACCCGCATTTTCATGCCGCCGGAAAGCTCGCGCGGATAGGCGTCCGCAAAATCCTGCAAGCCCACAGTTTCCAGCGCTTCCATGATCTGCGGCTTTGCATCCGCCTTGGAAACACCGCGCAGCCGCAACGGCAGATAGACATTGCCCAGTACCGTTTGCCACGGCAGCAGCGTCGGCTCCTGAAACACAAAGCTGATGTCGCCATCGGGCAGGCCCTTGGCATTGATGCGCGAGCTTGGCCAATCGATGGTGCCGCTGGTGGTATCGCCCAAACCAGCAATGATGCGCAGGGCCGTGGATTTGCCGCAGCCGGAAGGGCCAAGCAGGCTGACGAACTCGCCCGGCTCCACGGTGAGCGACATGTTGGAGAGGGCGACGGTGCCGGAGGAGAATATTTTAGAGACGCCCGACATGGTGACCAGCGGGCGCTTTTTACTCTCACTCGGAATTGGCAATGCGGTGTCGTTCACGATCATTCAATGCCTGTTGTTGATGTCCTTCTGCCGCTCAGGAGAAGGTGGTCAGAAGGACAGTGCGAAGGGATAAAAGAACCCCTCCTGAGCCCGGCCCTTCGCATGGCTCAGGAGGGCAGAACGGCAACACCGGCCTTGCTTACTTCTTCAGCGCCAAACCAACGCCCTTGCACACAAACTTGGTGGTGTAGGCCTTTTTATAATCCAGCTTGGCATCGACCACACCAATCGAGACCATTTCATCGAAGAACTTCTTGTAATGCTCGTCGGTCATGCAGCCGATGCCCTTTTTCAGGCTGGCACCGGAATCGACGATGCCATATTCCTTCATCTTTTCAATCGAAAACGCGATCTGGCCATCGGTCATTTCCGGGTTGTCTTTCTTGATCAGGGCATTGGCGGCCTTGTTGTCGCCGTAGAGGTAATTGTACCAGCCTTCCGTCGAGGCATCGATAAAGCGCTGCACCACGTCTGGCTTCTTATCAATCATGCTCTGGGTGGTGGTGATCATGGTGGAGTAGGGGCTGTAGCCGTTATCGGCCAAAAGGAAGAGTTTTGGCTTGAAGCCGCCCTGCTTTTCCACCTCATAGGGCTCAGAAGTAATGTAACCCTGCTGGGCTGATTTCTTGTTGGCAATGAACGGGGCGGGGTTAAAGGTATAGGGCTTGTACTGAGCGTCCGTGAAGCCTTTGAAATTCTTCTTCATCCACTCGAAATAGGTGACATAGCCATCCTTGCCCATGAAAATGGTATCAAGCTTGGCCAGATCCGCAAATTTTTCCACGCCCTGATCGGGATGGGCCAAAAGCACTTGCGGGTCTTTCTGGAACATGGCGGCGACATCCACCAGCGGAATGCCCTGCTTGACGGCATCCATCTCACCCAGCGGGCTGCCCATATAAAAATCGACCTTGCCCGCAATCAGTAAGGCCTGATTGGCGGCATTGGGGCCGCCCTGTACGATTTTCACATCAAGGCCATATTTTTTGTAAGTGCCATCGGCCACGGCCTGATAAAAGCCGCCATGTTCGGCCTGCGCCAGCCAGTTGGTGCCATAGCTCACCTGATCAATGGCGAGCGCTGGGCTGGCTGCGCCCAACAAAACCGCGGCAGCGGCGAGATAGTGTGCAAATCTCTTCGTCATGCTGATCTTTCCCCTCAGGCCCCGATGGAGCATTGCTCATGGTTGGCGTTTTTTGCATTTGAGCGCTTGCCATGCGCTTTGAAAAGCATCAAATTTCGTGCGCATTGATGCCTTTATAGCAGCGCTTGCCTTATCTGCTGCATTGATGGTCAAGCTGCTCAAAAAATGGACGGGCGTTTCTCTGATGTTGCATTCCAGAAAGCTGTATTACATTGATGAGATTGCCAGATGTGGCTCAATACGCAAGGCGGCAAGTCGCCTTAACGTTGCATCATCAGCCGTCAATCGCCAAATTCTTGCCTTGGAGGAAGAGTTTGGTGCGCCGATTTTCGAGCGCTTGCCCCGTGGCCTGCGGCTGACGGCGGCAGGTGAATTGTGTGTGGAGCATATCCGCGAGGTGCTGAAGGGCTATGAGCGGCTGGAAGCGCGCATTCGCAGCCTCAAAACCCCGCAGGCGGGGAAAGTGTCGCTGGTCACCACGGTGGGGCTGGCATCGGGACCGCTGCCGGAAATTATTGCAAGGTTTCTGGCCGCGCATCCACGCATCAAGGTGCATGTGCGCAATGATAGCGGCACAACGACCCTGAACCCGGTGCTGACCGGGGAGGTGGATATTGGTCTTGGCTTCAATATTGTCGCCACGCCCGGTATTCGCACGCTGGCCAATTTTGATATTCCGGTGGGGGCGGTGTTGCCGCCAGGGCATCGGTTGGCGCACACAGATGGGCCGGTGGATCTGGCGGATGTGGTGCAGGAAAAACTGGTGCTGGCGGAGCCGGGTACCAGCCTGCGCAATGTCATCAATCTGGCCCTTGCGCAGATACCTTTGCCGATCGAGCCGCTTTTGGAAACCAATGCCTCGGAACTGCTCAAGCAGTTGGTCAAATGCGGCACGGCGGTCACCCTGCTCAATCCGCTGGACGTTGTGGCGGAATGCCGTCGGGGTGAGCTGGTGTTTCGCCCTTTGAGCGAGCCGCATGTGCGCCATCAGCCGATGAAACTGTTTACCCGCGCCCGCGCGCCTCTGGATGCGGCCACCAGCCTGTTTGTCGAATATCTGATGCAGGAGATTTTGGCACTGGTGGCAGAATTGCAAGGCAAGGGTTTTCTGCCCACCAGTAAAGTGCCGCTGGATCGTTTTCAGGATGGGGAATAAAGCGCAGACAGGGGATAGTCGCGCAGATCGCGCAGCAACTGCACAAACTTTGCCACCTGATGGCGGCAAATGGCTTCTCCCTTTTCCGCTGTGCCTTTCGAGGCATCACCTACCACACCATGCGGGTTCAGGTCATGGGCTATCCATGCCAGCGTGTGCGGCGGGGTGGGGCCGAGGAATTCCGAGCGCTCGCGCATCCATTCGGCCTTGGAGACAAAGTTTTCGGCCTTGTCCATCCGCACCAGATCGGGGCGGAAATGCAGCATCAGCGAGGTTTCCACTTCGCCACCATGAATGCCGTATTTGGCTTCATGCTCTGAAATCATCCCGTCGGGGTGGCCAAACCGCGCCCATTGGGTGGCCACCACGGCCATATTGAAGCGCACGCGCATTTCGCGCGCGACAATATTCATGATGTCGAGATTGCCGCCATGGGAATTGACAATCACCAGCTTGCGAAGGCCCGCTTCTGCGACCTTGCCGCCAATCGCGGTCCAGGCGGGAATGAGAATATCCGCGCCCAGCGACAGCGTGCCTGGGCCATAGATATGCTCATTGGCCTTGCCGATTTCCTGGGTAGGCAGCACCAGAAAATCCAGATCATCGGTGCGCTGGTTTTTCAGCTCGTTTAACATGCCATTGGCAATGGCCACATCGGTGGCGATTGGCAGATGCGGCCCGTGCTGCTCGGTCGAGGCAATCGGCAAAATGGCAATGGTGCTATCCTTGGACAGCGCCGCAAAATCATGGGTGTTCAGCTCGTTCCAATAAAAAGGTTTTGCCATGGGAGGGTCCTCAATCTGCGTTGGGAGCACCGTAGAGCCGCAACCACGCGCGTAAAAGCATCAATTTGTGCACACTATGCTGCTGAAAAGAGGACGGAGCCACGACTCTGCCGCAACAGCATTAACCTTAATAAAAGGTAAGCGCCATCTGTGCGGTTGTGTTCTTGAGAAACCGCGTCAACCAGCGTAAAACAGGTATGGAAGCTGGGTGGCGTATGATTAAGTTGTGGCGTAGAATTCTGGATACCGGATCGGAAGGTGATGTGGTCACTGTGCGCTCTCGGCTGGATTTCGATCCGGAAGCCTTCTCGGCCATCTATGCCATCGGCGATGTTCATGGTTCCTACATTGAACTGCTGAATGCCGAATGTCGGATTTTGCAAGATGCCGCCAGCTTTGAAGGCAATAAACTGATTGTCATGCTGGGCGATTATGTTGATCGTGGCCCATCGTCGCGTCAGGTGGTGCAGCATTTGATGCGGCCGCTGGCACCGCAGATCGAACGGGTGGCATTGTGCGGCAATCATGATGATGCGTTTTGCCAGTTTCTGGAAGATCCATCCGCTGGCCGTCGCTGGCTGGATTTTGGTGCTGCCGCAACCCTTTACTCCTACGGCATGGATATTGATCAGTCCCTGCAAAAAGCAGGGGGCTTTTCCGGCCTTTCCGCGCTTTTGGCCGAAGCTGTCCCGGCAGCACATTATCAGTGGTTCAAATCCTTGCCGGTGATGCTCAAGGTGGGGCAATTTCTGTTCGTGCATGCAGGGGTCAAGCCCGGCACAGCGCTGGATGCTCAAACCGACGAAGACCTGATGTGGATCCGGGAGCCGTTTTTGAGCCGGGGGCCGGAAATGCCTTACACGGTGGTGCATGGTCACACACCAACAGACACGGTGACTTTTGGCAAAAACCGCATTGGCGTGGATACCGCTGCTTATGCCTCCGGCCACCTCAGCGTGGTGCGCATTGCGGGTGGGCAAGCCAACCTGATTTGATATCAGGTTGCGGGCAGCGCCTGGGGCTTGCCCCATTCTGCCAGGGCAATGCCG
The DNA here is from genome assembly GCA_003501385.1 of Rhizobium sp. Lineage (GTDB taxonomy): Bacteria > Pseudomonadota > Alphaproteobacteria > Rhizobiales > Rhizobiaceae > Allorhizobium. The sequence continues at coordinate 6,301 of DNPN01000053.1, read as the reverse complement.
CCCAGCACCAGAACCAGCGCCAGAATATGAAAGCCTTCCAGCCGTTCTCCCACCACGGCGATGGACAGCAATGTGCCGAAAACCGGCACGAGATTGATAAACAATCCGGCCCGATTGGCTCCGATCATCGTGATTCCAGCAATGTAAAGCGTCTGCGATACCAGCGAGGGCAGCAGGCCGCAAAACGCAATGAGTGCAAAGCCCATTGCATCGGGCAGGATCAGGCTGCCATTGGCCTTTTCCCAGGCCACCAGCGGAAATGTGGCGAGCACGGCCCCAAACGACAGGGACGCCATCATGCTTTTCCAGTGCAAAGCCGGCTTCCAGCGCAGGGCGATGGTGAAGATCGCATAGGACAGCACGGCGAGCATCATCAACCCATCCCCCAAATTCAGCCGTAGTGCCAGCAGGGCGCTAAGGTCGCCATGACCGGCGGTGAGCGCCACCCCGATAAAGCTGATGACAAAGCCCAGGATCTGCACTGTAGATGCGGCAATGCGAAACAGCAGGAAATTCAGCAGAAAGATCAGCACCGGGATGCCGCCCTGCTCAATCGCGCCATTGACCGCGCTGGTATATTTCAGGGCCGAATAGAGAAAGCCGTTAAACCCGGTATAGCCAATCGCGCCCAAGGTCAGCAGAAGGGGCCAATTGCGCCGAATCACTGGCCAATCCGCTCTCAATTGCTCCATGGACACACACAGCAGTATGCCCAGCGCCAGAGTCCAGCGACCGGCATTGAGCATCATCGGGCTGATATGGCCCACAGCCAGCTTTCCCGCCACGGCATTGCCACCCCACAGGAAGGTGGTGAGCATCAGGTAGATGTAAGCTCTGATTTGCATGGCATTTCCTTGTGTCGGCGATTGGATGAATAATTTTTTTTGAATGGCTGTCACCCCTTAAGGTTTTGCCATGCAAAAAGCCAGATTTACCACCACAAACGGGTCGCTTTCCGCAAAACAAAGAAGTATAGATGCGCGGGTTTGGCACGGCGCGATCAGCGCCGGGGCTGGTGTTCGCCCGTCAATGCGCCAGTGCTGCACTTCAATGCGCAAGTGTTGCACTTCGCGTGTCAGCGTGGTTTGTTTCAGTGTGCGTGCAGGCGCAAGGTTATTTTTTTGCGCAAGCGCAAAGGCTATTGTTTGCGCTCCAGCGCAAGGACAGGATGAAGAAATGACGAACGTCGTGGTGGTTGGCTCCCAATGGGGTGACGAAGGCAAGGGCAAAATTGTCGACTGGCTCTCTGAGCGTGCCGACGTGGTTGTGCGCTTTCAGGGCGGCCATAACGCCGGCCATACGCTCGTGATTGATGGCGTGTCCTACAAGCTGTCGCTGCTGCCGTCTGGCGTTGCTCGCCCCGGCAAAATGGCCGTGATCGGCAATGGCGTGGTGGTGGATCCGCATGCGTTGATTGCTGAAATTGGCCGTTTGGGCGCGCAAGGCGTCAAGGTTTCGCCGGAAAACCTGCGCATTGCCGACAATGCCACCCTGATTTTGTCGCTCCACCGTGAGCTGGACGGCTTGCGTGAAGATGCCGCCTCCAACAGCGGCACCAAGATTGGCACCACGCGCCGCGGCATTGGCCCTGCCTATGAAGACAAGGTTGGCCGTCGCGCCATTCGCCTGATGGATCTGGCCGATCCGGAAGGTTTGGCGGAAAAGGTTGCCCGCATTCTGCCCCATCACAACGCGCTGCGCCGTGGTTTTGGCGCGCCGGAAGTGGAACATTCCACAATCATGGACGAGCTTTTGTCGGTGGCTGACAAGGTTCTGCCATTCCGCGAAACCGTTTGGTTGATGCTGGATAAAGAGCGCCGTCGCGGTGCCCGCATTCTGTTTGAAGGCGCGCAAGGCTCGTTGCTCGATATTGATCACGGCACTTATCCTTTCGTCACCTCGTCCAATACGGTTGCGGGGCAGGCGGCGGCTGGTTCTGGCATGGGTCCGGGCGCGCTGGGCTATATTCTCGGTATCACCAAGGCCTACACCACCCGCGTGGGCGAAGGTCCTTTCCCGACAGAGCTGACCGATGAAATCGGCCAGTTCCTGGGTGAGAAGGGGCATGAGTTCGGCACAGTGACCGGGCGTAAGCGTCGCTGCGGCTGGTTTGATGCCGCTTTGGTCCGCCAGTCAGTTGCGACCAATGGCATCACCGGCATTGCCCTGACCAAGCTGGATGTGCTGGACGGGCTGGATGAATTGAAGATTTGCGTTGGCTATATGCTGGATGGCGTGCAGATTGATCATCTTCCCGCAAGCCAGGCGGCGCAAGCTCGCGTTGAGCCGGTGTATATCACGCTTGAAGGCTGGAAAGAATCAACAGTGGGTGCCCGCAAATGGGCGGATTTACCTGCGCAGGCGATTAAATACGTGCGTCAGGTGGAAGAATTGATTGGCGCGCCGGTTGCGCTGCTGTCCACCAGCCCTGAACGCGATGATACGATACTTGTGACCGATCCATTTGAGGGTTAAGGTCGCATTTTAATTATCCTCTCGCATCTGAGGGCCGGGCAGGCCATCGGATGCGAGATCAGTATTATAAGAACGTCCCGGAATTCAGGTTGTCCTCGGTTAAGGGACGCCAGGTGGACTGGGTCAATATCGTCTTTCGGCCCTTGCCGATGACCACGAGAAAGTACGGATGGCAGATTTCGTAGCAGTTATTCGACGTGCCGTTGACGGTCTGTCGAACAATACCCCGGAAATGCGCGTTAAGGTGTATGAAAAAGCTCGCGGTGCCGTGATGCGGCAGCTGGAGAACATGACACCGAAGCCGTCAGAGGAGATGTTGCGCCGTCAGCTGGACAAGCTTGAAGGTGCAATCGTCGAGGTCGAGGCGGAATATGCCGAGGCGCTTCCTGCGGTAGAAGAGAATGTGGACGTTGAACCGGCCTATGAGCCGGAAGAAGCCTCCGTGCCCGAAGCTGATCCAGAGCCTCATGCTGCTGAGCCTGAACCTTATCATTCAGCCGAGGCAGAAGAGACGCATTTTGTGCCCGAGCCCGAGGCTGTGGCAACTGCTTATCAGCCGCAAGATCATCATACGGTGTATGAGCCAGAGCAACCTGTCTATCATCAGGAGCCTGAGCCATGGCAAGCGCCGGAGTATCGGGCACCAGAACAGCATGTCCACGACCATCATGAGCCTGAACACGACGAGCAGGATGATCGCACACTGCATTCTGCCCATGAGCAGCCAACGTGGCCAGAGCGAGAGGCAGAGCCAGTACCTGTTGCGCCGCCTGCACGTCATGCGATTGATAGCTGGCTGGACGGACATCTCGAAGAAACAGCGGCTGCAAAACCCTTGCCCCAAAATGATTGGCGATCGCCAGTCAGCGAGCCCAAAGTTGAGCGATCCCGTCAGGAGATGCCGCAGATCCATCCGATCGATGAGAGCGGTCCGCTTGGGGCTTTTGATGCCTTTGTGCGCAACACTGGTGTCAACAATGCTGCCACCACGCCTCCCCAGCCCATCAGCGCGCTGGGCGGAGACAGTGTGGAAGATCCCGCCTGGTTCGACGATTTTGTCACGACCAACAAGACACCTGTTCCGGTTGATGGCTCGCTGAAAACCCTGACCAGTGACACCGGCAAGCGCCAGGGCGTTTCCAAAGACGAAATGTCTGCGGTGCTCAAGAAGGGTAAGAAAAAAGCGTCTGGTACGCGCAAAACTGCGTCTCGTGGCGTGATGCGCTATATTCTCGGTGGTGTGTTGGTTGTTGTTCTGGCGGGCGGCGGTTATGCAGCCTATGTGAAGCGCGACTTTCTGACCTCGCTGGTGAAAGGCATGACACCGCCTGCGCCGCAAACGGCGTCACAGCCTGCCAAGACGGATGGCACCGAGAGTGCAGGCGTTAAGGCGGCGACCTCGGGCGGTGATGCTCAGGCAGGTGCCGCAGGGCAAAAATTTACCCAGCAGCTTTTGCCCGATGGCACAGAGGTTGACCGGGGGGCATCTGACGCTGCCGCCAATGGCAATGAGGGGCGCTCGGTGGCCCAGCAGAATGTTGCGGCCAACGCCGGGGCACCTGCGGCGGCGGCAAGCGCGCCGCCGGCCAAGGCGTTCACCGTGCCTGCCAATGGCCAGAAGGCCTATCTTTATGAAGAGCGGCTGGGCGAGACAACGCCCGCAACCATGCAAGGCTATGTTGTTTGGGAAGAAAAGAGCGAAGCCGATGACAGTGGCAAGAACCAGCCAGTTGTTCAGGGCAAGCTTACAATTCCAGATCAGGGTTTGACGGCGCTGATTACCTTCAAGCGCAACACCGACGCATCGCTTCCGGCCAGCCATTTGGCGGAGATTGTCTTCTCTGTGCCGAAGACTTTCCCGGGTGGCGGCATTGATAGTGTACAGCGCATTGCCATGAAGCAAACGGAACAGGATCGTGGCGATCCGATTGTGGCTGTTCCTGCCAAGATCATCGATGACAGCTTCATGATTGCATTCAACGACTTCACGGATGTTGTGGCGCGCAATGTTGCTCTGTTGAAAGATCGTGAATGGATGGATATTCCTGTGACCTATCGCAATGGTCGCCGCGCGTTGATTACGCTGGATAAGGGCACTGTTGGCAAACAGATCTTTGATAACGTGATCAAGGAATGGGCGGCGCTTGGACCAGCCAAAAATGGCGGTTGATGACAACAAACATGCTAGAGTTTGTCAGGGAAACGTGGAACCCGGTT
>DNPN01000053.1:0-1330 GCA_003501385.1 Rhizobium sp. | reverse complement strand
ACAAACGAAAACAAGAGAGTTTAGAGTCTGTCTGGTTCAATCTGAACCTGACAGACTCTAGGCCAGTAAATAGCCGCCTTTCTGGGTCAGCCATCCCGCCACCATATTGCTGCACGATGCACCAATGCTCTGCACGGTCATGACCGCAGCAAGGCCGACATTGAAACGCCCCGATCCCAGCAAGATCCGCTCCACGGCAATTGGTGTTGCAATGCCAATCAGGCCTGCGCCAACGCCGTCGAGAATTTGCACCGGATAGATGGCGGCAAAGCTGGAAAAACTGCCTGCAATCACGCCCCGGATGGGCAGGGCCAGGAGCGCGATAAGAAATATGGAGCTGAGGCCGAAGCGACGGATCAGCATGGGTGCGCAGGCCGCAACAACGATCATGGAAAATTGCGAAATGCCGGTGGTGATCGCCGTTGTTTGAAACGGGCTGTCCATCTGAATGGAAAAATTCTGGGCAATCAATCGGCTGATCGGGGCGTTGCCAAAATGAAAAATCATATGATCAGGGCCAGCACAATCAAGCCTTGGCTTTGGGCAAGGATATGAAAGCCCGCAGGCTGCAAAGCGCTGTCATCAGAGGGGGAGAAGCCGCGCGCCACCTTTTGATCGATCTCTTGCGGGCGAATGGACAGTGCGGCGATAATAGCGGCACCCACGGATGCTATCGTCAGCCAGACAATGCCATTTTGACCAAAATATTCGGCCATGAGATAGATGCAGATCAGTGAAAACACATTGCCGGTATGGTTCCAGATTTCATTGTTGGAAATCTGACGTGAAAAGACATGTTGGCCGACCAATCCCAGCGTTAACCCCATCAGTGCCGGGCCAATCACCGCCGCCACCAGCGCCGTGACCGATTGGCCGCCAAACACCGAGAGATTATAAGGACTGGCCAGCGTCCACAGCGCTGTGGCTGTGACCAGAATAACCGGCAGAATGATCAGGCTGCGTTTATATGGTGAGGCATCCACCAAGGCCCCAAAAAAGGGCGTGGCGATCATGCCGAGAATGCCGCCGATGGTGGCGATAATGCCCAGCGTCATCGGTTGCCAACCGTGGGTGGCCAAAAAGCCATCGAGAAACGGTCCCAACCCGTCGCGTGCATCTGCCAGAAAAAAGTTCAGTGTGGCCAGTGCCACGAGAGAACGATGGCTTGGACCTGAGATCGTTGGTTGCGATGGCACGGTTCACACCCTCATCCTATTGTTTTCACTGGGATGTCACATGGCGTCCACTTGGTTTAAGGAAAGCGGCGGCAAAATTATTTTTTGCCAATTGTTCTTTCAGTGTCCCGCTCTAAAGCCTGTCGCAGTGAATA
>DNPN01000119.1:741-9768 GCA_003501385.1 Rhizobium sp. | reverse complement strand
TCTTCATCTGGCGACGGCCAAGCGGACCACGTGGGATCATGCGCTCAACAGCCTTTTCAAGAACGCGCTCAGGAAAGCGGCCTTCAATGATCTGGCGCGCTGTGCGCTCCTTGATGCCACCCGGATAGCCGGTGTGCCAAAAGTAAGTCTTGTCAGAATATTTCTTGCCGGTCAGAACAACCTTCTCAGCATTGATAACGATGACATTGTCACCATCGTCAACGTGCTGGGTGTAGGTTGCTTTGTGCTTGCCGCGCAGGCGGGTAGCAATGATGGTGGCGAGGCGACCAACAACGAGGCCTTCGGCGTCGATGATGATCCACTTCTTCTCCACCTCGGCGGGCTTCTGAACGAAGGTAGACATAGGGTTCACTTTCTCTTGGTCCCTTCCGGCCTCTGTCATTGCTGACCTGCGCCATAGGGAGCGTTTTTTGTTGCTTGTTTTTGCGAAGATAGCTGCACAAAAAAACAAACGGTGCCAAAGGCCCGTGTGCTGGCTGGGTTATAGTGATGCCACAGCTTTTGGTCAAGATGCTAAAAATCGAGCAACTTTCAAAATATACTAATGAAAACAAATATTTATATATGTGGTTTTATTTTACCACATGACTTTAGCCGAATTTTATCGGGGTGGGATGGAATAGGTGGCCGTGGCCTGTGCCACTGGGGCTTGCGGTCTTCCTGCGTGAACGAGCGCATCCACCACGGCCAGTCGTTTGCCCAGTTTCAAAATGCGGCAATCGCAATGCAGCGGCTCAGGTTTTGGCAGGCGCAGGAAATTGATGTTGAGATTGGTCGTAACCACCATGGGTAAGGGGCCGATTTGCGCCAGAATCGTGATCCAGCACGCCACATCCACCAGCGTAAACAGTGTTGGTCCCGACACCGTGCCCCCGGGCCGAAGATGGCGTATGTCGGGATCAAGCCGCATGGAGGCGGTGCCAGTGCCGGTCTGGGTGACGGTGAAATGCTCCCCCTCAGCATTGAGTTGAGGGAAGTGAACCGCCAGAAATTCACGGATTGTGTTCAGGTTCATCACGGCTTGGCCTTGCATGCTTTCTCCTCGCTTGCGTGCAACCCAGTTAAGTCCTTTCGGGCTACGGTTACCATGCTACTTTTCATTACAATTGTGTACATCCTTTGATAGTGGTGCCTAATTCTTTGCTGTGGCTAAATTTGCAACAAAAAGACGATTCTGTTTCAGTCCTGTCTATCTTTTTTCACTGCAATCCTGGGGGTGTTGTCGGCATTTTTGAGTTAAAAAATGGCCAGTCGAAGCAATTTTTTCTAAATTTTACTGAACGAACGTGTACGGTTTTCGATTGGTGCCAATCTCCAGGAAACTGTCTGTAACTATTGATGTTTTTCTTTTGAACTTGCTAAAATGACGCCGAACAAAGAAAGAGCAAAAAAAGAACAAAAAAAGAATATCTTTATCTTGTGTGATGTGTGTCACTTTTGTTGTCTCGATGTTGTTTTGTGTAGGTAATATTGGGTAGCGCTATCAAAAACGAATAATTTGATGAGTATTGTCTTCAGTACATGTCTTTGATCAAATTTAAATGTTCGGCTTCAGTTGAACCAATTGGTTGTGTTTTGTAAAAAAATTAAGACGGTAAAAGTTACCCACGTCTCATGCGTATGTCGCATTTTGGGATTTAGATGATTCTGATATTGTTAAGGGCAAACGGGTAAAATGATTTAAAAGAAGACGTGCGTGGCAATCCTGAACAATCGGTTAAAAACAACCGGGAGGAAATGATCATGGACCATGACAGCTACAGCAATGACTTTCTCAGAGGAATTCTTCAAAAAACGCGCACGGTCGCCTTGGTGGGCGTATCAGCCAGAGATGATCGGCCCAGTCATTGGGTGTTGGGTTTCTTGCTGGGGAAGCGGTTTACCGTTTACCCCGTCAACCCGCTCATTGCCGGGCAGAAAATTCTGGGGTGCCATGTCTATGCCAGCCTCGCAGATATCCCGGCGACCATTGATCTCGTAGACGTGTTTCGCCAGTCCAATGCCTTTTCGGGTGTGGTTGACGAGGTGTTGGCCCTGCCGGTGTTGCCAAAAGCAATATGGGGTCAGTTGGGTGTTCGCGATGATGCAGCCGCCGCCCGCGCGGAAGCTGCCGGCATTGATGTTGTTATGAATCGTGCACTGGTGGCGGAATATCCTCTGGTGTATGAGGCAACCCATCCTTCGCATACAGAACACAGTGCGGCATAAACCGCTGAGATGATGCGTCAGTCTGACATCTGTCAGGCTGACCCGTATTCATGCCGGCACTTATAAGGAATTATGCGGAATAAAACTTGGCCAATTGTCATTTAGATTGCTGAGTGGCTGGCAATTCAACACCGGACATTGCAGATTGTCGCGGGTGGGAATGGTTGCTCTCTCCGCATATTGATCGTTGTCACAGGATTGGGTGTTGCGCACGTAACGGTCATACAGAACCATGCCTTTGACCCTTTGGGAGGGGTAGCGAAAAATCGCGGCGCCCTTGTCACGCAGGATCTGCCGGGCGTTGGCACAGTTTAGTGTTGTCGCATCATATCGATCAATTGCCATTGCGCTGCCTGCGCTGAGTGCAATTCCCAGGCAAAGACTTGGCCCTAAAAGCGCTTTCATAACAATCTCTCCTCCACCTTTCCGACCATGAGCGACAAACATTGCCAGCACCACGACGCGTGTCTATATATCTGGTGTCGCGTCTCGCCATAGTCAATATTGTGTGACGCGCCAGCGCTATGGCCGGAGCCGATATCGCTGAGTGTCGAGGAGGCTTGAGACGATGCAGCATGACAAATACGACAGTGAAAACCTTAAAGCCATTCTGAAAAGCATCAAAGTGATTGCGTTGACAGGTGCCTCGCCCAATCCCGCGCGGCCCAGCTATGGGGTGATGGCCTTTCTTTTGGAGCGGGGCTACAAGGTCATTCCCGTCAATCCCGGTCAGGCAGGCAAGCAGATCTTGGGGCAGACGGTTTACGCAACGCTTGCGGATATTCCAGAGCCTTTCGATATGGTGGATGTGTTCCGCGCCAGCGAATATCTCGAAAACGTTGTTGATGAGGCCATCGCTTTGGTGCCACACCCAAAGGTGATTTGGGCCCAACTGGGCGTGTATGACGCAGCCGCCGCAGCTAAAGCAGAGGCCGTTGGCATGCAGGTGGTGATGAACCGCTGCCCTGCGATTGAATATCCCCGGCTCATCGGTAGCAGTTGATATGCGACCCAATTGATCAACGGGTGCGAAAAAATCTGTTTTCATTTGTATAACGATGGTCATTGCATGGCCGAGGACTTTTGAGGGAGGAAATTCATGTCCAATAACAATCCGGGCTTTGCCACGCTTGCCGTTCATGCTGGTGCGCAGCCAGACCCAACAACGGGTGCGCGCACAACCCCGATTTATCAGACCACGGCCTATGTGTTCGAAGATGCCGACCACGCCGCAGCCCTTTTTGGCCTCAAGCAATTCGGCAATATTTACACGCGCATCATGAACCCCACCCAAGGTGTGCTGGAAGAGCGCGTTGCGGCACTGGAAGGCGGCACAGCAGCCTTGGCCGTGGCCTCTGGCCACGCCGCACAATTGCTGGTGTTCCATACATTGATGCAGTCTGGTGATAATTTTGTTGCGGCACGCAAGCTCTATGGCGGCTCCATCAATCAATTCGGCCACGCTTTTGGCAATTTCGGCTGGCAGGTGCGCTGGGCCGATACCGATGATCCAGAAACATTCGCAGCCCAGATTGATGATCGTACCCGCGCCATCTTCATCGAGAGTTTGGCCAATCCAGCGGGCAAGTTTGTGGATATTGCTGCCATTGCCGAGGTTGCACGCCGCCATGGCCTGCCATTGATTGTCGATAACACCATGGCAAGCCCCTATCTGGTGCGCCCGCTGGAACACGGTGCCGATATCGTGGTGCATTCCGCCACGAAATTTCTTGGCGGCCATGGCAATTCCATGGGTGGGGTGATTGTTGATGGCGGCACGTTTGATTGGTCGCAATCGGGCAAATTCACCACCCTGTCGCAGCCGCGCGCTGAATATGGCGGCGTGATCCTGCATCAGGCCTTTGGCAATATGGCCTTTGCCATTGCCTGTCGCGTGCTGGGTCTGCGTGATCTGGGGCCAGCGATTGCGCCGATGAATGCGTTTTTGCTGATCACTGGCATCGAGACCTTGCCATTGCGGATGCAGCGCCATTGCGACAACGCCTTGAAAGTCGCTCATTGGCTGAAAAACCATGAGAAAGTGGCGTGGGTGTCCTATGCAGGACTTCCGGATGATCCAAACCATGCCCTTCAGCAGCGCTATTCTCCCAAAGGGGCCGGTGCCGTGTTTACTTTCGGCGTCATGGGTGGCTATGAGGCAGGTAAGGCGCTGGTGGAAGGCTTGCAGTTGTTCTCGCATCTGGCCAATATTGGCGATACCCGCTCTCTGGTCATCCACCCGGCCTCAACCACCCATGCGCAATTGACACCGGAGCAGCAGATCGCGGCCGGTGCCGGACCGGATGTCGTGCGTCTTTCTGTTGGTATCGAAGACCCGGAAGACATTATTGCTGATCTTGAGCAAGCACTTGCAAAAGTTTGAGTGGAAGAATTGATCATGTCCCAGTCCTGTCGGTTCGATCTTTCAACCATAGAGCCAGAAGAGGGCGCGCCTGCGCCCGACCGGCTGGTGGAGGGGCATCCGCGCTTTCTGACCTGGAGTTTTGAAGAAGCCGGAGGCGGCCTCTATGCTGGCGTGTGGCAATCCACACCCGGAACATGGCGCGTGGTCTATGACGAATGGGAGTATTTCTCCATTCTCGAAGGTTATTCCATCCTGACTGAAGACGGAGCCGAGCCTGTGCATCTGCGTGCGGGCGACAGAATGGTGCTGAGACCCGGCTTTACCGGAACCTGGCAGGTGGTGGAAACCACCCGCAAGGATTATGTGGTGCGTTTTTAAGCTGGCCCCAATTTACCACACGAGATCCAGCCGCTCCAAGCCGTGGAAGTGATAGACATCTTTCACCTTGGGGCGGTTGGCCAATTTCAGCCCTGGCAAGCGCTGAAACAATAGTGGCAGAACCAGATTCAGCTCCAGCCGCGCCAGCGGCGCGCCAATGCAAAAATGGATGCCAGCGCCGAACGAGAGGTTGACCCCATCATTGCGGTCCGGCTTGAAGGTGAGGGGATCGGGAAATTTAACCGGGTCCAGATTGGCGGCGGCCAGAATGAGACTCACTTTATCGCCGCGTTTGAGGCTGACCCCATCCACCTCGCAAGGCTCCAGGCAGTAGCGCTGGAAAATATGCACCGGCGCGCAAATGCGCAGACATTCTTCCACAGTCCGCTCGGTTGCCGTTGTATCCGCAAACAGGACATCGGGATCGAGCCCGCTTTCCAGAATGACCCGCACTGAATTGCCAATCTGATGCACGGTGGCTTCATGGCCTGCGTTGAGCAAGACAATGGTGGTGGAAATCAATTCATCATCGCTCAGCAGCCGACCCTTATGTTCCGTGTGGATCATGTGGCTGAGCAGATCGTCTTGTGGTGCCACGCGGCGCTCGGCAATCATGCTGCGCACATAGTCGGCGAATTCCTTTGCGGAACGGTCTGCCGCATCTTCATCGGCGCGGGTGCGCTTAAACATATACATGCCCACATAGTCGTGAGACCATTTGAGCAATTGCGGCCCCATCTCATCGGGAATGCCAATCATCCGGGCAATCATTGTCACCGGAATGATGTCGGCAAAACTTGCGAGCAGTTCCGTTTGGCCATCTGCTTCAAAGCCATCAATCAGGCTGTTGGCGAGATCGACGATCTCCAGCGTCATCTTTTCCACATGGCGAGAGACGAAGGCACGGTTGACCAAAGTGCGAAGGCGCGTGTGTTCCGGTGGCTCCAGTTCCAGTAAGGACCACGCTTCCGCTGCGTCAAAATGCTGTGTGTGGTCGGCGGGGGCGGGCATGTCCAGCTCCTCGCGGCTGGCGATGTGCAGGATTTGCCGCCCAAAGCGCTTGTCGCGCAACAGCGCGTTGACCTGCTCAAAGCCGCTGAAAAACCACTGTTTCTGCTCTTGCCAATAAAAGGTTGGTGCCTGCGCATGCAGTGCGGCGTAAACCGGGTTCGGATTTTCAAAAAAGGCCGGATCACGCGCATTGAGACTGACTGTTCGCGCATTTGCATCGATGGAGAAGGGCAAGGGATGATTCATTGCATACCTGAATGGCCACTCCGAAGTGGACTATCGTGAATTTAAGTTTCAGGGTGGAGCTGTCGCTGTGTCAAGCGACGAAGCGCTGCGACCTGTAGGTCAGTATCCTGATCAATCGCGGCAGGGCTGCCCGCCTCAAACGCAGGACCAAGACAATAGACGCTGTCACCGCGGGCAACGGCGGTGCGATTTCGCCCATCGGCCTTGGCTTTGTAAAGGCCATGGTCCGCTTGGCGCATGACGGCATCAAAGTCGAACTCATCTGCCGGCAGGGCAGAAACGCCAATGCTGGTGGTAAGCCGGACCGTGCTTTGACCAACGACAACGGGTGTGCTGGCCACCATGGTGCGGATCTGTTCGGCTAGCCCCGCCGCCTGCCTCAGGTCCGCGACAGGAACAAGCGCGCAGAATTCTTCACCGCCTGAGCGCGCGAACAGCCCTTTTTTATCGGTCCCGCTCTGTAGGATGACTGAGCTGACCATTTTTGCAAAAGAGGACAGCACGTCATCACCTGCCTGATGCCCAAAGGTGTCATTGATCGTTTTGAAGTGGTCCAGATCAAACACAAACAGCGCGAGCAGCTTGGACTTTTCCGTTTTCTGCTTCAAGGCCGCCGCTGCTTCAATCAGCCCGCGCCGGTTCAACGCGCCGGTGAGAGGGTCGGTAATGGACAATTGCTTGAGCAGCAACTCGTTTTTATCCATGATGATCTTCGCCAAAATCACAATGGTTGAGACCATGCCGACAATGAACAAAGTGATGAGCGCTCCCACAAGAGGAATGTCGTCAATCGATTTTGGTTGCCACCAAAAACCATGGATAGCAAAGGCCAGCGCCACAATGCTTTGTGCGATCCACAGGCCTGCGAGAACGCCCCGATATCGTGGGGTGCTGATGCGGCAGCTCAAAAGGGCTTGAGCCATCAAGATGTGTCCAAGGGCGAGGGCCAGGAAAAAGGTTTCCATCCGATATGCGAATACGGTATAAATTGCGGGGAATAATCCGCTCAAAAACCAGATCATCGGTGCGGTGGCAGGCCAGGCAGAGATTTTGCGGCCGTCGAACACGCGAAAGCCGTTAGACCAGAGCGCCAGCGCAATGAGCGTCATGCCATTACCAATATAGATCGTTGCGTAATCGCTGAAAATGTAACGCAGGATTTGCGACACGCCGCCGAAGCTATTGAGTGCGAAGCCAATCGAAAACCACAGAAAATGCCGCTGGGAGCGGTCGTGAATCCAGACTGCGAAGAGAAGGATGGATAGTGTGAGCGCTTGAGCACTCCACATTAAAAATGCAGTCTTCACGTCGAGCAATTTCTTAGGCCCTTAATTCCATAGAATTTTGTGCAACATGTCTGAGGATGACAGATGAAGCGCTTTAAAAAAATCGCAACTCGCGACGGCTCTACTCTAAGCGCGTTTCCACACGGGTTGCAAATGTTCGATTCCGTCCATACATGCCTCATCCTCTACAATTTTGACGAAGTACCGGTCTGTTATATGCGGCCCATCGAAAAAAAGGTTAAGACGGGTGGATATTAACTCGATTGTCGAATGCAAGCGATTAAGGATATCCTTTGCTCGCGTCTTGAAGTCTGGGGGGCTAACACTCTATGTATGGGTTGACAGCATTGGAATTGATTCCCGCTTAGGCTTTTTATGGAGGCCCGGGCTTTGTCTCGGGCAGGTTTGATTTTGGGAATGGGTTGAAAAGGACGGACATGAGAAATCCAGTTGATACCGCCATGGCGCTCGTGCCTATGGTCGTCGAGCAGACCAATCGCGGCGAGCGGTCCTATGACATCTATTCGCGTCTGCTGAAAGAACGCATCATCTTCCTCACCGGTCCGGTGGAAGATCATATGGCATCGCTCGTGTGTGCCCAGTTGCTGTTTCTGGAAGCGGAAAATCCGAAGAAGGAAATCGCAATCTACATCAATTCCCCCGGCGGCGTTGTGACAGCTGGTATGGCGATTTATGACACCATGCAGTTTATCCGTCCGGCTGTGTCAACGCTGTGCATCGGTCAGGCTGCCTCCATGGGCTCGCTGCTTCTCGCCGCTGGCGAAAAGGGCATGCGGTTTGCAACGCCGAATGCGCGCATCATGGTGCATCAGCCATCGGGTGGTTTTCAGGGGCAGGCTTCGGATATCGAGCGTCACGCCCGCGACATCATCAAGATGAAGCGTCGCCTGAATGAAGTTTACGTGAAGCACACCGGACGGAGCTATGAAGAGGTTGAGCAGACGCTTGACCGTGACCATTTCATGGAGTCCACTGAGGCGAAGGACTGGGGTCTGATCGATAAGATCCTGACCACGCGCGCGGAAATCGAGGGTGTAACGGCTTCTTGATGCGGTTTGAAAGCCTCCTTCCATGGAAAAGGTAAGCCACAATCCATGGAGGGGGTTTAATCTCAGACGGAAAGCGCTAATAGTAGTTATTAAGGCTATGTTGAACTTTTATGACATAGTCTGAATATTATCGGAGGTTTTCGTTGCCGTCGGCGCTCGAATATGACTTTTTGAGAGCCTGATAGTACCTCCGAACCGATTTCGTCCCGGCCGCCCGGGTGGGCGGCCCGTCCGAGAGGCGGAAAAGGGGCGTGTGAGTAGACCGCGAACCAGTTATTGCTGGTGCGGCGTGCTGGAAGGAAGAAGTTATGAGCAAAGTCAGCGGAAGCAACGGCGGTGACTCCAAGAATACCCTGTATTGTTCGTTCTGCGGCAAAAGCCAGCACGAGGTCCGCAAGCTGATTGCTGGCCCGACCGTGTTCATCTGCGATGAATGCGTCGA
>DNPN01000119.1:0-480 GCA_003501385.1 Rhizobium sp. | reverse complement strand
CTCTGCATGGATATCATCCGCGAAGAAAACAAGAGCTCGATGGTCAAGTCCCGTGAAGGCGTGCCAACGCCACAGGACATTATCAAGATCCTCGACGAGTATGTGATCGGTCAGCATCAGGCCAAGAAGGTCCTGTCGGTGGCTGTGCACAACCACTACAAGCGCTTGTCGCACGCCTCAAAGGGCGGTGGTGAAGTTGAGCTTGCAAAGTCCAACATTCTGCTGTGCGGCCCAACGGGTTGCGGCAAGACCTATCTTGCCCAGACGCTGGCGCGTATCATCGATGTGCCGTTCACGATGGCCGATGCCACCACGCTGACGGAAGCCGGCTATGTGGGCGAGGATGTGGAAAACATCATCCTCAACCTCCTCCAGTCCGCGGACTACGACGTGGAAAAGGCCTCCCGGGGCATTGTCTATATCGACGAAGTGGACAAGATCGCCCGCAAGACCGACAGCCCCTCCATCACCCCGGACGTC
>DNPN01000224.1 GCA_003501385.1 Rhizobium sp. | reverse complement strand
ATAGGTCTTGGTGTCGTTGACTTCAGGCGTCTTGCCTTCCATCAGCGCGTTGACCATGTTGACCGTTACCTTTGCGAGGTCGCGAGTGTCCTTGAAGATGGTCGAGTACTGTTCGCCGGCAATGATCGACTTCACCGAAGGAACTTCAGCGTCCTGACCAGAGATGAATGGCAGCGGCTGGCTCTTGGTGCCATAGCCTACGCCCTTGAGCGAGGAGATGATACCGATGGAAATACCATCGTAAGGAGACAGAACAGCATTGACCTTGGCATCGGTGTAGTAAGCCGACAGCAGGTTATCCATACGGGCCTGAGCAACTGCACCGTCCCAACGCAGTGTACCAACCTTGTCCATGCCAACCTGACCGGACTTTACAACCAGCTTCTTGGCATCGATGTAAGGCTGGAGAACCGACATTGCACCGTTGTAGAAGAAGAAGGCGTTGTTGTCGTCTGGCGAGCCGCCGAACAGTTCGATGTTGAACGGACCTTTGCCGTCCTTGAGGCCGAGGGCGTCAACCAGCGAACCAGCCTGCAAAACGCCAACCTGGAAATTGTCGAAGGTTGCGTAATAGTCAACATTCGGGCTGTTGCGGATCAGACGGTCGTAAGCGATAACCTTGACGCCTGCGTCATGGGCCTGCTTGAGAACGTCAGACAGCGTGGTGCCGTCGATGGATGCAATCACCAGAACCTTGTCACCCTTCGTGACCATGTTTTCGATCTGCGAGAGCTGGTTTGGAATGTCGTCGTCTGCGTATTGCAGGTCTGTCTTGTAGCCAGCGGCTTGAAGCTGCTTGACGATGTTGTTGCCGTCGTCGATCCAGCGCGCCGAAGACTTGGTTGGCATGGCAATGCCAACAGTGCCCTTGTCTGCTGCGAAAACAGACGATGACATGACAGCTGCGCCCAAAGCAACAGACGCAAAAAGCTTTACGATTTTATTCACGAGGAACCTCCCTTGGTTTCCAATTTCATGTTCTGCAAGACGCCCCTCCGCTCCTAGGAGGATATGGCATGTTGCGAGAGCGGCTCCAGCTCCATCTGTTTGCCGCGAAAGAACCCGGCAGGCTATATAAGCACCACTTGATCCATAGGAGACTCTTATCGTCGAATGTATGTCTTTCAAATGATTTATTTGACAATCCACATACCAAAGTTGATATATGGTTCATGCTATCACCTCTTTTGAACCGTCTTCAACCCAAGCATTTCAATCTGATCAGAGCAATTTTTGAGCTTGGGCAATTAAATCTTGCTGCCAACCAGTTGTCGATGACGCAGCCTGCGGCCTCACGTCTTTTGTCGGAAACGGAGCGCATTGTCGGCGCAGCGGTTTTTACCCGCACGCCGAAAGGTATGGAGCCAACGGAGTTGGGCCTAGCTTTGGCGCGGCGCGCGGAAATTCTGCTCGAAGAAATGCGCGAAGCCATGCGGGAGGTGGAGGCGATCAAGCGCGGATCGTCAGGAACTGTGCGTGTGGGGGCCGTGACGGGCGGTGCGCTGGGCTATATTGTACCTGCAATCAAAGCGTTGAAAGTGGAGGCCCGCACGGCCGATATTCATGTGGATGTGGCCCCGAGCGGCGCGTTGATTTCCAATCTGGTTTCGGGGCAATTTGATTTTGTGTTGGGGCGCATTCCGGTTGGCGTTGATGCCCGGCAATTTGACATACGCCATGCGCGCACGGAGGAAGTGGATTTGATTGTGCATCAAACCCATCCGCTGGCCAATGCAACAAGCTTGGGCATGGCCGATTTGCTGCATTTTCCCTGGGTGATGCAGGGGCCGGGAGCACCGGTGCGACAAGCGGTGGAAAATTCCTTTATCCATGCGGGAACGAGCCTGCCGGTGGATGTGGTCAATACCACGTCACTCCTCGTCATGATTGCCATGATTGCAACATCCAACGCCATTGCGCCGTTGTCGCAGGAAGTGTCGGATCTTTTGTGTCGTCAAACCACGGGGGCAGGTCTCTGTCGGCTGGCAATCAGGGTTCCGATTGTTGTGTTGCCCTACCATATGATCAGCCTCAAGAGCCGCAGCATGTCTACTTTGGCATCACGCCTACAAGATCTTGTGCTTCAGGGATTCGTGAGCCGGTGAATTTGTTGTGCAATCAAGGGTAGTGCGTTCCGCTGTCCTAGCGATAATATGATGTTTTGAAACGTACCGAAATCCACAACAATGGCTTGTCTTGGCGCTGTTTCGTCCCTTAAGTAGCGCGGCCGTGAAGTGCTGATGTCATCATGTCACGGGGACGTGGGGTGCGATTTGCTGTAGTGATCGAGTGTACCCCACATATTGAGGGTCAGGAGGTGCGTTTTGAGCTTGAAGATAGGGACACCTAAAGAATTATATGCAGGCGAGGCGCGTGTCGCGATGACGCCAGACAGTGCGCTTCAATTGCAAAAGCTTGGTTATGACTGTGTGGTGGAAACTGGCGCTGGCAAAGCCGCAGGTTTCTCAGACGACGCTTACCGCGCCGCCGGTGTTGCCGTTCTGGACACAGCTACCGAGCTTTATGCCAATGCGGATGTGATCGCCAAGGTACGCCCTCCCGAATCGTCGG
Source organism: Rhizobium sp. (assembly GCA_003501385.1). Taxonomy (GTDB): domain Bacteria; phylum Pseudomonadota; class Alphaproteobacteria; order Rhizobiales; family Rhizobiaceae; genus Allorhizobium. The sequence goes on along the minus strand of DNPN01000224.1, from coordinate 4,239 downwards.
AAGTGCAGCGGCTGACCCCCGGTAAAACCCTGATTTCCTTCTTTTATCCTGCGCAAAATACGGCGCTGCTGGAAGAAGCCAAGGAAAAGGGTGCCAACGTAATCGCCATGGATATGGTGCCGCGCATCTCGCGCGCCCAGAAAATGGATGCGCTGTCTTCCATGGCCAATATTGCTGGTTATCGCGCCGTGATTGAGGCGGGCAATCAATTTGGTCGCTTTTTCACCGGGCAGGTGACGGCGGCTGGCAAAGTGCCACCTGCCAAGGTGCTGATCATCGGTGCTGGCGTGGCGGGTCTTGCCGCCATTGGTACGGCAACCTCGCTGGGTGCTATTGTGTATGCGTTCGATGTTCGCCCTGAAGTGGCCGAACAGATTGAAAGCATGGGCGCGCAATTCGTCTATCTGGAATTCGAAGCCACGCAGGATGGTGCCGCCACGGGTGGTTATGCCGCGCCGTCTTCGCCAGAATTCCGCGAAAAACAGCTGGCGAAATTCCGCGAGCTGGCTCCTGAGATCGATATTGTCATCACCACGGCGCTCATTCCTGGTCGGGATGCGCCAAAGCTGTGGCTGGCTGATATGGTGGCTTCGATGAAGCCCGGCTCGGTGATTATCGACTTGGCGGCGGAACGTGGTGGTAATTGCGATCTGACTGTGGCCGATCAGCGGGTGGTGTCCGATAATGGCGTGATTGTCATTGGTTACACCGACTTCCCAAGCCGGATGGCGGCGCAATCCTCGACGCTGTATTCCACCAACATCCGCCACATGATGACCGATCTGACGCCTGCCAAGGATGGCAAGCTGGTTCATAACATGGAAGACGATGTTATCCGTGGTGCCACGGTGACGTTTGAGGGTGCTATCACCTTCCCGCCGCCACCGCCGAAGGTGCAGGCCATTGCCGCGGCCAAGCTCAAAGAAAAAGTCAAGGAACTGACCCACGATGAAAAGCGGGCCAAGGAAGCGGCTGATTTCAAGGCGCAGACCACCAATCAGGTGAAGCTGTTGGCAATTGGCACGGCGGTTATGCTTCTCGTGGGTGCGTTTGCCCCGGCCAGCTTCATGAGCCACTTCATTGTGTTCGTGCTGGCGTGTTTCATTGGTTTTCAGGTTATCTGGGGTGTCAGCCATTCGCTGCACACACCGCTGATGGCGCTGACCAACGCTATTTCCGGCATCGTCATTTTGGGCGCATTGCTTCAAATTGGCTCCGGCAACTGGCTGGTGGTGACGCTGGCGGCGCTGTCTGTTCTTGTTGCCACGATCAACATCGTCGGCGGCTTCCTCGTGACACGGCGCATGCTCGCCATGTTCCAGAAGTCCTGAGGGAGAGGGTATTAACATGGCAATTGGTATTGTTTCTGCGGCCTATATTGCTGCCGCTGTTTTATTTATCCTCTCACTGGGTGGCCTGTCCGGTCAGGAAAGCGCCAAACGCGCCGTCTGGTACGGCATGGTTGGCATGGGGCTGGCGGTCATCGCCACCGTGTTTGGTCCCAATGTTGGCCATTGGTTCATCATTCTTTTGATGATCGCCGGTGGCTCCGTGCTGGGCTATTATGTGGCCTCGCGCGTGCAGATGACAGAAATGCCGCAGCTTGTGGCGGCTCTGCATAGCTTTGTGGGCTTGGCCGCCGTGTTTATCGGCTACAACGCCCATATTGAAGAAGCGCATGTAGCGCGCTTGGATGAGACAGCGCGTGCAGCCCTCACTGGCTTTGCGGCCATTCTGGCCCATAAGCTTCCGGTGGAGCTGTCGATCATGAAGGTTGAGGTCTTCCTCGGCGTATTCATCGGTGCCGTCACCTTCACCGGGTCTGTGATTGCCTTTGGCAAGCTGGCAGGCAAGGTGGATGGCAAGGCCAAAAAACTGCCCGGCGGCCATATGCTGAATGCTGGTGCGGCTTTGCTCTCCCTCATCCTGTTGATTGCCTATTGCAATGGCGCAGGTGCATGGGCGCTGATCCTGATGACGCTGCTGGCCTTCTTCATCGGCTATCACCTGATCATGGGCATCGGCGGTGCCGATATGCCGGTGGTGGTGTCGATGCTCAACAGCTATTCCGGCTGGGCGGCAGCGGCGATTGGCTTTACGCTTGGCAATGACCTGTTGATCGTCACGGGCGCTCTGGTTGGCTCGTCCGGTGCCATCTTGTCCTACATCATGTGTAAGGCGATGAACCGTTCGTTTGTCTCGGTTATCCTCGGCGGCTTCGGTACAACCACCGGCCCCGCCATGGAAATCGAAGGCGAGCAGATTGCCATTGATGCCGAAGGCGTTGCCAATGCCTTGAACGAAGCCGACAGCGTGATCATCGTGCCCGGTTACGGCATGGCGGTGGCGCAGGCACAAGGTGCGGTGTCGGAACTCACCCGCAAACTGCGCGATGCTGGCAAGAACGTGCGTTTTGCCATTCATCCCGTGGCTGGGCGTCTGCCGGGGCATATGAACGTGCTGCTGGCCGAAGCCAAGGTACCCTATGACATCGTGATGGAAATGGACGAAATCAACGACGATTTCCCCAACACCGACGTGGTGATCGTCATTGGCTCCAACGACATCGTCAACCCTGCCGCCGAAGAAGACCCCAACAGCCCGATTGCCGGTATGCCTGTGTTGCAGGTGTGGAAGGCCAAGCAGGTGTTTGTGTCCAAGCGTGGTCAGGGTACTGGCTATTCCGGCATCGAAAACCCGCTGTTTTATAAGGAAAATACGCGGATGTTCTATGGTGATGCGAAGAAGTCGATCAACGATTTGCTGCCGATGATTAAGTGAGGTCTGGCAGGTTTGACATTTGGAAAGCCGGGTGGAGACGCCCGGCTTTTTTGTTGAAGTAAGCGGTCAAAGAGCCAGTTCCAGAGCACCGTGTTGCCGTCGATCTGGTTGAGTTTGATGCAGAAAGACAGCAAACGTATCCCACGGCAGTTGAGCGGACGTCTGTGCGAGAATGCGACTGATCTCGCCTCGATGGTAACTGCCATGCATGATGAGATGTGCAAGAACTTCCTCTCGCGTCATAGTGCCCTTGTCGCCATCGGTGAAGGAAAACGCGATCGTCTCGCAACGCTGCTCTGGTGCGATACTCCGGACATAGTCGAGATACCATTGATCAGATGCCGCGACAGCGCTGCGTAACTCTGCCAGTTCCGGCGTTTCCGCTGTATTGTCAGAGGTGTAACCATGGGGTCGCCCGAGGAGATGCGCTGCGAATATCTGTGCGACGACATGGGTATGATTGATCAGGCGTCTCGCCTGATGATGTTCAGCTTCATGCTGTGTTCGGTCCAGAGTTTCAAGTGCGTCGAGAAATGCGTTGTTAGCCCATGCTTGATAGCTGAAAAAACTGTTGAATAGATCGGTCATCGAGTGCCGCCGTTGCCTTTCTTGCAAATACGAGTAATTTATTCGCATTCTTGTCTGGAGAGATGCATTTGGCTACTCGCATTGGAAAATCGACAGCAGCGATGCGCAAATTGCCGAGACAGCTGCGCTCCAGGGCAACGGTGGACGCAATCATTGAAGCCGCTGCTCGCATTTTGAGTGATCAGGGTTGGGCAGGTTTTACCACCAACAAGGTCGCCGAGGTCGCAGGCGTGAGTGTTGGATCTTACTATCAGTACTTCCCCGACAAACATTCCTTGATTGACGCCATACGTGATCGACACCTCGAAGATTGCCGCACAGTTTTGAAAAATGTGGTGGAGCGTAACCAGCCTCAGGCGGATTTTGTGAACGATCTGGTCGATGGCGTTATTGCTATCCATAGCGTTCATCCGGGTCTACACAGGGTCTTACTCGATGAAGCACCAAGTTCAGAAACATTCAGAGACCCAAATAGCGATTTCGAGAAAGAATATCTTGGATATTATTGTGCTGCTGTCGCCAGATATTGCTCGCCTCAGAACACGAGGGGCAACGAGACCATGGGCATCATCCTGTCAGATGCGATCGATGGTGTCATCCATAACGCGGCTCGTCGCGGAACATTGCAGACGATAGAGGTCAGAAATGAACTTATCCGTATGGTGAGTTCATATTTATCAGATATTTAAACTCACATCACCGCCCCAACCTGCCAAGGCACAAACTCATTATCCCCCAAGCCCAAAATCTCCGACTTGGTCTTCTGCCCCGACGCCGAGGCCAGCACCAAATCCACAATCTCCCGCCCCTTTTGCGCAATCGACACACCGGCGCTGATGATGTCACCGCAGTTGAGGTCCATGTCGTCGG
>DNPN01000168.1:7094-10426 GCA_003501385.1 Rhizobium sp. | reverse complement strand
AGGCCGGAGCGGATGGTGCCGACGGCGGTGATGACGGACCCCATGGCATCTTCCAAAGACGCCACCGAGGTGTTGAAGTGATCGCGGATTTCAGCATAGCGGGCATCAACCGCACCAATTCTGACCGTCAGGTCGCCGTTTGACAGGGCATCAAGGCCAATGGAAATCTGTTCAAACGCATGGGCCATGCGCTGGGCTTCCTCCGCCTTTTCGCGGTCCTGATTGAGGCGTTCCTGCTCGGCGGCCAGCCGGGTGCGCTCGGCGGCCAGCTCGGCGGCCACCTTGCCACGGCCCGTTTCCTGAAACACCAGCAAGGAGCGCGCCATGGCACCCAGCTCATGCTTCTGTTCTACGCCTTCAATCACCACGTGATCATTGCCATGGGCCAATTGTTCCATGGTGCGGGCCATGCGGCTGACCGCGCCGGAAATCAGGCGACCAACAAAATATGCCAGAACCAGACCGGCAAGGATCAGCAGAGCGGCAACGCTCAGCATGCGGGTTGCGGTTGCCTTGGCGGTCTCTTTCACGGTTTCATTCAGTGTGGTTTGCGTGCTTGTGACCTTGCCCTGGAGCGCATCAAATTTAGAGGCGATTTTGGGTGCCAGCACGTCCAGCTGCTTCTTTCGAATGTCGTCGCTGGCCAACAGCACGTCTTTCATATCATTGAGACGGCCGGTGTAATTGTTCATCAGCCGCAACGCCCCGTCAACGCGCTCAATTTCCGATTTTTCGGTCACGGCCTCGCTCAAGGTTTTATTGCGCGCCACCGCCTCGGCAAGGGCTGCCTGCGCTGAATCATAGGCTTTGAGATCGCCTGCGTTGATGAAGCGCTCGGAGAAATACAGGCTGCGGTTCATGGCTTCCATGACGTCAGATGTGAGATGCAACACCTGGACCTGATTTTTGCGCCATGCAGAGCGCGCAATGTCATTGAGGGCAATGTTGGTCCAGGGACCGAATTCGGTAACCTTGGCCAACAAGCGGTCTCGCTTGACCTGCAGGGTTACAATCTGCTGGAAGGCAGTGTCATAGGTGGCAATATCCTTGCGAATATCGCTCATGCCTTCTTGCAAAGCCGGGTTCTTGGCCAGACGAGCATCATCAACGCTGAAGGCCTTGAGGGCTGTCTTGAGGTCATTGACCACGGCATCACTTGGATTGCTGCGATAACGTTCCGTTGCCATCTGGATGGCTTGCAGTTCGTCGCTGTAGGTGAAAATCGCCAGACTTTGCCCAGCCGTATCGCGGAAGCTGGAAAACATCTGCGACATTCCGCTCAGACTGTTGTTTGCATCCATGGTCAAAATGCTCATGAGCACGATCAGCGGCATAAAGCCTGCGGTGATCTGGCTACGAATGCCGAGTTTGCTCCAGAAATTCATTATGTTCACTCCCTTGAGGCCAACTTGACGTTCGAAATCACTGACTTTTAGCGATGTAATTTTGCACATTGGCCGGTGTCACCAGCTCAAATGGCACAGAAATGGCGGTTGGCACCGTCTGGCCAGCCATGAGCTTGACCGCGGCCTCAACGGAGGCCTTTCCAAGGCCCTTGGCATTTTGCAAAATGGTGACGTCGAGATCGCCATTCACCATGGCTTTCAGCGCATCGTCAGTGGCGTCGACACCTGCGATAACCACCTTGTCCATGCTGACGCCATTGCGCTTCAATGCGCGAATGGCCCCGATTGCCATTTCATCATTATTGGCGAGAACGGCGTTGAATTTCACGCCACCGTCGATCCATTCCTGGGTCAGTTCATCGGCCTGATCCATCGACCAGTTTGCAGATTGCTTTTCGACAATGGAAATGCCCTTGCAGGCGTCTGTGGCAAACACGTGTTCCACATCGGTGGTGCGCATGCGCGACGCCTGGTGGAACAATTGCCCCATCAAAATCACGGCACTGCCTTTGCCACCCATCAAACGGCAGACTTCCTTGGCCTGCAACGTGCCGCTTTCCAGCTCGCTGGAGGCGACAACGGTTTGTTTGGGGGGAAGCTCTTCGTAATTGATCGGCTGATTGTTGATGTAAATCAGAGGAATGCCAGCATCGGCCGCAATTTTCGAGATTTGCACCCCTTGGTCACCATCGGCCGGGCCAATGATGATGGCATCAACTTTGTCGGCGGCAAATTTTTTCATCTGCTCAAGCTGGGTGGCTGGGTCGCCTTTGGCATCGGCCAGTTTCAGCGTAATTCCGGGGAGCGTAGCACCGTAATCCTGCATGCCTTTGAGAAGACTGCCTTGGAATTTGTCCGTTGCTCTTGCTATGGCAAGACCAATTGTCTTTGCGTCAGCTGTATTCGACAGCAACGTGAATGTGAGTGCCAAAGTCACAGCAATACGCATGAAGTCTTCTCCCGAATTGAACAGGAAATACCATGCGTATACTCTGTAAATTTTAAATTAATAACGTATTTTTTTAGCAACAAATCCCAAATTTGGGGTTAAACTTATGATCCCGAAGTTGTGCATTTTAAAAAATAAGAAAATACTAAAATAAAAAATCACGGTAATTTCATCACAGCGATATCTTAAAGGCCGCCCGGCACCCTATTGAGCACGCCCCGAAACACGCGATGAGTTTCGGGGCGTAGATGTCGAAAATCCTAAACGAATTGGCTGAGACCCGGCACGGAAGCGACCACTTCGTCCACCACTTCGCTGCCTGCGTGCTCGCGCGCAATGGCAATGGTTTCTTTGGCGAGCGCTGAAATTTCACCCATGCCGAGACCAAGGCTCATCAATTGTTGGCCCAGACCCATAATGCCGCCACCCATGGCGCTCATCAGACCGCTCAACAGGCCGCCTTTTTTGCCCTCGCCATTGTACTGTGCCACCAGTTCAGCCGCACCGGGCATGGCTTCAATCATCCGGGCAACGGCACCATCATCGGCTTCCCGCTGCAAGAAGCCCAGCATCATGCCAAGGGCTTTTTCTGCCACATCCGGTGCGATGCCAACGTTATCTGCAATGCGTGTGACGAGTTCGCTCATGGACCATTCCTCCGATCAATGTTTACGTTGACGTGAACGTAACTAAGTTTTCTGTTCGACTCAAGCAACAGGCCCATCTTTTACAGGATTATTACGACGCGTGTCGCCGCTGTTGCTGCTGATTTTAGACCACACGCTCGTGAAGGCAAATTCCACTGGCATTGGCACGTGTTTTTTCGGCATTATACGATATGTTAAAAAAGGGATGTGTTGGTTGCGGCGCAAATTCAGCCGATGTTTGGGAGCGCGCTCCGTAAAGAGAGTGCGTATTCTGTTTTAGAGTTTGTCAGGGAAAAGTGGAATCCGGTTTTCCCGAAAAGACAAACGAAA
>DNPN01000168.1:0-6800 GCA_003501385.1 Rhizobium sp. | reverse complement strand
ATCTGAACCTGACAGACTCTAGAGCATTTCGAGCAAAAAGTGTATCGCGGTTTTGCGTCCAGAAATGCGGAAAAGCAAAAAACGAGTGCTTCAAGGGGACGTGAATTCATGCAGAAAGACGGAATGCTTTTTCTGGGGGCCAGTCGTCACACAGACGGCACCTTTAACAGACCAGAATATCTGACACTCAAATTTGCCAACCGCCATGGTCTGGTCACGGGCGCGACAGGCACCGGCAAGACAGTAACCCTGCAAGTTCTGGCTGAGAGCTTTTCCAATGCAGGTGTTCCGGTATTTTGTGCCGACATCAAGGGTGATCTCTCCGGCATTGCCATGGAGGGTGACGAGAGAGACTTTCTGGTGAAGCGGGCAAGGGATGTGCGGCTCGAGCCCTATCCCTTGCAAGATTTTCCTGTGATCTTCTGGGATTTGTTTGGCAAGAAAGGTCATCGGGTGCGCACCACCATGGCCGAGATGGGGCCTTTGCTGCTGGCGCAATTGATGGAGGCTTCTGATGCGCAGGAAGGCGTGCTGAATATTGCCTTTAAAATTGCCGATGACCACGGCCTGGCGCTTCTGGATATGAAGGATCTGCAAGCCTTGCTGACTTACATGGCCGAAAATGCCGAGGCGCTGTCGCGGCAGTTCGGGTTGATTTCCAAGGCATCGGTGGGGTCGCTTCAGCGCGGGCTTTTGCTGTTGGAGAGCCAGGGGGCGGCCAATTTCTTTGGCGAGCCAGCGCTGGATATTCGCGATATCATGCGCATCGCCCCCGATGGGCGCGGTACGATTTCGGTTCTGGCCGCCGACCGGCTGATGACGACGCCGAGGCTCTATGCCACGTTCCTGCTCTGGCTTTTGTCCGAGTTGTTTGAGGAATTGCCGGAAGTGGGCGATTTGGAAAAGCCCAAGCTCGTCTTCTTTTTCGATGAGGCGCACCTTCTGTTTAACAATGCCCCCAAAGTGCTGATCGAGCGGGTCGAGCAGGTGGTACGGTTGATCCGCTCCAAGGGCGTCGGGGTCTATTTTGTCACGCAAAATCCGCTGGATGTGCCGGAAACCATTCTGGCGCAATTGGGCAACCGCGTGCAGCACGCCTTGCGTGCCTATACGCCGCGCGAGCAAAAGGCGGTGAAGGCTGCGGCACAAACATTCCGGCCCAATCCGGCCTTCTCCTGTGAAGAGGTCATTACCAATTTAGGGACAGGCGAGGCCTTGATCTCGACCCTGGAAGACAATGGTGCGCCCAGCATGGTTCAGCGCAGCTTGATCCGCCCGCCATCCGGGCGCATTGGACCGCTGACGGATATCGAACGGGCCGAGGTCATGGCGCTGAGCGTGGTGGCGGGTTTCTATGATCACGCTATTGATCGACAATCTGCGTTCGAAATTCTCAATGAGCGGACTGAGCGCCTGACGACCCATGACAGCCGCGATTCACGCGATGACAAGAGTGCGGCCAGCGGCTGGAGTTTGCCTGACGTGGACGGGGAAGGACAGCCAAAACAACCTGCACCACGCGGCACCTCCAGCCGCCAGCGCGAGAGTGTGATGGAGGCCGCGTTGAAAAGTGCAGCTCGCTCACTGGCCAGTCAGGTTGCCAACCAGATTGGCAGGGCGCTTGTGCGCGGCATTTTGGGAAGTTTGAAACGCTAGCGTCGTGTCCTCCGCATTGACTTTCCTCGGCCACAATCTAGCATCTGCAAAGTTGTAATTCCATCGGGCATAGCCGATGAATAGGCTACGGATGCGTTACATGACTATTCGCAAAACCATTTTTGTCTCCACGTGCATTGTTATAGCTGGGCTGGCATGCCCCCTTTCGGGGAGCGTTGCTCATGCTCTGGGATTTAATGGGTTGGCCGTTGCCCTGTGGACGCCATGGGCATTCGCAGGGAATGCAATGGCTGAAAACAATCTTGGTAGCGCTTATGCCAACGCCGATGGGGTTCATCTGAACTATGCGGAGTCTGTTAAATGGTTTCGAAAGGCTGCGGATCAGGGGATTGATCTTGCGCAAATCAATCTCGCAATGGCCTATGCCCTCGGGAATGGTGTTCACCAGGATTATGGTGAAGCTGTCGCGTTGTTGCGCAAGGCAGCAGACCAAGGAAATACGTCTGCGAAAATCAAGTTGGGAATGGCCTATGCGAATGGATTGGGCGTAAAACAGGACAATGCCGAAGCTGCCAGATTTTGGCGCTTGGCAGCAGAGCAAGGCGATGCACAAGGCGAGCATAATCTTGGTGTGGCTTACCTTCAAGGTTTGGGTGTACCGCAAGATTATCTGCTAGCCTTGGAGTGGTTTCGAATGGCGGCAGACCAAGGCTTTGTAACGTCTGAATTCAATCTTGGATTGATGTATGCACAAGGTAGAGGTGTTCAGCAGGATTATGTTGAATCCAACGCGTGGCTTCGCAAGGCAGCAGACCAGGGACATAGCGGCGCACAAAGCAGGCTGGGGACGTCATATTCGAAGGGCTTGGGCGTCGTACGGGATCATGCTCAAGCGGTGCGCTTATGGCGGTTGGCCGCAGAGCAAGGGCAGGTACAAGCCGAGCACAATCTCGGTGTGGCCTACGACCAAGGTTTGGATGTTCCCCAAGATTATCAGCAGGCCATGGAGTGGTTTAGGAAGGCCGCGGACCAAGGCTTCGCAGGTTCTGAACACAATCTTGGAATAGCGTACGCAGAAGGAAAAGGTGTTCAACAGGATTATGTTGAAGCCAACGTCTGGTTAACGAAGGCCGCAAATCAAGGTTTTTCGGACGCAGAAAATCAGCTCGGAGTTGGGTATCTGGACGGTCATGGAGTGACACAAGATTCTACCCAAGCGGTCAAGTGGTTTCGAAAGGCTGCTGATCGCGGGAATGCCGTTGCGCAACTCAATCTTGCATTGTCCTACGCGCAAGGGAGAGGTGTTGATAAGGATGATGGTGAAGCCAGCGCTTGGTATCGCAAGGCAGCAGAGCAAGGCAACGCACAGGCCGCGAACAATCTTGGTATGGCCTACGACAAAGGTTTGGGTGTTACGCAAGATTATGCACAGGCATTAGAGTGGTTCAGAAAGGCCGCGAACCAAGGCTTCGCAGAGTCGGAAGCCAATCTTGGAGTGTATTATCACAATGGTTTCGGCGTTGCCCATGATCGCACGCAAGCGATTGTCTGGTGGAGAAAGGCGGCAGATCAAGGCAATGCAAGCGCGGAATACGATCTCGGAGTGGCATACCTTAACGGTGAGGGCCTACCAAAGGACAAGGATCAAGCTCTCTTTTGGATCGAGAAAGCTGCACGACAAGGCAATCTAAACGCAAAGGCAGTTCTGGAAGATCTGAGCAAGAAAACTTAAACCTAAAGCATGTCGCGTTTTATTGTCCTCAATAAAACGATAACGTACATGCGGCTAAATAAGAGATAAAGCCTGTCGCAGTGAATCCTATTCACTGCGACAGGCTTTAGCCAGACAAAATAATCGGGAGTTTGTCGGGGAAAAGAGCAACCCACGTTTTCCCTGACAAACGATCTCTCGGTTTAAGCAGCCCGGCGGACTTCTGCACCCCGCCCACCTCTGCCGAGGGTGAATCGTGACACCAGCTGTTGCAGACGAACACTCTCTTGGGCAAGACTGGCGCTGGCGGCGCTGGTTTCTTCCACCATGGCGGCATTTTGCTGGGTTACGTGGTCCATCTGGTTGACGGCAGTGTTGACCTCGGAAAGGCCAACCGATTGCTCCCTTGACGACGTTGCAATCGCATCCATCAAACCGTTGATGGTGGTCACGTGGTGCTCAATCGCTTTCAGCACATCGCCGGTTTCCTGCACCTGCCGAACACCCGTTTCCACCTCTGCAGAGGATTTGTTGATCAACTCCTTGATTTCGCGGGCAGCCTTGGCAGAGCGTTGCGCCAGTTCTCGCACTTCTGTGGCAACCACGGCAAAACCACGGCCTGCTTCTCCGGCGCGCGCGGCTTCCACCCCGGCGTTCAAGGCCAGAAGATTGGTTTGGAAGGCGATTTCATCAATGACGGTGATGATATTGGAGATCTGGTTTGATGATTGCTCAATCCGCTGCATGGCGCTGATGGCCTCATGCACCACCTGACCGGAGCGCACGGCGCTGCTGTTGGCATCCTTGGCAACGTTGCGGGCTTCCTCGACACGTTTTGACGAATTGCTGACATTGACGGTGATCTGATCAAGGGCTGCGGCAGTTTCTTCCAGCGACGAGGCCTGCTGCTCCGTGCGGTTGGAAAGATCGCCCGTGCTCTGGCTGACTTCGCGTGAGCCATTGTTGATCGCTTCGGCCGATTCGGCAACCGTTGCAATCGTGCTGCCCAATTGTGCGACGGCAGAGTTAAGATCAAGCCGCAACGCATCAAATTCAGGTGCGAAAGGCTCCGTCAGTTCAAAGCCCAGATCGCCGGCAGCCAGACGCTTGAGGCCCGATCCGAGGGCTGCGGTGGCGGCCTGCAATTTCTTTTGTGCGGCAGCCTCTGCTTCCTGATTGAGCCTGACGCGATCAGTTTCCGCTTGCTTGCGCGCTGTTTCTGCTTCACGCTCCAGATCGCGATTGCGCAAAATTCCGTCCTTGAACACTTGAAGGGCGGCGGCCATGGCACCGATCTCGTCTTTACGATCTTTGTAAAGCGTCTCGCCATTGGTGTCACCGGAAGAGAGCACCTGCATGGAATGGGTAATGCGATTCAGCGGGCGCACGATGCGCACACTGTTGATAATGGCGGCACCCAGCCCAATCAGGATGGCTGCGGTCAAGGCAAGATAGGTGACAGCCTTTGTGTTTTCGATGGCTTGGCCATTGGCCGCACCTTCATCTTTGACATTGCCATTCAGATCATCAACAGCCGCCTGAATATTGTCGCCAGCCTTGTTATAGGCCTCGAAGGATTTGCCGATAAACAGCTCCCGTGCTTCGTCAAATTGACCGGCGTCGGCCATTGTTTTGACTTGGCTCCAATGCTTTTCGGATTCACTCCAGCTCTTGGAAAAAGCGGCGTAGAGATCCCGATCGCCCTGATCCAGCATCAAAGGCTCGTAAGCCTTGCGATCTTTCTCAAGTTTTTCTACGGAATCGGTGATGAGTTTGCCGAATTTTTCTTTCTGCCCAGACCCATTCTTGGCCAGAACGCTTGCACTGATATAGGCGGCTTGCGCGATGCGCACATCGCCCGCGTCCGCATTCAACTGTCCCATCAGCACGAAGGAGGGCACACGTTTTTCAACAATAGAACGCCCGCCATCCTCAATGGAATTCAACGCGGTGATGGCGTAAATTCCTTGTGATATGACGACCACCAGAATCAGTGCGAACAGGGCAGTTAAAAGCTGGCCGACAGACAATCGCATTTCAATCTCCGAAAGGGCTCGAAAGTGCAACGGAATGGTTGCGGCTTCTGCCACGTTACTTAGAATTTTTGGATTAAACGTTTTAATAATTGCTAAATTAATTGATTTTTATGTGGATTTTGAAGGGGCCGTTCGCATGTTTTATCCTTCCGCAGCGGTTTAAATCAAAGCAAGGGTGATATGCTCCCATCGCTCTGATCTTTTTGCGTGTGTTGCTATCTCGTCGGTCCCGTGCCAAAAATCCGTGGATCCACTGTCTTCCTTCCGCCAAGATCCGGCGTTCAAAACAGGATGGATCTGGTCCTGACGCATGTCTCTTGAAAGTGTGCCGCGGTTTCGAGAAAAAGATATGCGAAAGCAAAAGCCTATAGCAATCTACGAGGTAACGGATGGCAGATGCGTGTTTGGTCGGCTCGGCAACGGGATTTGTTGACCTGAGTTTTGTGGAAACAGCCTTTCTCGGCGTTGTGCAAGGTGTCACCGAGCTGGTTCCGGTCTCGTCCTCAGCCCATATGCGGGTGGTGCCTGCGCTGTTGGGCTGGCCCGATCCGGGCGCTGCCTTTTCAGCGGCCATGCAGATGGCGGCTCTGGTGGGCGTTATCAGCTATTTCTGGCGCGATATTTTCGGGCTTGCCAGCGGCTCTGTCAGCGCCTTGAAGCGGCGTGATTATAATGATTTCAGCTTCCAGCTGGTGCTTTGGATCATCATCGGCACCATTCCGATTGTGATTGCCGGTCTTGCCCTGTCGCACAGCCTCAATAGCTGTGATTCACCGCTGCGCAGCCTCTGGGCCGTGGGCATTGCCTGTATTGTCATGGGTGGCCTGCTGGCGGCAACCGAGCTTTTGGCCAAGCATAGGCGTGATCTGCCCAGCATTCGCCCTCTCGATATCATTCTGGTGGGCATTGCGCAGGCAGCAGCTCTCATTCCCGGCGTATCCCGCTCCGGCGGCACCATCACGGCAGCTTTGGCCTTGGGCTTCAAGCGTGAGGAAGCAGCGCGGTTTTCCTTCCTTCTTGGTCTGCCTGCGATTTTGCTGGCGGGTTTGAAGGAAATCTGGGAACTGCATAAGCTGTCACTGGATGCTCATGGCTGGGCGCTTCTGGCCGTGGGCCTGATTGCCGGCGGTATTTCCTCGCTCATCGCCATCTGGGGCCTGATGCGTTTTCTGGAGCGGTTCTCCACTTGGCCTTTCGTGATCTACCGCATCTTGCTGGGCTTTGTGCTGATTGCCGCCGCAGCCACCGGGGCTGCGGTTTAGAGTCTGTCAGGTTCAGATTGAACCAGACAGACTCTAAACTATCTTGTTTTCGTTTGTCTTTTCGGGAAAACCGGGTTCCACTTTTCCCTGACAAACTCTAAAGCATGTCGCGTTTTATTGTCCTCAATAAAACGATAACGTACATGCGGCTAAATAAGAACTCAAGCCTGATGA
>DNPN01000036.1:2389-11968 GCA_003501385.1 Rhizobium sp. | reverse complement strand
CCGCCAACACCTTCACAAACGGATCTTCGCGCGGACGCATGACGGGTGCAGGCCCGGTATTGGGCAACATGGCCACCTGAACGGCCGGGCGGGTGGGCTCTGCCTCCAGTATCGGTGCCGCCGGTTGCAATTGCACGGGCAAGGCTTGCGCCAGCGTCAGCGGGGCTGCATTTTTCAAAATCGCAGCAGCAACCTGCTCTTCAGGCATAACGGGAACAGCAGGTTTGATGGCAGAGAGCGCAATTTGCGCACCCGTGTCACTGTTCCAGCGATCTGCCAGTGCCCGCTCGGCAATGGACACGGCCAGTGCCTGCTCAAGAATGGCACGACCAGCGAGATCAAGCGGTCTGGACTGCGGCGCGGCCTGAGCAACATCCTGCTTTTGCCGGGCCTGATCATTCCAATTCGGGACAACGCGGTTTTGCAAAGCAACGCGCTCATGCATTGGCACAACGGGTGCCTTGGGCATCATCAAACTGGCACGAAATTCCGATGCCATGTCACGGGAATAGGACCCCATCTTTGCGCCAGACGATGTGCCCAACCCATGCAAGGCACCAAATGTCACAGCTATACATAGACTTGCCGCCAATCCACCGCCGACCAGTGCCGCACCTGACATCAACCGGGGCACAAGAGAGGATGCTCCGCGCCGAGCACCATGAGCACCCGGGAAAAAATCCATCGCCAACGCCATACTCGCAACTCGTTACACAAACAGCCCGACAGGGGACCGGCGGCTCACATGCCACACCCTTATTCAACACAGCACGCCTTTGGATCAGCCTGACCAGCCACCCAGATACATGCACATGAGATAAAGGATGAAGAAACTTGGTAACTAAAGAGTTTACAAAACCGTTCATTCTGTCTCGATGGCAACGGTTAGGCACGAAAACGAGCAGAATTTTGGCGATTTTTGCTGGAAAAACAAAAGGGCGGCCAAAGCCGCCCTTTTCCAATCACGATTTGTATCCCAAAAAGTTTACCAGGAACGCACATCCAAAACCCGGTCTTTATGGGCTGGGTGGGTGCTGAACACAAAAATTCTGTCCAGCTCCTTCTGGGTCATCAGGCGTAAAAACCGAACCTCGGCCGTGTTGTTTGAAAAAGTCTTCATCAACAAACTGCCAACTTTGCTGATTCGCGCATCCGGAATATCCAGATAAAACTGCTTGGGGAGATTGAACTGGGTGAGAAGTGAAATCACCGCACCACTGAGCGAGATCCGGATCACATCACACCGACGCGATGCCACATGGGTCATGCCCTTTTCGGTGTATTCGATGCGTCCGGCGTTCATCGTGTCTTCCATGCGAAACCGGTTTTCACGGTCATACATAAAAGACTCTTCGCGCCGCAGATAGTTTGTCCCACCACCAACCATACTCATGTTCGTCACCCCACCACGTCTTATACTGGGATCTTACGCTAGGAGATGGATCTTAACAGAAAATGATTTCAGGAACCCACCATTATTCAGGGGAAGAGCATCTTTATTTGCGTGGTTAAGACAGTCACAATATTCACAACGAAAATTTGTAGGTTTTCCCCGCAGCATCAAAAAGGTGAAGCTTCTTCGGGTTTGCAGCAAAGCGTAATCTGTTACCCTTGGTGATGGAGGCAATGCCCGGCAGTTTGACCACAACGGGTTGATCTTCCACGGGTCCATCCACATAAAGCATGGTGACTTCGCCCAAGGCCTCAACCAGTGACACCGTGCCCTCGAACAAAGCTGCTTCCCCATTCGCGATGATCAAGTCTTCCGGACGCACGCCAAAGCTGGCGGCCTTGCCTGCGTCTTCAGCCTTTGTTGCGATGGGAACCGAAATCACCGATTTGTCCCGTAAGGCAATCCGCGTAATCTCTCCACCCTCGATGATGGTGGCAGGCAGAATATTCATGGCCGGTGAGCCAATGAACTGCGCTACAAACAGATTGGCGGGCCGTTCATACAGTTCCAGCGGGGCACCCACCTGCTCGATGCGGCCAGCTGAGAGCACCACAATCCGGTCTGCCAGGGTCATGGCCTCGACCTGATCGTGTGTCACGTAGATCATGGTGGTATCGGCCATTTGCTCGTTGAGCTTGGCGATCTCGATGCGGGTGGCCACCCGAAGTGCTGCATCCAGATTGGAGAGCGGCTCATCAAACAAAAAGACCTTGGGATCGCGGCAAATCGCGCGGCCAATGGCCACGCGCTGGCGCTGGCCACCGGAGAGTGCCTTGGGCAGGCGATCAAGGTATTTTTCAAGCTGAAGAATGGCGGCCGCCCCACGCACCCGCCGGTCAATCTCCACCTTGCTCTCGCCTGCTATGCGCATGCCAAAGGCCATGTTGTCGTACACGCTCATGTGGGGATAGAGCGCGTAGGATTGGAAGACCATGGCAATGCCGCGCTTGGACGGCGGCACCTGATTGACGAGCTGGCCATCAATGGTCATCTCGCCGCTGGTAATCTCTTCCAGGCCCGCGATCATACGAAGAAGGGTGGATTTGCCGCAGCCCGACGGGCCGACAAACACCACGAATTCCCCCTTTGCAATTTCGAGGTCAATGCCATGCAGCACCTTGACCTCACCGTACGCTTTGCGGATGTCTTTCAGAACCAGACTTGCCATGATCTCCCCTCCCCGTTTCTTTTATTGAATCTGCTGCGCGAAATAGGCACCCCAGCCCGGCAGGCTGATTTTGCCGCCCACGGCTTCGCTATCAAAGCCGTGGCCTTCCAGCTCGTTCCAATCTCCGGCGGGCAAGGGCAGCTCCACGGCATCCGGCGACAGGTTGAAAGCGCACAGAACCGTCTCGCCGTCAAAGCTGCGGGAATAGACCAACCCGGTGTCGGTGACGGTGTGGAAGGCGACCTCGCCCTTGATCAAGGCCGGAAGGGTTTTGCGGAAATGCAGGAAGCGCCGGTAATGCTCCAGCACACTCTCAGCCTTGCCCTCCTGCGATGCCACGGCATTGAGGGCATGCTCAAGCGGAATCGGCAACCATGGCTTTTCGCCATTGCTGAAGCCGGCATGGTGGGCGAGATTATCCCAGACCATCGGCGTACGGCAGCCATCGCGACCCTTGAATTCTGGCCAGAACTGAATGCCATAGGGATCTTGCAGGTCTTCAAAGGCAATATCGGCCTCGGTCAGGCCCAGCTCTTCCCCTTGATAGATGCAGACAGAGCCGCGCTGGGTCAGCAACAGCGCTGCTGTCAGCTTGGCAAAGGCGGTGCGGTCGGCAACCTCTGCACCCCACCGGCTGACGTGGCGCACCACATCATGATTGGAAAAGGCCCAGCAGGCCCAGCCTTCGGGGGCCGCATCCTGAAAGGCCTTTTGTGTGTTGGCCACCAGTGCAGGCGTGAGCGGATCGGGCGAGAGGAACTCAAAGGCGTAGCACATCTGCATCTTGTCATCGCCGGAGGTGTATTGACCAACGATCTCCAGACCATATTGGCTATCGCCCACTTCGCCCACGGCGGCGATGGCCGGAAACTCTTCCAGCACGGCGCGGAACCGTTTCAGGAATGCCAGATTTTCCGGCTGATTCTTGTCATAGATGTGATCCTGAAAGTTATAGGGGTTCACCGCCGGGGCGGTGGCGGCATTGCGCCGCTCCGGTGCCAGCGGTGGATTGTCGCGCAATTGCCGATCATGAAAATAGAAATTGATGGTGTCGAGGCGGAAGCCATCGACGCCGCGTTTCAACCAGAAGCGTACGGCATCCAGCACCGCTTCCTGCACATGCGGATTGTGCATGTTGAGATCTGGCTGCGAGGTGAGGAAGTTATGCAGGTAATATTGCATCCGCGATGGGTCCCACGCCCAGGCGGAGCCGCCGAAAATCGACAGCCAATTGTTGGGCGGGGTGCCATCGGGCTTGGGGTCAGACCAGACATACCAGTCAGACTTGGCATTGATGCGGCTGGAACGGCTCTCGACAAACCATGCGTGTTGATCGGAGGTGTGGGAGATCACCAGATCGATCATCACCTTGATGCCGAGGCGATGGGCCTCGGCAATCAAGGCGTCAAAATCATTGAGGGAGCCGAACATCGGATCGACATCGATGTAGTTGGACACATCGTAGCCGAAATCCTTCATCGGCGACGTGAAAAACGGTGAAATCCAGATGGCGTCGGCCCCAAGGCTTGCCACATGCGACAGACGGGCGGTGATGCCCTTCAAATCGCCAATGCCGTCGCCGTTGGAATCCTGATAGGAGCGCGGGTAGATCTGATAGATGACCGCTCCGCGCCACCAATCCTTATCGGCAGCAGACACCGGGGAAGAAACTGCATTCATGAATAGTCATCCTGTCAGAAGAGGTAAAATCACACGCAACATCAACCACCCTTGACCGAGCCAGCCAAAAGGCCGCGCACGAGGTAGCGTTGCAAAACAAAGAACACCAAAACCGGCACGATGATGGTGATGAAGGCCGATGCGGTGAGAATTTCCCAATTGCCACCGCGTGAGCCGAGAAGATTCACAAGCCTGCCCGTCAACACCAGTTCATCATTGCCGGTCCCTAGAAAAACCATCGCCACCAGCAAATCGTTCCATGTCCAGAGAAACTGGAAGATGGAGAAGGACGCGAGAGCGGGGTAGGAGAGCGGCAAAACGATCTTGATAAAGATCTCGAAATCACTGGCTCCATCCACCCGCGCAGACTCCATGATTTCGCGTGGCAGGCCCGCAATGTAATTACGCAGCAGATAGATGGCGAGCGGCAGACCAAAGCCCATATGCGCCAGCCAAATGCCCAGATAGGTCTTGGAGGGCACGCCAAAGAACAGGCCAATGTCATTATACATCCTGAGAAGCGGGATCAGCGACATTTGCAGCGGCACCACCAACAGCCCAACAATCACCGCCAGCAGCAAGGAGCGACCCGGAAAAGGCATCCACGCCAGCGCATAGGCCGCGAAAGCCGCCACTAGAATGGGAATAATCGTGGCTGGAATGGAGACGGTGAGAGAATTGATGAAGGATTTGCCAATGCCCTCGGCGGAAAGCACGGTGCGGTAATTATCCAGCGTGAAGCGCGGCGGCGTGGTGTCAGTGAAGAAAATGCGCTGGCCACGGCTACCTTCAAAGCTCTTGTCCGATGTCAAGCGAAAATCGCCATTGTCAGCCACCGTCAGCTTCTCCCCGTCTTTCAGGTCTGCCACTGCGCCGGGTTTGAACTCCTCCGGCTTCAGACTGTTGGTGCCAAAGCCGGTGACTTTGCCGCCCTTGCCATCCAGAATGTTTCCAGCAATCACATAAAGGTTGCCATCCTGCTTTTGCACTTCAGCACCCGGCGCGCGGTACATGGAATTCTGGCTGGAGCTGGCCAGCGCCGTCCACCAGCCGGAGGCGACAATCTGGTTTTTATCGCGCAGCGACGTGATCAGCAGGCCGAGCGTGGGCAGCGTCCACAGAATCACCAGCAGCAAAACGGAGAGATGAACGGCAATATTCAGTGGCGAGAGGGCTCTTGTTTGCATCTCAATGGCCTTCCATTTCGCGCCGCGCATTGCGGATATTCCAGATCATGATCGGCACCACCATGACCATGATGACCACGGCAATCACGGCACCGCGGCCAAAATCGCCACCGCCGCGGAACATCCAGTCAAACATCAGGTTGGCCAGCACCTGGCTTTGCCATTGGCCATTGGTCATTGCCAAAACGATGTCGAACACTTTCAAAACCAGAATGGTGATGGTGGTCCAGACCACGGCAATCGTACCCCAGATCTGCGGAACTTTGATTTTGATGAAGATTTGCCACGGGTTGGCCCCGTCAATCACCGCCGCTTCAATGGTTTCTTCCGAAATGCCACGTAGCGCTGCCGACAGCAGCACCATCGCAAAGCCGGTTTGAATCCAGATAAGGATGACCATTAAAAACAAATTGTTCCAGAACGGTAGCGAGATCCACACCTGCGGATTGCCGCCGAAATAGACCACGATGGCGTTGAGCAAGCCGATCTGGGCGGTGCCTGCATCGCGGTAATCATAGACGAATTTCCAGATCACCGAGGCCCCGACAAAGGAAATGGCCATGGGCATGAAGATCAGCGATTTGGCAATATTGCCCCACCAGATGCGATCTGTAAGCGCTGCAATGATCAGGCCAAACAGGGTGGCAAAGGTTGGCACCACAATCAGCCAGAGAATATTATTGAGGATGGATTCGCGAAATTCGCGGTTGGACAGCAGCCAGCGATAATTCTCCAGCCCAACCCATGCGGTGCCATCGCGCCCATGGAAGGAATAGGCAATCGAGGCAAACAGCGGATAGACCAGATAAACGCCCAAGGATAGCAGCGCAGGCCCCAGAAATAGCCATGGCCGCACCATGCTGGCGATGCGCATATTGCGCGATGCGCGGGCGAGATCGGAAGTGTGGGCCGGAAAAATCCGATCCAGAATGAAGTTTGATCCGAAAAAATAGACCAGCGCTCCACCCACGCCAATCAGGATTGTTACCAATGCGCTGAGCAATTGCTCCACAGCCCTCTCCTCCCCTGCCCGATGTTTTGGAAGTGCCGCCACGAATGAACGTGGCGGCACATCAACCCGGTGTTACTTCTTCAACCCATCCCAAGCCTTCTGGATGTTCTTGGCCACATCATCGGCGGATTTGCCGCCCGCATAATCGACCATGCCTGTCCAGAAGGCACCTGCGCCGATCTTGCCGGGCATCAGGTCGGAGCCATCAAAGCGGAAGGTGGTGGCGTTGAGCAAAATCTGCCCCTGTTTCTTCATTGGCTCATTGGCGTAATCATCCTGATTGGCCGCCTTGTACGGCGTCAGGAAGCTGGATTGTGCCATCCAGACTTCATGAGCAATCGGGGTTTTCAGGAATTCAATAAACGCCTTGGAAGCGGGCGAATCCTTGGTGATCATCGCGAGCGTGCCAGCGCCTTCCACCGGATTGCCCAGCTCTGGCTTGCTGGCGTAATTCGGCGTCGGGAAGAAATCGACATCCTGCCCAACCACCTTGCCCGTGGGGAAGAAGGACGGCACGAAAGAGGCCTGATGGTGCAGGTAGCATTTCGGTGGCGAGGTAAACAGGCCTTTGGGGCTATCGCGGAAATCGGTGGAGGCCACGCCTGCCGTGCCGCCATCAACAAATTTCGGATTGCGCGAGAACCAGCCATATTCCTCAATGGCTTTCACCACCTTCGGATCGTCAAACTTGATCTCGTTCCTCACCCATTTGTCGTAGGTGTCGGCTGGGTAGAGCCGCAGCATCATATCTTCCACCCAGTCGGTGGCAGGCCAGCCGGTGGCTCCACCAGAACCCAGACCGATGCACCATGGAACGCCGCCATCGGCTGCGATCTTCTCGGTCAGCGCCTTCAGCTCTTCCATGGTTTTGGGCACTTTATAGCCCGCATCCTCAAAGTTTTCCGGCACGTACCAGATCAGGGATTTGACATCGATCTTGTAGGGGAAGCCATAGATCGCTTCCTTGCCATCCTTGCCCTTGTAAGTGGATAGATCCACCCAGGACTGGCCAGCAGCGTAATTGTCCAGCAACCATTTTTTGGTGTCATCAGCCAACGGCACCAGCGCGCCCTTCGAGGCGAGGTCAGCAATCAGGCCCGGTTGCGGCAGAATGGCGATGTTGGGCGGGCTACCAGCCTGCGTATCAATAACAATCTGCTGCTCGTAATTTTCCGAGGAGGAGTATTTGACATCCGCGCCCGTGGCTTCGCGGAAATAATTCAACACGCTCTCAAACAGCGCCTGATCTTCGCCGCGCCATGGGCCGAAAATCGTCAGCGTCTGACCTTTGAGCGGATGGGCCTTGGAAAAAGCCTCATAGCTGGCCCAATTGAACTTCTTGTCTTCGCCCGGCTTGAACTTCAAGTCCACAGCGCCTGCATTGCCCGCCATAAGGCACAATGCAGCCACCCCTAAATACAAATGGGTTTTCATGGAAAGCCTCCCTTGCTCCAATCCCTCGCTTTGCCGAATGCTGCAACCGTCCTACCTGCGTCGCAGCCTCAGCCTTTCAAAGCGCTTTGGTTGGCAATTCTTTCGATAGATCCGCACCGAGTCAAGCCCTTTTGTGCAAGTTTCAAAAGAAGCGTTTTTGCTGGACAATTGTTATTTTTCGTTGCGCCTCTCGCTCAGGCTAGTAATCTACAAAAGCGCTTTGGGAGGCAAAACACCGGTGAATCTGAAACAATTGTCGCAGCTGCTGGGTCTGTCGCAGACCACCATTAGCCGTGCGCTCAACGGCTATCCAGAGGTCAATGAAGAAACACGCGAGCGGGTGATGAAGGCTGCCGTAGAGACAGGCTATCGCCCCAATCGTGCGGCGCTGAGACTGGCAACGGGCAAGGCGGGTTCTCTGGGTCTGGTCATGCCCGTTTCGGATGATAGTCTTTCCGATATTCACTTTGCCGAGTTTCAAAACGGGCTGGCGCAGGAATGTCTGGCCCATGAATTTCATTTCGTCATCATCCCCGCCCATCCCTCAAAAGAGGAACAGGCTATACGCGGGCTGGTGCATAGCGGCGCGGTGGATGCCTATTATCTGGCTTATCTGAAGGCCAATGACCCGCGCATTGCCATGGCGAAATCGCTCTCGGTTCCCTTCATTGTTCACGGGCGCTCCATGGGGCTGGCTGAGGATTACCCCTATCTGGATGTCGATAATGAAGGGGCTTTTGCCTCTGCCACCAGATTGCTGCTCGGTCTTGGCCATCAGCATTTTGCGCTGCTGAACGGGCCATCGGAGCTGGATTTTGCCCTGCGGCGTCAGCGGGGGGTGGAGCAGGCGTTAAAGACAGCAGGCCTCAACCTGCCCCCACAGGCCATCAGCAACAGCGTGATGACGGATGAGCGCGGCTATCAGGCCATGACGGCACTGTTGCGCCAGCCGCAGGTGCCAACAGCCATTCTATGCGCCAGTACGGTTCTGGCGCTGGGTGCCGTGCGGGCCATCAATGATGCGGGATTGGTGGTGGGAGAGGATATTTCCCTGATCGCTCATGACGATGACCTGCCCTTGCTGAAACCAGAGCATTTTCGCGTGCCGCTCACCACCACGCGCTCATCCTTGCGCGATGCAGGTCGGCGTGTGGCCGAGCGGCTGATTGCCGAATTGTCCGAGCCAAACACCGGGCCACCCTTGCAGGAAATCTGGCAGGCCGAGCTTGTGGTCAGGGCCTCCACCGGCCCTGCACCACAGCATAAGCGTTAGAATTTTGGCGCAACCTTGCCTGCGGTGCGATAGGCGGTGATCACTGTGTTGGCCATCAGCATGGCAATGGTCATCGGGCCAACACCGCCGGGCACGGGGCTGATGGCACCGGCTTTGGGTTCGCATTCAGCAAAAGCGACATCGCCCACCAGCTTGGTCTTGCCCTCGCCCTTTTCAGGCGCGTCAACGCGATTGATGCCGACATCGATGACGGTGGCACCTGGCTTGACCCAATCGGCCTTGACCATCTGCGGACGGCCAACGGCGGCAACCAGAACATCGGCAGCGCGGCAGACGCTGGCGAGATCCTTTGTGCGTGAATGGGCAATCGTTACCGTGGCATTTGCGGCCAGCAGCAATTGCGCCATCGGC
>DNPN01000036.1:2147-2345 GCA_003501385.1 Rhizobium sp. | reverse complement strand
CCACCAGCTTGGTCTTGCCCTCGCCTTTTTCAGGCGCGGCAACGCGGTTGATGCCAACATCAATCACCGTGGCACCGTCCTTGATCCAGTCGGCCTTGACCATTTCCGGGCGGCCAACGGCAGCCACCAGAATATCAGCCTGACGCGCAAGGGCTGGCAAATCGCGGCTGCGGGAATGGGCCATGGTCACGGTGGCAT
>DNPN01000036.1:0-1901 GCA_003501385.1 Rhizobium sp. | reverse complement strand
GGGCCATGGTCACGGTGGCATTGGCGTTGAGCAACAGTTGCGCCATCGGCTTGCCAAACAGGTTGGAGCGGCCAATCACCAGGGCATTGAGGCCAGAAAGGTCTTCACCATGGATTTTGCGCACCAATAACATGGACCCCGCCGGCGTACAGGAAATCAGGCCGGTTTCGAGATCGCCCGTGGCCAGCTTGCCCGCGTTGACGATATGCAGACCATCAACATCCTTTTCCGGTAGGATGGACTGGATAATGGCATCGGAATCAAAATGCTTCGGCAGAGGCAGCTGCACCAGAATGCCGTGAATGCTAGAATCATTGTTCAAATCAGCAACGAGGGAAAGCAGTTCTTCCTGTGTTGTCTGTTCCGGCAGCGTATGCTGGATCGAGTTGAAGCCACATTGCTTAGCCATCTTGCCCTTGGAATTGACGTAGGCATGGCTGGCAGGATCTTCACCAACGATCACCACAGCCAGACCGATCTTGTTGCCGGTCTCGTTCACAAAAGCGTCCGAGCTTGCCTTGATGGCCTCAATGACCGAAGCCGCCACCTGTTTTCCGTCAATCACCGTTGCCACGTCTGCATTCCTTTTGCTGAAAGCCTCATCGGTTGGCTGTAGCTAGCACCGTCGAGGCCGCATCAAAAGAAAAAACATCACCGAGACAGAATTTCCGCGCAAATCACGCGCTGTTCATTGCGTATCGCGCCGAAGCTTTCGCTTGAAACGCAACACATGCATGAGAAAAACCGGAATACCGATGACATAACGGCGCCAAAGACGGCCAGGTTCGCGCGTTAACCGATAGATCCACTCGCAACGCAGCTTGCGCATCCACACAGGTGCCCGCGGCATGGTGCCTGAGACAAAATCAAACAAGGCACCAACACCAAATACCAAGCGGGCGTGGCTCTCGTTGATGTGCTCTTCAATCCATTTTTCCTGAAGCGGCGTTCCCATTGCCACCAGCAGAATATCAACATCCTGCTCGGCCAAGCGCTGCAAGATCACCGGCAATTCGTCTTGATCGAAATAGCCGTCAGCGACTGGAATAAACTGATGCCAGGGCGTATGCCGTCTGAAGCTGGCAATCGCGCCAGCCAGCACGCCGGGCTTGGCACCCAGCAAGCCGATGCGGCGCGGCGTTTCGATGTAGGTCAGCAAGGCCGGGATAAAATCCGTGCCATTGAGATTGGCAGCAAATGCCTCGCCATCCAAAGCTTTCGCAGCCAGATCAATGCCAATACCATCTGGCAAGACAATATGACGTTGAAGGACATCAAAAAAAGCAGGGTCCTGCAACATGATGTTGACGTTGTTGGCGTTGAGAAATGACACTTTTGTGTGCGCACCGGGCGTGGCCGCATATTGGGCCATGAGGCTTAAGCCAGACGCCCAAGACAGATCGAAGACCGATATGCCGAACATGGTCTTTTTGCGAGCAATTTGCTCTGCGGCGGCAATCAGATTCATCGGGTTGAACTCATCATTCAGCTGGGATGGCCCAAGACGCAGCAAATGTCCGGCAAGATCACTGCGAACCCGATGAATCAGACGGGCTGTATTGATCTGTTCCTCGCCATCAAATTCGGCAACTGTGTTTTGGCTAAGCCTATTCATATACGTTGAACAACCAGATTGAAACTGGCTGGAGATTATCATTCACGAATAAAATCGGGCTTAAGCTGCGCACTACAATTGCGCCGTATTCGTTAGGGGATATTTAACCTTGAATTCTCTCCTGCCCCAACGAAAACGGCGCTAGAGTCTGTCAGGTTCAGATTGAACCAGACAGACTCTACAGCGCCGTGCGCCATATATGGCGCACAAAGGTTCGCTGTAGCCCTTTATATCTGCTACATAATTTTCTCCTCAAATCGATTCCGATTTAAGGAATTATGCAGTA
>DNPN01000232.1 GCA_003501385.1 Rhizobium sp. | reverse complement strand
GTGGCCTGCACCCGCCAGGCCTGCGGCAACGGCTACATCTGGCACACGACGGGCAGTGGCAAGACACTTACCTCTTTTAAGGCGTCAACGCTCCTCAAAGATAATCCTGATATCGAAAAGTGCCTCTTTGTCGTGGACCGCAAGGACCTTGACCGGCAGACGCGCGAGGAGTTCAACAGATTCCAGGAGGGGTGCGTCGAAGAAAACACCAATACCGCCTCCCTCGTTCGTCGCCTACTTTCCGACGACCACGCCGACAAGGTCATCGTCTGCACGATCCAGAAGCTTGGCCTCGCGCTTGACGAGAACAGCAGGCGCAACAATCAGCAGAGGAAAGACGGCAAAAAGAGCTTCAAGGAACAGCTGGAACCCCTGCGCGATAAGCGGATCGCCTTCATCTTCGACGAATGCCACCGGTCACAATTCGGTGAGAACCATAAGGCTATCAAAGAGTTCTTCCCGCGCGCCCAGCTCTTCGGTTTCACTGGAACCCCCATCTTTGAGAAGAACGCTGCACAGCAAAAGATCGAAGACACCCAGGCTAGCATGAAGACGACAGAAGACCTCTTCCAGCAGCGCCTTCACACCTACACAATCACCCACGCTATTGAGGACGGTAACGTTCTTCGTTTCCATGTTGATTACTTCAAGCCGCAAGGCAAAACCTTACCTAAACCGGGCGAGCCTCTCTCCAAGAAGGCGGTCATTGAGGCGATCTTCGCGAAACACGACTCGGCCACCGGTGAGCGCCGGTTCAATGCGTTGCTCGCTACATCGTCAATCAATGACGCCATTGAGTATTACAACCTTTTCAAGACCATGCAGGCCGAGAAGCAGGCAGCCGATGCCAACTTCCAGCCGTTGAATATCGCCTGCGTTTACTCGCCACCTGCTGAAGGCAACGCTGATGTGAAGCAGCTTCAGGAAGATCTGCCTCAGGAATCCAGCGAGTACGAGCTTCAAAAGGGCGAAGATGGAGAAAACAAGAAGAAGGAAAATGAGGCAAAAAAGAAAGCTCTGATAGCGATCCTTGACGACTACAACGCCCATTACGGCACCAACCACAAGATTGGGGAATTCGACCTCTATTACCAAGATGTGCAGAAGCGCATTAAAGATCAGCAATGGCCGGATGCCGACCTCAAGAAGGCTTACCCCAATCAGCCACACCACAAAATCGACATAACGATTGTCGTGGACATGCTGTTGACCGGCTTTGACTCCAAGTTCCTCAACACGCTATATGTTGACAAGAACCTGAAGTATCATGGATTGATTCAGGCCTTTTCCCGCACCAATCGCGTGCTAAACGCCACGAAACCCTACGGTAATATCCTCGACTTCCGGCAACAACAGGACGCTGTTGATGCCGCCATCGCCCTTTTCTCTGGTGAGGCTGCGGCCGAAAAAGCTCGCGAAATCTGGTTGGTGGACAAGGCCCCAGTGGTTATTCAGAAACTTGAGACCGCATTTCAGAAGCTAGATACGTTCATGAAGTCGCAGGGCCTAGACTGCGCGCCCGAAGAGGTACCTAACCTCAAAGGCGACGCGGCCCGTGCGGCATTTATCGAGCATTTCAAGGAAGTCCAGCGACTTAAGACCCAGCTTGACCAGTACACCGACCTGACTGACGAAAACCGTAAAGCCATCGAACAAATCTTGCCGCGCGACAACCTGTTAGGCTTCCGCGGTGCCTATCTCGAAACAGCGCAACGACTCCGGGCTCAGCAGAGCAAGGGTGCTGA
Source organism: Rhizobium sp. (assembly GCA_003501385.1). Lineage (GTDB taxonomy): Bacteria > Pseudomonadota > Alphaproteobacteria > Rhizobiales > Rhizobiaceae > Allorhizobium. The sequence continues at coordinate 6,563 of DNPN01000232.1, read as the reverse complement.
CAAGCCGACACAGGAAGCGGACCAGCTTGATTTCGAGTTCGTCCTCTTCGCCTCAGCCGTTATCGATTATGACTACATCATGGGTTTGATCGCTCGCTATTCTGAAGCTACACCCGGCAAGCAGAATATGAGCCGCCAAGAGCTGATCGGCCTCATCCAGTCCGATGCCAAATTCATGGACGAGCGTGAGGATATCGCAGCCTATATCAACACCCTCAAGGCTGGCGAGGGCCTCAGCGAAAAGGCCATCCGCGACGGTTACACCCGTTTCAAGGTGGAGAAGAACGCGGCGGAACTGGCAGACATCGCAGACAGGCACGGCTTGGCCATCGATGCGCTGCAAGGTTTCGTCGATACCATCCTACAACGTATGATCTTCGACGGAGAGGCGCTGACCGATCTTATGGAACCCCTTGGTCTGAACTGGAAAGCACGACGGGTGAAGGAACTGGACTTGATGACTGATCTGATGCCACTGCTGCTGAAGCGGGCTGGTGGACGCGAAATTTCGGGGTTGAGCGCTTATGAGCAGTAAGAGGAAATCGTCTGCTTCGCTGATCCCCGAGCGACGCTTTCCGGGGTTCTCTGGCCCTTGGGCTCATGAGCCGCTATCGAGCGTTCTGACGGAGCACAAAGTCAAGAATGCCGCTGGCCATGATGTTTTCTCGGTTTCGATGGAGAGTGGAATCGTCAACCAGATCGAGCATCTGGGACGCAGTTTCGCTGCCGCTGACACATCCCGCTACAATGTAGGGCATCGCTCTGATGTGGTCTACACGAAGAGCCCGCTGAAGGCGTTTCCCTTCGGCATCGTCAAGCAGTGCAAGTTTGCGGGGGGAGTGGCACTTTCACCGCTTTATGGTGTATTCACGCCCAAGAACCCGCATGTGGGCTTGATGATCGAAGCCTTTTTCGAGACCCCAGAGCGCGCTCAGGCTTTCCTTTCGCCGCTCTGCCAAAAGGGCGCGAAGAACACGCTTCAGATTACCAACGCTACCTTTCTCTCTGGCAAGATGGCGCTACCCAAGGAGGAAGGCGAACAACAAAAAATCGCCGATCTTCTGTACTCGGCTGATGCGCTGATTGCCGCGCAAGGGCGGAAGGTGGAGGCGCTGAAGGCCGACAAGAAGGGCCTGATGCAGCGGCTTTTCCCCCAGGAAGGAGACACCCAACCCCGCCTCCGCTTCCCTGAGTTTGAGGGCGAGGCGGAGTGGGTGAATGCCAAGCTTGGCGACTACGTAGCGATCGGTAGTGGAGGCAGTCCATCAAATTTCATGCTTTCATCAGCAGGCAAATACCCCTTTGTGAAAGTGGATGACCTAAACAATTGTGCCAAGTATCAGATCACAGGCAGGGAGTTTTGCAATGAATCTTCCGGCGCAGTTCCAACTAATTCAATTATATTTCCAAAGCGTGGAGCTGCTATTGAGCTCAACAAAATTAGGATAACCGCAAAAGAAATTCTGATGGATACGAATTTGATGGCGATAACTCCAAGTAGAAAAATTATTTCTGAATTTTTATATTATTATCTTTCCAATGTGGGGCTCTCTCACCTTTCAGATACCTCGACAATTCCGCAGATCAATAATAAGCACATTATTCCGTTCAACTTTCTCTTGCCGAATCGATCTGAACAACAACGCATCGCCGACTGCCTATCCTCCCTCGACGACCTCATCGCCGCCGAAACCCAGAAGCTCAGCATGCTCAGGACCCACAAGAAGGGGCTGTTGCAGCAGCTTTTCCCCCAAATCGGGGAGAGTGACGCATGAGCCCCTACAAGAACCTGAAGACCTTGGTGGCCCGGCTTCGTGACGATCTGAACAACCCCGCGAAGCCGATCTCGCTTCTCTTGATCTACGCCTATAACCGCACCGGCAAGACACGTTTGTCGATGGAGTTCAAGGACGCGGGCAAGCGCAAGAACAAGAAGAACCCGACCGGCACGCCCGACACGCTTTATTTCAATGCCTTTACCGAGGATCTATTCGTCTGGGAAAACGACCTTGAAGGCGACAGCGTGCGCCGCCTTCAATTGAACGAAAAGTCGTCCTTCTTCAACGCCATGACGGAGCTTGCACTGGACGAGACGATTGCCCAATATCTTTCCCGCTACGCCGATTTCGAGTTCGACTTCACCTACAAGGATGTTCAGCAGGGCAATGAGACCATTTCAAAGCCCGATTTCGTCAGCTTCCGAAAGGGCGGCGAGGTCAACATCAAGGTGTCACGCGGCGAGCAGAACATATTCATCTGGTGCGTATTCATGGCAATCTGCGAGCGTATGCTTGACGGCCAAGAATCCTATCAGGGAAAGAAGTACCTCTATATCGACGATCCGATCTCGTCGCTCGATGATAACAACGCCATTTCCGTCGCCTGCGATCTGGCAAAGCTCCTCCGTCGGGCTGTCACGCGCAAAGATGCCAATGGTGCAGCAGCGCCGATCAAGGTTATTTTCTCTTCGCACCACGCGCTATTCTTCAACGTGATGTGCAACGAAATGGGCCGGCGTGTTGAAGGCCATCCAAACATCACGCACAAGCGCTATTTTCTGCACCGTCCAAATGGCGACGGTGCCTACACGATTCAAGCCACCGATGACACGCCCTTCTTCCACCACGTCGCCACCTTGGCCGAATTGCAGCGCGCTGCGGATCCGACAAAGGGAAAGCTCTATACCTTCCATTTCAATGCCTTACGCAGCGTCATGGAGAAGACGGCCTCTTTCTTTGGGCATACGGGCATAGCGTTCTGTCTGAAGGCGCTCAACAACCAGGAAGACAGGGCGCTGTTCAACCGTGCCATGAACCTGCTGAGCCACGGTGCCTATGCCATCCATGAACCGACCGAAATGGGCGAGGACAACAAGGAGCTTTTTCGGCGCATCTTGGGCGAATTCATTACTCGCTTCGAGTTCGCTCTGCCGGTACTTGTTCCGGCCCAACCTGCAGCACCAGCGCCCGCCCTTGAGGAAGTACCCGCACAATGAATGACCAAACCCAAAAGCAACTGGGCAAGACGCTATGGAACATCGCCGACGCATTGCGCGGTGCAATGAACGCAGATGATTTCCGCGACTACATGCTGTCTTTCCTGTTTCTGCGCTACCTTTCAGACAACTATGAAGCTGCCGCAAAGCGTGAACTGGGACATGACTACCCTGATCTTTCTGACGTTCTTGAACGTACAGGTGCCAGCACACCGCTTCAGGCGTGGTACGAGGACAACCCGGATGACATTTCCGAGTTCGAAAAGCAGATGCGTCGTAAGGTGCATTATGTGGTCGAGCCTAGACATCTCTGGGCGAATATCGCCCATATGGCGCGCACCGATCACCCGGACCTATTGGACACTCTGCAGGCGGGCTTTAAGTACATTGAGGAGCAATCGTTCCAGAGCACGTTCGGAGGGTTGTTCTCGGAAATCAACCTCGCCTCTGAAAAGCTGGGCCGGTCCTACTCTGATCGCAATGCAAAACTCTGCGCCATCATTAAAGAGATCGCCAAAGGGCTCGCTGATTTCTCGTCCGAGGTCGATCACCTGGGCGACGCCTATGAATATCTGATCGGCCAGTTTGCCGCCGGTTCAGGAAAAAAGGCAGGCGAATTCTATACCCCGCAGCAGGTTTCAGACATTCTGTCCGCAATCGTGACGCTGGACAGCCAGGAACCCGCAACCGGAAAGAAGGAACGGCTCGCAAGCGTGCTCGACTTTGCCTGCGGTTCTGGCTCGCTGCTGCTGAACGTGCGCAAGCGCATGGGGCCGCACGGCATCGGTAAGATCTACGGGCAAGAAAAGAACATCACCACTTACAACCTCGCCCGCATGAACATGCTGCTTCATGGCGTAAAAGACACCGAATTCGAAATCTATCACGGCGACACACTTGCCAACGACTGGGATATCCTGCGCGAGTTGAACCCCGCCAAGAAGCCATCGTTCGATGCCATCGTGGCCAACCCGCCCTTCAGTCTGCGATGGGAGCCGACGGAGGCGATGGGCGACGATGTACGGTTTAAAAACTACGGGCTGGCACCCAAATCGGCGGCAGATTTTGCATTCTTGCTGCACGGTTTCCACTATCTCAAGGATGATGGCGTCATGGCCATCATCCTGCCTCACGGCGTACTTTTCCGAGGTGGGGCAGAAGAGCGCATCCGCACCAAGCTGCTGAAGGATGGTCACATCGACACGGTCATCGGCCTACCTGCAAACTTGTTCTACTCGACCGGCATCCCAGTCTGCATTCTCGTACTGAAGAAGTGTAAGAAGCCGGATGATGTGCTCTTCATTAACGCAGCCGAGCACTTTGCGAGGGGCAAGCGTCAGAACCAACTCACAGACGAGCATATCGGCAAAATCATCGAGACTTATCAGTTCCGCAAGGAGGCGGACCGCTATTCTAAGCGTGTGAGCATGGAGCGCATTGCTGAGGAAGGCTACAATCTCAATATCTCCCGGTACATCAGCACGGCTGTGGGAGAAGAAGAAATTGATCTGTCATCCACACATAGGGCGTTGGTCGAGATCGAGAAGCAGGTTATAGAGGCTACGGCAAAGCACAACAAGTTTCTGCAAGAGCTTGGGCTTCCACATTTGCCAATGAACGATCGGTCCGATTGAAAAAATGTTTAAGCCTAAGGACCGCCTAAGCAGAATAGCAGAATGGGGCTGCTGCAATACCTATGGAGCGCCCTTACTATCGTCATCCGGCAACCAGCCTCGCGTGTAACCTTTGCTGATTGCGCACGACGCCAGTGCCAATTGCAGGCGCAAATCTTGAATATCATCCAGCAAGGTCTTGATCGCGGCTTTCACATCGCCGTCATGCCAGACAATAAGATGCTCAACCGGATCTGCATCCGGCGTCTCAAATTGGGTGCGCATATCATCTAACTCCTGTGCAGAGAGAAATTATCTGCATTATTGTTCATGTTATGTTCTGGACTTCTCAGAGTCAAGAATGGTCGCCTTGAGCAGCAAAAGAGTGTGGCAGGGTGTGGCACTCGGCGTTGATTTTTCAGAGAAAATATTTTGGGCTTTTTGTAGCAATGGGGCCTGCAAGGGTTTGAAGGCGTTGAATGCCCCTAGTCCGGGCGAGGCCTCCATTTCCATAGATTTCTTTAGGTTTTTTGTTTGTTTTTGCTACACCGGGATTTCGGTGTAACATTGCATACGTGGATATAAACCGTTTTGCCGAAACGTTAGAATACATTGTGATATCACAATAATTTTCGGTTACGCTTCTGCTTCTGTCTCACGTTGCTCCGTTTACGAGTGACGTATGCCGTCACGGAAATCATGACAATCCGTCACAAATATGCCTCGAACCCATATGTAGTGTTCGGGGATGTGTGCGATTGTGGGAGAGAAAGAGAATGCCCTTCAACAGAATGTCACTCATCGCTCTTTTTCTCCTGTGGATCGTGATCAGTTTCGCCGTAACGAACTTTCAGGCGAATGCTGATGAGGTATGGCAGCCGCCATCAGGTTTACAGCAAATTCCGATTTGGCCAAAGGACGCGCCGGATATGCAAGGTGTGGTTCTGCCAGCTGAGAGCCTGAAACCAGGCACGCAAACGATTATGAATGTCAGCCAACCAACAATGACAATATTTCCGTCTCGGGGTAAAAACACGGGTGTGGCAGTGGTTGTGTTTCCGGGGGGTGGTTTTCGGATTTTGGCAATGGATATTGAAGGTACGGAGCTCTGCGACTGGATCACGGCTAAAGGTATAACATGCGTGCTCTCTAAATACAGGGTTCCGAGAAGTGCAGACTATTGGGATAAGACTTGTAGATGCAGGATTACACCTAAAGTTTCTTTTGCTGTTCAAGACGCGCAACGCACAATTCGGCTTGTCAGGGCGCGCGCCAAAGAACTCAATATTGACCCGCAAAAGATCGGCGTTTTAGGGATGTCGTCTGGAGGCTATCTGGTTGCTGAAACGAGCAACCTGTTTGAGCCAGCCTATGAACCTGTTGACGCCATCGATAAGATCAGCAGTCGTCCCGATTTCGCTATTGCGCTTTATCCCGGACATATGTGTGACGACAGAAAGACGCTCAAAACAATGCCTCATGTGACAAAGCAGGCACCACCCACTTTCCTTTTGCAGTCGTGGCAAGACCCCGTGGATGATGTATGCAATAGCCTTGTTTATGCACGTGCTCTTTATGATGCAGGCGTTGATACAGAGGTTCACGTTTTTGCCAAGGGTGGCCACGCATTTGGAATCAGGAAAACAAATCAACCTATTACCAAATGGCCCGCCCTTGCCGAAGATTGGCTTGAAGATATTGGAATGTTGCCATAAAGGGTGAGCTGATTGCGTTCGTCTATTGGACATTGCAGGCGGTTGCTTTTTCAGAGCTAGCTATATCGGTTTCGCATGGAATCTCCTCACGTATACCAAGATTCATTGAAAATGGCTCTTGGTATCCCGTTTGCAAATATCTCAAGCACCTGATGCATTTGAGATATTTGCAATGCATTCAAGGCGAGGATGCTTCAGGATCTTCGAGCCTTGGTATTATAGCATCGTTCACAAAACGTG